>DATMIX010000042.1:0-4860 GCA_035554095.1 Gaiellaceae bacterium | reverse complement strand
CGACATCGTCGATGCGCCGGTGGCCTCGGGGCTTCAGTCGGTCTCCGCGATCGAGCTCTCGACCTCCGAGCGGCCGGACCAGGATGCGCTCGTCGCGGGCGACGACGCCCGCGCGAAGGAGCTTGCGCTCGAGATCGCGGGCGGGCTCGTCGCGGGCCGGGCGGTGGACGTCGGCCCGCTCGCGAACTCCCGCGCCCTGGAGGCGATGACCGCCGTGATCCTGAATGTGAACAAGACGTTCAAGGCCCATGCCGGTGTCAGGCTCACCGGCATTCCCGACAAGTAACAGTCTGTTGCAAAGTCTTCGCGACGAACTGCGCGTGATCCCGGTGCGCGGGCTGCCGGAGGTCGGCGAGGGGGACGACCTCGCGCGCCTGATCGCATCGGCTGCGCAGCTCGAGGACGGGGACGTGGTCGTCGTCGCGCAGAAGGTCGTCTCGAAGGCCGAGGGCCGCGTGGTGCGGCTCGCGGACGTGGAGCCGTCGCCGCAGGCGCGCGATTTGGCCGACGGTGAGGATCCGCGCCGGCTCGAGGTGATCCTGCAGGAGAGCGTGCGGCTCCTCCGGACGAGGCCGCCGCTGGTGATCGCGGAGACGAGGCACGGGTTCGTCTGCGCGTCCGCGGGGGTCGACTCGTCGAACGCGCCCGAAGCCGACACGGTCGTGCTGCTTCCCGTCGACCCCGACGGCTCGGCCGAGCGGCTGCGCGCGCGGCTGGAGGAGCTGACGGCGCGGTCGGTCGCCGTGATCGTCAGCGACTCGTTCGGCCGGGCCTGGCGGCAGGGGACGACCGACGTCGCGATCGGCTGTTCCGGGCTCGCGCCGCTCGTCGACCTGCAGGGTCGGCGCGACGCGGCCGGTTACGAGCTGCACGCGACGGTGATCGCGGTCGCGGACGAGCTCGCCGGGGCTGCCGAGCTGGTGCGCGGCAAGCTCGACCGCGTCCCGGTCGCGATCGTGCGAGGTTTCTCGCCCGGCGGCGGGGGCACGGCCCGGGAACTGGTGATGCCCGCCGAGCGCGATCTCTTCCGCTGATGGCCGACAAGAACGGCTCGGAGCGGGATCTGAACCGGGAGCTGATCGAGCTCCTCAACGAGCTGCGCGTCGCGCTCCCCGGCGTCCAGGTCCTCTTCGCGTTCCTGCTCGCGGTCCCGTTCGCGAACGGCTGGGAGCGCGTCACCCACTTCCAGCGCGACGTCTTCTTCGTGGCGTTCATGTGCACAGCCGCCGCGACGATCCTGCTGATCGCGCCGTCGACGTACCACCGGCTCCGCTGGCGCGAGCACGACAAGGAGCACATGCTCGTGACCGCGAACCGCCTCACCATCGCCGGCACCGCCTTCCTGGCGTTGGCGATCATCTCGGTCGTCCTCCTGATCAGTGACCTCCTGTTCTCGTTCGGCTGGGCCATCGGAGCCACGGTCGCCACAGCCCTAGCGTTCGGCTGGTTCTGGTACGGCCTGGCCCTGCGCCGGCAGGCCAAGGACTAGCCCCGCGAGGGCGTGCCCTGGGGTCAGACCCCAGGGCACGCCCCGAACAGCCAAACCGCTGCAAAGCAGCCAAAACTCGCCGGAGCCGCGGACGTGTCTCAGGGCCGATTCGGGGTCAGACCCCAGGGCACGCCCCGCAGGGCCAGGTCTAGCCGCGGCGGCGGAGCGCCAGCCCGGTCAGGATCTCGCGGACGATCCGGTCGGCGACCAGCGCCGTGATGTCGGCGGAGCCGGGGGCCGTTGGAATCACCTCGACGACCTCGGCGCCGACGAGGCTCAGGCGCTCCGCGATCGTTCGGCACGCCCACAGGAGATCGGCGCTCGTCATGCCGCCGGGCTCCGGGGTGCCGGTGCCGGGCGCGAACGCCGGGTCGAGCACGTCGACGTCGACGGTCAGGTACGTGGGGCCCTCGCCGACGATCGCGAGTGTCTTCTCGAGCACGGTCGCGATGCCGTCAGCGCTGACGTCGTGCATGAAGAAGCTCGTGATCCCGCGCTCGGCTTGCCAGCCGAACTCCTTCGGCCCCGGCCAGTAGCCGCGGAGGCCGATCTGGACGTAGCGCTTCGGGTCGACGTGGCCCTGTTCGACGAGCCGGTACATCGGCGTCCCGTGGGAGACCTCAACGCCGTAGACCTCCGTGCCCGTGTCCGTGTGCGTATCGAAATGGACGAGCCCGACCGGGCCGTGCTTCGACACGACTGCGCGGATATCCGGCTCCGCGATCGAGTGGTCGCCGCCGAGCACGACCGGAATCGCGCCCGCCGCGACCACCTCGCCGACCGTTAGCTCGATCGCCTCGTGCGTCCGTGCCGCGTCGGCCGGCACGACGGGCGCGTCCCCGTAGTCCACCATCCGCAGCTCGGCCATCGCGTCGACCTTCGCCTCGAGATGCGCGCCGGGGGGACACGACGCGGCGCGGATCGCCCGAGGGCCGAACCGCGCCCCCGGGCGGTCGGAGACGAGGTCGTCGGTCGGCGCGCCCACGATCGCCACGTCGACCCCCGCGAGCTCCGCGGGATCCTGGGTGTACGGGAGCGCCCCGAACGTCAGCAGGCCGGCGTAGTCGGGCTTCTCCCCGTGCTCGCGCCAGCGGTCGAGCGGGTCGATCACGCGCGTAGTGTCTCAGCGACTAGTCGTTCGAGGCCGCGCGCGTCTTCCGGGGAAGGTCGGCTCGGTCGAGACCCTCTGCCTTGCCGTTCAGTTTTGACGTGTGCGAGAGCAGTTCCTTGATCCAGGCTTGTGCCCGCCGTTCGCGCTCGCGTGCATCGAGCGCCGGTTCGCAGACGAAGCCCGCGGACGCGCGCTTGTCCCTGGGCCGCCCGTTCGTCGTGACCCTCCAAAGGTCACCTGCGACGCTCACCGTCTCACCGGCCCGGAGCGCTTGATCGGTTAGCCGCACCTCGTCCCGGTCGGGATAGCGAAGGACGACCTCATAGAGAGGCATTGGCCACCTCCGTTATCTGTTTCCGCGAATAAAAACGATCTCACCGTCGAGATGGTCACGCAAGGCGATGATCGGTCACGCGGTCGGCCTCCGTCAGCGGATCGCCGTCCAGGATGGGCGTTGCGATCTTCACCCCCACCGCTCCGGGCCCGGCAAGCGCGAGCGGCACGTTCCTGCCAAGCCTGCGCAGGCCGTCGAGTGATTCGTTCAGACGTCCGCCCGCGCTGGCGCTGATGACGACGAGCTGCGGCTCGAGCGTTCGTGCCGCCTCGGCCGTGGTTTCCAGGGGCGTGTCCGCTCCGAGGTACGTGATCCGCCAGCCACGTTCGCGGAGGGCCAGGCCGAAGACGATCAACGGCAGATCGTGAAGTTCGTGCGGCGCGCAAGCGAGGACGGCGCGCGGCCCCGTGCCTCGATCCCAGCCGCGGGCGAGGCCGAGCAGCCGGCCGCGAAGCAGGCTCGACGCAAAATGCTCCTGGGCGATCGAGGCCTCGCCGCGTTCCCAGCGCGCGCCGAGCTCGGCCAGGTAGGGGAGGACGATCTGACCGAGCAATGCGTCGAGGCTCAACTCCGAGAGGGCCTGGTCGAGGATCCCGTGGGCGGCCGTGCCGTCGAATCGGTCGAGAGCCTCTCGAAGTGCGGCGAGAGCCGAGGCCCCGCGGGCCCCCGGCTGATCTGCATGGGGCGCCTCGATCGCGAGCCTTGCCGCCTCGGCCGCCGAGAGACCGGCCGCGAGGTTCGCCTGCATCGCGCGTACGCGCTCAACGTCGTCTTCCGAGTAGAGGCGGTAGCCGCCGTCCGAGCGTGACGGTGCGAGCAGGCCGTATCGGCGCTCCCAGGCGCGCAGAAGCTCCGGCGCGACCTCCGTTCGCCGACTGAGCTCGCCGATTCGCAGCTGGGCGGCCACGGGCGGAGTGTAACAAACATTGAACAAACACTTGACATAGGTTGGACGGAACAGTTAACCTCCACTCGGACAAAACCTCGACAGAAAGGAGTCCAAGCATGCGTAAGCTCGACTACCTCGCCGCGACGCTCGTCCTGGTCGGCGGCCTCAACTGGGGGCTCGTCGGCGTGGCCGAGTTCGATCTGGTCGCCTGGATTCTCGGCGGCATGGACTTCGGCGAGACGAACGCGGCCAGCCGCGTCGTCTACAGCCTCGTCGGCGTGGCCGCCGTCTACGGAATCGCGTCATTGCTCGCTGCCGGCCGGCGTTCCGGCGCCACGGCCGCCGCGGTTGGGGCGCACTGATGCAATCGATGGAAAGGGAGAAACTGATGAAGAAGCTGTTCACACTCGTCGCACTTGTCACGCTCGCAGTCTCGATCGCGGCAACGGCGGCGACCGCTCGGCCGTCGTCCGAGAAGAACATCGTTCAGACGGCGGTCGCGGCCGGGAAGTTCAAGACGCTGACGAAGCTGCTGAAGACCGCCGGCCTCGCCCGCACGCTCGGGAAGCCCGGCCCGTACACCGTCTTCGCACCGACGGACGCGGCGTTCGCCAAGGTGCCGAAGAGCACGTTGAACGCGCTGCTGAGGAACAAGTCGAAGCTCCGCGCCGTCCTGCTCTACCACGTCGTCGCCGGCAAGGTGACGAGCGCGCAGGTGGTCAAGCTTCGCTCGGCGAAGACCCTGAACGGCAAGAGCGTCAGGATCCGCGTCACGGGCGGAGCGGTGTTCGTCGGAGCCGCGAAGGTGACGACGCCGGATGTGATGGCGTCGAACGGCGTCATCCACGTGATCAACCGCGTTCTGATCCCGCGGTAGGAAGGCCCACGCGCGGGCGGGGCTCCAGCTCCGCCCGCGCTACCGCGCCGTCATCGCCCCGTCGATCACGAGCGCACTGCCTGTCACGAACGCCGCCTCGTCTGACGCGAGGTAGACGGCCGCGGAGGCGATCGCTTCCGAGTAGCCCTGGCGGTCGTTC
>DATMIX010000041.1:0-26937 GCA_035554095.1 Gaiellaceae bacterium | reverse complement strand
AGATCCTGCTCCTCTGGCACCCGGGCGGCTTGCAGGTGGAGGTTTCGGTCCGCGACGTCGCGACCGGCATCGGCTTTTCTCTCGAGGTCGCCCCCGCCAGCGCGCTGGACGCGTTTCGCCATCCCTATGCGTACGCCGCTTCGCTCGAGCAACGCGATGGCTAGCGTCGAGTACGTGCAACAGGCGTTGCGCGTGCTCGCCGTGCAGCGGCAGACCCTGCGCGAGCACGAAGCCGGGCGCGAGGCGCTCGAGTCGAACCGGCTCGAAGTGGCGCGCCGTCAGCGGGAGCTTTCGCACGCGCTGATCGACCGATACCTCCGCTGAAGCTCCCGCTTGCCGCTCCCCATGGACAAGCGGCGGGGGTGGGATTTGAACCCACGAGCGCCCGTTAGGGCGCTAGCGGTTTTCAAGACCGCCCCGTTCGACCGCTCCGGCACCCCGCCACCTGAAGGCGCACTCGCCCGGTGAGAAAGGGTAGCCGGGGCGCACGCGAAACTTAGAGGGTCGTGCCGGATCGGAATCACGAGCTCGACGCCGCCTGGCAGGCGCTCGCCGAGCGCGAGCGCCGCGGCGAGGAGGCGACCCGCCAGCGTGCCGCCGAGCTCGAGGAGCGCAGCGCGCGTGTCTCGGCGCTGTGGGAGGAGCTCGGCGAGCGCTCCGAGGACGTCACCCGGCGCGAGTCGGCGCTCGCCGATCGAGAGAGCGCGGTCGCCGAGGCCGTGGCGGATGTCGAGCGGCGCGAGCGGACCGTCGCCGAAGCCGAGGCGCGGGTCGAAGCGGGCCGGCGGCAGCTCGTCGAGCTCGCCTCACGCGAATCGGCGCTGACCGCCCGCATCGTCGAGCTCGACGAACGAGGCGAGTGGGTCGCGGCGGCCGAGCGCGAGCTCATGCAGCGCGAGTCGAGCGTGGCCGAGCGGGAACAGGATGTCGCGCGCGCGAGGGCCGAGCTCGAGATTCGGGAGGCGGCCGTCGTACAACTGGCGCCGCGGGAGGCAGAGCTGCCCCGCTTGAGAGCCGAGCTCGAGGCTGAACGCGAACGGCTGCAGGCGGCGCGCGCGGAGGCCGAGCGACGTCTTGCCGAGGTGGGGCCCCGCGAGGTCGAGGCGAGGCAGAGGTGGGCCGAGGTCGAGGAACGCGAGCCTCGCGTGACACGCCTCGCGGACACGCTGGAGAAGCGCGCGGGCCGTCTTGCCGCCGCGGAGGCGCGCGTGGCGAACGAGCTGCGCGACGTACGCGAGGAAGCGGCGCGGGTGGAGCGCGCAAGGGAAAAGTTCGAATCGCTCGACGAGCGGGAGGCGAAGCTCGTTCAGCTCTCAACCGAGCTTACGGAGCGCGGAGAGTGGCTGACGATCGCCGAGCAAGGGCTCGCAGGCCGCGAGGCGCACACCGCGGATCTCGAGCGCGCGGTCGAGCGGCGTCAGCGCGCGCTCGACGACCGCGAGAGGGAGCTCCAGCGCTTCGAGCAGAGCCTGAACGCGCGCGAGCAGGCGCTCGATGCGGCCGAAGGCGATCTCGAGTCGCGACGCCGGCGGCTGCTGATCGAGCCGCTAGGGCCCGAGGCTACGACCCCGGCCTGAGTTCCGCGGTCGCGCCGTGCTCCTGCAGCACGGCCGGGACCGCAACCGAGCCGTCCTCGCGCTGGAAGTTCTCGAGCACTGCGAGCAGCCAGCGGTCGGTCGCCGCGGTGCCGTTGAGCGTGTGGACGGGCGCGGGGCCGCCGTTCGGCCGGTAGCGGATCTGCAGCCGCCGGGCCTGGAAGTCAGTCGTGTTCGAGCACGAGGTGATCTCGCGGTACCGCCCCTGGCTCGGGAACCACGCCTCGATGTCGTACTTCTTCGCAGCCGGGTCGCCGAGATCGCCGGCCGCGACGTTGACGACGCGGTACGGAATGCCCACCGCCTGCACGAGCTCCTCCTCGATCGCGAGCAGACGCTCGTGCTCCGCCCACGATTCCTCCGGCCGGCAGAACACGAACATCTCGACCTTGTCGAACTGGTGGACCCGGAACATCCCGCGCGTGTCCTTGCCGGCGGCGCCCGCTTCGCGCCGGAAGCAGGTGGAGTACGCCGCATACCGCAGAGGCAACGAATCCGCCTCGAGGATCTCGTCCATGTGGAAGCCGGCGAGCGCGACCTCGGAGGTGCCGGTCAGGTACAGCCCGTCCTCGGGGATGGCGTAGATGTTGTGCTTATCCGTCGGGAAGAAGCCGGTCCCGTACATGGCGTGCTCGCGGACGAGCACGGGCGGCCGCATCAGGATGAACCCGGCTTCGACCAGGCGAGCGATCGCGAGCCGGAAGATCGCCTGCTCGACGAGCGCCGAGGCGCCGACGATGTAGCCGAAGCGCGAGCCCGAGAGGCGGGTCGCGCGCTCCATCTCGAAGCGGCCCAGCTCCAGGTGGTCGCGCGGGCTCGCGAGCGAGGGCTGCTCGCCCCAACGGCGTATCTCCACCGCATCCTCTTCCTCGGCTCCGTCCGGCACCGACTCGTGCGGCGGGTTGGGAACGCGTGTGAAAGCGGCATCTCGCTCGGTCGCGGCCTGCGAGAGCTCCTCCTCGGTGCGCCTGAGCTCTTCCTTGACCTCTTTCAGCTCCTCGACCTGCTCCGGCGTCGGTTTGCCCTGGAGCTTCTGGCGGGAGCGGAGATCGTCGACCCGCGGCACGAGGCTGCGCCAGCGTTCGTCGGCGGCAAGCCATTCGTCGAAGGCCTCGGCGGCGCCCTTGCGCGCGAGCGCGCTCCGGTAGGCGTCGGGATCGTTGCGCGCTGCCTTCGCGTCGATCACGCGAGGGCTACTGCTTGGCGGTCAGGAACGCGACGAGGTCCGCGAGCTGCTTCTGCGGCAGGTTCCCGTACGAGGTCGGCATCACGTTCTGGTAGCCGTCTTCGACGTAGGAGCCGGGGTTGACGATCGATTCCTGGACGAACTCTCCGAGCGGCTTGCCGGCGTTCTTCGCGTAGCCGGCGAGCTTGTCGAGATCCGGGCCCGTTTGCCCATTCGAGTTCGCCGGCGCATAGGTGTGGCAGCCGCCACACCCGTTCGAGGCGAACAGCTTCTTGCCCGCGGCGGGATCGCCCTTCGCGAGCGTGGTCGTCGTCTGCTCCTGCGGCACGGACCCGATCACCGTCTCGGGCAACGGCTTCGTCGTCCCCTCGTACCCGCACCCAGACACGGCCAAGGCGGTGGCTGCCAGGACGACGACGGCGGCACGGCGCATGGGGCGTGAGTCTACTCGCGGCCCGCGACACGGCCTGCGGTTCTGCTCCAGGTCAGGACTGCGATCGCGACGAGGGCGCCGAAGCGGAGGACGTCGAAGCCGGAATCGTTGACCAGCAGCGACACCGCCAGCGCGACCAGGAGCGCGTCGAGTGTGCGCGAGCGCGGGCGCAGGGCGGCCACCGCGATCAGCGTCGCGAGCGAGAGGAGCGCGATCGCGAGGTGGTCGGATTTGTGGACGATTCCGCTCCACGAGAGGTGCAGGCGATGGCCGAGGTCCGAGAAGAGGGCGCCGGGCCCGTCCCCGACGGCGTGCGTCACGTGGCTCGAACCGCCGCTGAGGGCATCGAGGCCGACGAGCGCCAGGCCGAGGCCGATCACTACGGCGCCCGCGAGCGCGGCGCGCACCGGCGTCAGGCGCACATGGGTGCGGAAGAGCGCCAGGGCCGCGAACCCCGCCGCGTAGACGATCAGCCCGCCACCGTCCGCGCCGAGTCGGCTCCAGGCGACAACGGCGAGGGACGCAACAACCACGGGAGCCAGCAGAGGCAGCGTCACGAGCGAGCCGAGGGCGAGCGCCGGGGCGAGGAGCAGCGTCTCGATCTGGTTTGTCATCCCGTAGAAGCGGCCGCCCCCCTCCGGATGCGGGCCGAGCGCGGCGAGCGAGACCGTCTCGCGCGAGACTCCGAGAAAGACGGCGTAGGCGCCGAGCAGGACGGCGAGCGCAACCGCGAGCGCGGCCCGCGAGCGAGCGGCGACCGCGAGGGGGACCGTGAGGCCGGCCGCGATCACGCCGGTCCACAGCGGGATGCCGTGGACGACGTGCAGGGTGGAGGCGATCGTCGAGCCGAGCACGGTCGCGGGCACCGCGAGGAGAGCTGCGCGGCCCGCGAGGGGGGAGCGCAGCAGCCAGGCGAGCGCTGCGAAGCCGAAGACGAGGAAAATCATCACCCGCGTCGACTTCTTGCGAGCGTGGTGGGCTGCGTCGAGGCGCGCGTTCGTCTCGGCAACCTCGCCCGGGGCGTCGTCGGCGGCGCGCGACGTGAGGATCGGATCCTCGCCCCGCTCGAGCGCGCGCACGCTGGGCGCGATGTCGGCGATCGAGACGAGACCGGGGATCCGCGTCGCGCTCGAGAGAAGCAGCCCGCGGTAGCCGCCGCCGACGACCGCGATCGGGTACCGGTCCAGGTTGTGGTGTTCGCCCGGAGGCGGCAGGGCGACGAAGACCGTCACGGGGGCGGGAGGGCCTCCGAGGATGATCAGCGGCTTGCCGCTCGGCTTTCCGCCGAGCAGGGAGTTCTCCAGCTTCCCGCGCAGCAATGACGCCAGCGCGGTCTCGCGGCTCACCGTCGATCCGGACGCCGGGACCATCGTCCCCACCGCGCCCCTGTCCGCGTAGCGCGCAAGCGGGAACACCGGGACCACGCGCACCGCGACACGCTGTTCGCGCGGGGCGGCGGCGGCGTTCCCGCAGGCCAGTAGCAGCGCGCTGGCTACCATTGCGGCGTATCCCTGTGCCCTCAAGGAAGGCCGATTCTCAATGAAGCGCAAGTCTTATGGTCGCGACGCCGGGCTCTCGCTGCGAATGCTCTTGACGGGCTCGCTGCTCGGACTCCTCTACGTCGTCTTCGCCGTCGTCCTCTTCGAATACCTGAGCGTGGGCCTGATTCCGATGCTGCTGATCATCGGCGGGCTGGCGTTCTTCCAGTACTTCACCTCCGACAAGCTCGCTCTGATGGCTTCGGGCGCCAAGATCGTCGAGCGGGACGAGGCGCCGCAGCTCCACGACATGATCGAGCGGCTTTGTGCGATGGCGGATCTGCCGAAGCCGCGAGTCGCGATCATCGATACGGACGTCCCGAACGCGTTCGCCACGGGGCGCAGCCCCAAGCACGCAGCGGTCGCGGTCACGCGAGGCCTGTGGCAGCGGCTCGAGCCGCAGGAGGTCGAGGGCGTGCTCGCCCACGAGCTCTCGCACATCGGCAACCGCGACGTGCTGATCATGACCGTGGCCAGCTTCTTCGCGATGCTCGCCGGCGTTCTGACCCGCTGGATGATGTTTGCGGGGATGTTCGGCGGCGGCCGCGACCGCGACAGCAACGGCCCACCGGTGTGGCTGATCGTGCTGCTGGTCTCCATCGTGACCTACTTCCTGAGCCAGTTGCTGATCCTCGCCATCTCGCGCTACCGCGAGTTCGCAGCCGACCGCGGCTCCGCCCTGATCACGGGCGCCCCGGAGCACCTGATGAGCGCGCTCCAGAAGATCGCGAGCGACATGTTCCGGATTCCGCAGCAGGACCTCCGGGAGGTCGAGTCGATGAACGCGTTCTTCATCGTCCCGACGAGCGTCAAGTCGCGTGCGAGGACGTTGTTCCTGACCCACCCGCCGCTGGAGCAGCGCCTCGAGCGGCTCGGCGCGATCGCGCGCGAAATGGGCCGCCCGGTCTAGTCGGTTGGGCTTCACCGACGTCCTCTTCGGGCGAAAGAAGCTCAAGGACGCGTCCGGGGAGCGCATCTTCGCGCTCTCGACCGCGCGCGTCACGCTCGAGGCCGAGCTCGGCCTGAAGACCGCCGGCGCGGCCGGTGTCGTCTTCAAGCCGCTCTCCGCGGGCGAGTTCGTCCGCGCCGAGAACGAGCTCCAGCAGCTGCTCGACGCCGTCGCCACGGAGTACGGCGCGCGACTGGAGCGAAAGTCGGACGACTTCGGCTACGAGTGGATCGTCGTCCGCGACACCGAGCTCGAGGATCAGGTCACGACGGTGCACGCGGTCGCCGACGGCCTGCAGGAGCGCGGCTTCGGCGGCCAGCTCCTGGCGGCAGCTTTCCGCTTCGACGGCGGCAAGGATCCGGTCTACTGGATCTACGGCTTCAAGCGCGGTGCCTTCTGGCCGTTCGTCCCGAAGGACGAGAAAGAGCGTGACAACGCCGAGGAGCTGGAGTTGAAGGCCAAGCTCGAGCACGAGTTGCCGATCGAGCAGGATCTCTCACGCTGGTTCGGCCTCTTCAACGCGCCGCTCTGAGCGTGTGGCAATCCGCCTGCCGGGCATAGTCCGTAGGAACAGCCGAGTCGAAACTCCAGCAAGGGAGGGGACTATGCGCAGGCTCTGGGTCTACGCCGCCGCCGGGCTCGCTGTCGCCGCCACGCTGGCCGCGGGAGGGTCCGCGGTCGCAGGCGCCCGGCACGACCACGGAGGCGGTTCGTTTTCGGCCCGCATGAACGGCTACAACGAGGTCGTCGGGCCAGGCTCGATTTCCACGGTAGGTCGCGGAACCTTCAGGGCGAAGGTGGACAAGAGCGAGCAGAAGATCACGTACACGATGAGGTACGTGCTCGAGAATCCCGCGACGCAAAGTCACATCCACTTCGCCCAGCAGCATGTCGGGGGCGGCATCATCGTCTTCCTGTGCTCGGGCACCAAGCCGGCCTGTCCGTCCGGAGTGGGCGCACCGGCAACGGTCACCGGAACGATCACACCGGCCGACGTGATCGGCCCGGCCGGCCAGGGGATCGAGCCGGGATCGTTCGTTGAGCTGGTCAAGGCGATGAAGGCGGGGGCGACCTACGTCAACGTCCACTCGTCGCGCTGGCCCGCGGGCGAGATTCGCGGCCAGATCGGCCACAAGCACCACGACGACGACCACGGCAAGCGTCACTAGCGGCGCATCGCCAAGTCCCTAGCGAGAGCCCGGCCTGCCCCGGGCTCTCGCTAGGACGGTTTATTTCGCTAGGTCTCGAGCTCTTTCTGGCCGGCGCCCGTGCCGACTTCCTTCTTCAGCTTCGCGAGCTCGTCGTCGACCTGCGACTGCGACGCCATCTGCGCGAGCTCGCGGTCGAGCTGCGTCTGACCAGAGGAGGAGAAGTCCTCGAGCGTGCCGGCTGCGGTGAGCTCCTCGATCGCCGACGCGCGGGCCTGCATCTCCTCCGTCTTCTCCTTCGCGCGCTCGATTGCCTGACCGGTGTCGGCCATCTGGTCGCCGATGCCCGTGGCCGCCTCGCCGATCCGCACCTGCGCCTCGGCCGCGGAGTACTGGGCCTTGATTACTTCCTTCTCCGAGCGGAATGCCTCGACCCGCGCCGAAAGCTGCTGCTCGCTGGCGACCAGCTTCTCCTGCTGCGCGTCGAGCTGCTGGATCTGCTGATCCAGCCCCTGCAGCTGCTGCTGCACCGCAGACTTCCGCTCGAGCGCCGCGCGCGCGAGGTCCTCGCGGCCCTGCGCGAGGGCTTCGCGCGCCTGCGTCTCGAGCTTGACGACGTTCTGCTCGAGCTGCTGGGTCTGAAGCTGCAGGCGCTTCTTGGCCGTGACGACGTCGGCGACGCCGCGCTTCACGTTCTGAAGCAGCTCCCGCTGCCGCTCGTACGAGTAGTCGAGCGTCTCCGAGGGCTTTTCCGCTCGGTTCAGAAGCTTCGAGTACTTCGCCTTGATCAGCGTCATCGTCCGTTGCATCAACCCGGCCATTTGCCCTCCTAGTCGCAGTTCGCGCCGCTAGCGTACAGAGCGTGCTGATCGAGCGAAGCATGCATCCCCAGTGGCTTTCGAACGCCTATCTCGTCGGGGACGAGGAGGGTGGAACGGCCGTCTTCGTCGACTCGGGCGCGCCGCTCGGGCCGTTGCATGCGGCGGTCGAGGAGCACGGCCTGACGGTCACCCACCTGCTGACGACCCACGCTGACGCCGATCACATCGCCGGCGACGACGAGCTTCGCGAGCGCTACGGGCTCGAGATCGTCAAGGGGCCGCTCGAGACCGGCGGCCTTCGCTTCGAGGCGCTGCCGACACCCGGGCACAAGGACGACCACCTGGCCTTCGTCGCGAACGGCGAAGCCGCCTTTACGGGCGACGTCCTCTTCAAGGACGCCGTGGGCGGCGGCAACCTGGCCCAGGTCCGCGATTCGGTGATGGACGTCCTGATGAAGCTGCCGCCCGAGACGCGCGTCCTTCCAGGACACACGGACGAGACCACGATCGGCCGCGAGTGGGCCGAGAATCCGTTCGTCCGAGTCTGGCGGGACGAGGAGCCCGAGGGCAAGGACCGCGTGCGGGTCGGCGGCCGCGAGGCGACGCTCGTCGTCTGGTCGCCGGACTACGACGGCAAGGGCAAGGCCTGGGTTCGCTACGACGACGGCGAAGACGCGATCGTCGGCGGCTCGCGCGTCGAGCGGTGACCGCCGGCGACACGGTCGTCTTCGTTCCGGCCTGGAACGAGGAGGAGAACCTTCCTGACGTCCTCGAGGAGCTGGCCCGCGAGCTGCCCGAAGCCGACGTCCTCGTCGTGGACGACGGCTCGACTGACGGCACGGCCGCGGTGGCCCGCGCTCATGGCGCCGACGTGCTCTCATTCGGTGCGAACCGGGGACTCCCGGCGGTGATCGCCGCCGGCTACGGCTACGCGGCCGAGCACGGCTACGCGTACTGCGGCAGGGTCGACGCGGACGGGCAGCATCCGGTCGAGGAGCTCCGCCGGTTGCTCGAACGCGTGCGAGCCGGTACCTGCGACGTCGCGGTCGGCTCACGCTTCGCGTCGGGCGACGGCTACGAGCCGTATCGCTACGAGGCGAGCGGCGCTCGACGGTTCGGGACCGCCCTGCTGCGCCGGTCGATGGCCGTCGCGCTGCGCAAGCCGTTCCTTGACGCGACGAGCGGCATGTATGCCGTCAACGCGGCGGCCCTGCCGGTCCTCGCGCGCCCGTACACGTCGGAAGCGCCCGAGGTGCAGGCCCTCCTCCGCCTCCACGACGCGGACCTCCGGGTCGACGAGGTGCCGGTGCACATGCGCGAACGGGCGAGTGGAGAATCGAAGCTGCGCGGCAAGAAGGCGTTGATGGTCGTCCTGACCATTGCGGGCACCCTGCTGGCCCTCGACCGGCTCCGCCGGCGCTGAGATGCGCGTCGTCGCGGTGCTCGGCTACTCGGCGCGCCGGCGGAACGGCCTCGATCCGTTGTGTGCTCTCCGCCTGCGGCATGCGGAGGGGCTGGCGGCGGACGCGGTCGTCCTGTCGGGTTGGGCGAGGCGGAGACCCGGCGACGGCGAGGCCGAGCTCATGCGCGAGGCGTGGCGGGGTGGCGATGTCCAGCTGGTCTGCGACGCGACGGCACGGAACACAGCTCAGAACGCGGCCGGGATAGCCAGGACCGCGCGCGAGCTCGGCGCCGACGAGGTGGTAGTGGTCACGTCACGCTGGCATGCGCCCCGGGCGCGACTGCTCGTGCGCGCGGCACTCGGCGACGCGCGTGTCGCCGTCAGCACGTCCTCGCCACGCGACGGCCTGAGGCCGCGGCTGCTCGCGCGCGAGGTGGGCTGCATGCTCATGCTGCCCTACCACCTCCTTCGCTCACGCGTGGAACGCCGCTAGTCGCCCGGCTTCCTCCTCGAGCTCCCTCCGTGTCGTTCGGGAGATGCGGTGGAACGGGTCCACCTCGATGCGTCCCTCCTTGTGGCGCCAGGTCCCGGCGACGGCGCCGTCGACGAGGAAGGTCGAGAACGAGTGCGGCACCTTCACGTGGAAGATGCGCGAGCGGTACCGCTCCGGAAGCACTCCGGCTCGCCGGGCGTGGACGAGCAGCGTCGCATCCCAGGTCGGGAGGAACCGGACCGGCGCCGGAGTCTCCGGATCCGGGAGCGGAGCCCGCGGGAGGTCGAGCAGCTCCCGGCCCTGGTCGTCGCGGAAACGGCGCAGCTTCATCCGCTCGAGCGTGGGGGCCAGATCTCCGATCTGGACTCCGCTCCAATCGGCGATGTCCGTCTTCGAGGCAGGCCCGAATCCTCCGAGGTAGCGGTGGACGAGCACCTCCATGGCCTCGTCGGGCTCGACCTCACACGGCCCGACCCATTCCTCGGCGAGCCCGATGAGGTCCGCGCGCCGCCGTTCCCAGGTTCCGGAGGGAGGCATGCGCACGATGTCGAGCCACATGCCGCTCCAACCCTCCCTGCCGAAGCGCTCGTCGAGCTCGTTCGCCCGTTGAGGGCCTTCGGCGAGAGCGCTCCGGAGCCGGCGGGCCGCACGCACCTGCTCTTCCGCACCGCCGAGGTGGCGATGGGTGCGCAGGAACCAGCGGCGCCGCGGCTCGCGGATCGCGACCGCGAGTGGCCAGAAGTCGCGGCGGGAGACGATGTGGATCGTCACGCGCATCAGCGTTGCCTGGATCACTGCGCGTCGCTCGAGCGCGCGGGTGAGCGCGTCTCGATCGAAGCCCACGAGCCGAGACCAGAGGCCGACGTACGCCGACGGCGCGTACTGGGCCTGCAGCCCGGCGATTCGCTCGAGCGCTCGCGGAATCGACATCCTGCTCCGCTCGAGCAGGAGCTGGCGCGCGAGGACGGCGCGGTTCAGCTCACGCTGGGTGAGAACACGTCCAGGCGCGGCCACGCCGGGACGGTACAGTCGGCCGATGGCGATCACTTCGGAGCCGATTGACCGCTACGCCGAGGAGCACACGACGCCTCCCGAGCCACTCCTCGCCGAGCTCGCGTCCGAGACGCGCGAGACGCTCCAGTCGCCCCAGATGCTGACCGGCACGGTCGAGGGACGGTTTCTCGAGCTGCTCGTCTACGCGAGCGGCGCGCGGCGAATCCTCGAGCTGGGCACCTACAGCGGCTACTCCTCGCTCTCGATGGCAGCCGGGCTGCCGGAGGGCGGGCGGATCGACACCTGCGAGATCTCTGAGCAGCACGCCGAGGTCGCCAGGCGGTACATCGAGCGGAGCCTGTACGCGGACAGGATCACCGTCCACCTCGGCCCGGCCCTCGAAACCGTCGCGAAGCTCGAGGGCGAGTTCGACTTCGTCTTCATCGACGCCGACAAGCCGAACTACGTCAACTACTACGAGGCCGTCGTGCCTCGCCTCAGCGAGCGTGGCTTCATCGCTGCCGACAACACCCTCTGGAGCGGACGCGTGCTCGAGGAGGACGGCGACGAGAGCACCCGAGCGATCAAGGACTTCAACGAGCACGTCAGGTCAGACCCGCGCGTCGTCTCGGTCATGCTGACGGTGCGAGACGGCGTCACGCTGATCCGCCCCAAGGGCGGCTGATGGCGGTCAGGCTGCATCGCTGCAAGAACCTCTGGGTGAAGCTTCCGGGCCACCCGTGCCGCGTCCAGCGCGCGCTCGACGAGCAAGGTGTCGCCTACGAGATCGTCAAGGAGCCGTGGACGGGCGACCGCGGCAAACACCGTCGCCCGCACCGGCCAGAAGAAGTTCCCGTGGATCGAGGTCGAGGACGGCACGGTCTATCGCAAGGAGTCGAAGGACATGGCCGAGACGATCAAGTCCGGCCGGCTCGAGAGCAAGCGCGCCGCCGTGAGCCCCACCTGAACCGCGGCTAGACTGTGCCGCGCGCGGGGCTATAGCTCAGCTGGGAGAGCGCCTGGATCGCACCCAGGAGGTCGCCGGTTCGAGTCCGGCTAGCTCCATTCGCCCACCGAAGTCCGTGCCGCTTCGCGGCACATGACGACTTCGGTCGGGTTCCTTCTCACTGCGACCGTTGGCGGCCGCGACGGGCAAAGCCCGCCGTGGCGGCGCGCAAGAAGGCCCACTCCGGTCAAGCGGCGGCCCGAGCCGGCGCCAGCGACCGGCCGATGAGCCACGCGATGGCGAAGAGGAAGATCGCGCCCCCGGAGAAGACCCCGAGGGCCCCGACGGAGACCGCGACAGCGAGCGCCTGGGAGGCGCCAACGCCCGAGGCGATGAGGGCAGCTCCGCTGGCACCGACCTGCGTGGCCGCGCCCGCGGGACCGATCGGCAGCGCCGCCGCCGCCGCGCCGGCGCAGAGAAACAGGAGCGCCAGCGGGAACGAGAAGCCGACGCCGAGCGTGCCCAGGAGCAGGAAGAGTGCGATCGCCCGGACGAGCCAGCAGGCGGACACGAGCGCCCACGCCTCCGATGCCGCCCGCCGCGAGGTCGTGCGCGGGCTCAGCCAGCGCCCAAGCCGGAAGCGCAAGGCCCGCCTGCTCGCGGCCAGGCGGGGCAAGGCGAGGATCACCGCCGCGGCCGCGAGTCCGGCGACCGCGACCACCGTCAGTCCGGCGCGCATGCCCATCCCGGCGCCCGGAACCAGAGCGGCGGCCAAGGCGAGGGGCGCCAGGGCGGCGCTGTCGATGAGGCCGAGCATGACGAGAGAGAGGCAGAGCACACGCACGCCGGCCGGGCAGCCGGGGTAGCGGCGGACGACGGCGACCCGCATCGCATCGTCGAAGCGGCCGGGAAGAACGACTCCGATCAAGGCAGCGCCGCCGTTGCCGGCCGCGAGCGCAAGCGTCCTGGGACGCTCGTCGGGCACGAACAGCCGTGCCCACCCGTACGCCTTGAGGGCCTGAGCAAGGAGAAGGAGCAGCCCCGCCGCCACCAAAAGACCGGGGTCTCCGCTCGAGAGCGGCCAGGAGGTGGTTGCGAAATGCCGAGCAGCCAACAGCGCGAGCGCGACCACAAGCGCTCCCGAGCCGGCGGCGAGCACCCACTGGCCTCTCCGAGAACGGCCGAGGCGCCAGAGCGCTCCGAGCAGCAAGCGATACCTACCCTCGAGCACGATCGGCGCCAGCGGAAGGGCAATCGCCGCCAGGGGATCCCGCTGGAGGGGAGCGCCCGGGGGTGAATTCATGGCCCTCTCCCTTCGAGATCACAGGCCGATCAACGGAGTGTCTCGATTGTACGCCGGGTGTGCCAGCCCCATCCTCGTGCGGCCGGCATTGAGCAGCACCGGGCACCCGAGTGCCAAAGCACCCGGAGGTTCTGCTTACCACTGACGAGGGGTCGCGTAGGTTAGGCGACGTGGGTGAGAATCGGCAGTTCCCGCTGAACTTGAACTCGTTGTTGGCGGCGGTCGAGGCGGCCCCGCCGGTAGCGGCGGTCGATGTGCTCGCGGCCGCGCTGGCGGAAGCGATCGGGGCAAACGAGGTCAGCTTTCTGATCGCCGACTTCAGTGGGCGGTCGCTAATCCGACTGGGCCACTCGGGCGGGAAGGGGGCACTGCGGTTGCATGGGAAGGAGACCGCGGAGCGGGTGCCGTTGGCTGGGACGCCGCACGGGAGGGCCCTGGCCGCCCAGGCCGTCGAGGTGATCGGCGAGGCCGGCGGCGCTCGTTTGTTCGCGCCGGTGACGAGCCGAGGTGAGGCGGTCGGTGTGCTGGAGCTAGGGCTGGAGGACTTCCCGCGTGAGCAGACGGTGGCCGATGTCGCTCTGGCGGCGCACTTCTTGGCCTACGTGGTCATCGCGAACCGCCGGTACACCGATCTCTTCGAGTGGGGCCAGCGCTCGGTACCGCTGTCGTTGGCGGCGGAGATCCAGCACCGGCTGCTGCCCGGTGCCTTTACCTGCGAGGCGGGGCAGTTCACGCTCGCCGCCTGGCTGCAACCGGCCGGTGAGATCGGCGGTGACACCTTTGATTTTTCGCTGGAGCGAGAGACCTTGCATGTGTCGATGACCGACGCGATGGGGCACACGATGGATGCCGCTTTGTTGGCGACCGTGTTGGTCGGGGGTCTGCGCAACGCCCGCCGGCGGGGGGTTGAGCTGGCCGAGCAGGCCCGGCTGGCGAACGATGCGCTGGCCGAGCAGGCCGGCGAGAGCCAGTTCGTTACCGGCCTGCTCGTGCGGATCGACCTGGCCAGTGCGACGGCGGGCATCGTCAATGCCGGCCACCCTCCGCCGCTGCGTCTGCGTGGCGGGCAGGTCGAGGGCGTGCGGCTGGAGGCCGACCGTCCGTTCGGTCTCCAGGCCGGAGGCGGCTACCGCGTGCAGGCGCTGCGATTGGAGGTAGGAGACCGGCTGGTTTTCGTCACCGACGGCATGCTGGAGCGGGACGCCGCGCACGTGAACATCGCCGCCATCCTGACCGCAGGTATCAACATGCACGCCCGCGAGGCGGTGCAGCACCTCACCCAGGCGGTCCTCCAGGCAAGCGGCGGTCAGCTACGTGACGACGCCACGGCGCTCTGCCTCGATTGGCACGGCGGCCCTCCCCGCGACCGCGACGCCACATCGGGAGCAAACCGCGAAGGGCGACCCGATCGAGCAGCTTCGGCCTGAACGCGCGCGTCCCCGCGGCGTACCAACTGAGGTGAGAGAACTGCTCGCGGGGTACGGCCAGCCGAACGCCGACACGCGGGCTGGCCGTATTCCCGGGAGGGCTTCTCGCTGAAAAGCTTCCTTCTCACCCGTCATCCGGCGGAACTTGGAAGGGAGACCTGATGCCGACACCAAAGAAGTCCATGCTCGGGCTCGCACTGCTCGCGGCGGTCGCGTCCGCGCTCGTCTTCGCCGGCGGCGCCCTCGCGGCCAAAGGCGGGAATTCAGCCAATGCCAAGCTGTGTCAGAAGGCCGGCTGGCAAGCGCTGATGGACTCGTCGACGGCGCCGTTTTCGAGTGAAGAGGAGTGCGTGAGCTACGGCGCCCAGGGCGGCGCGATCTACGCGCTGGCGGATCTCGAGGTGGAGCCGTGCGCGACCCAGCCGTTCGATGGGCTCTGCGTGAGCACGAGCGGGTTCGGGTTGGCGCCGACCACGTTCGTCACGACGCCGCTGCTGAAGAACGCTGTGGCCGTGACGACGGAGTTCCTCATCGTCCAGGCGGACGGGACCGTCAGCGGTCAGCCGTTCGCCCACTTCGAGGCGCCCTGCGTCTCGGGCAACGTCTACTCGGCGACGGCGTCGGGCACCTCGGCCGACTCGCTGAGCACGCCGACGATGCCCGGCGTCCCGATCACCTCGAACACGGTTACGCGCACGTCCAGCTGTCCGTAAGTAGCCGACCGACAGTCCCCGCGACTGCGCACGAAGGGCCGCCCCCGGCGGCCCTTCGGCGTTTCCTCACGCGACCGTCAATGGTGCAGGTAGCTCAGCTGCTCATCGCGGCCATTGCTTCCTTGCCGCGCTCGGCGATCTCCTCGGGCGTCAGGTCCTCGACGTGCGTCGCGATCGACCACACGTGGCCGAACGGGTCGGTGATCGTGCCGAAGCGGTCGCCCCAGAACTGATCGGAGACCTCCATCGTGATCGTCGCGCCGGCGTCGACCGCTTGCTTCACGACCGCGTCGACGTCCTCGACGTACATGAAGGCGCTCGCGCTCGTTCCGCCCAGCTCTTTCGGCGGTTTCGTCGACGCTTGCGGGAACGGGTCCGAGAGCATCAGCAACGAGTCGCCGATCTCGAGCTCCGCGTGGCCGATCTTGCCCCCGGGCGCATCCATGCGCACGCGCTCCTTTGCTCCGAACGCCTGCTTGTAGTACTCGATCGCCCGCGCTGCGTCGTCGACGGCCAGGTACGGCGTGATCATGTTGTAGCCGTCCGGAATTGCCTTCGCCGCCATCTTTTTGCCCTCCAATCGGGTCGTGGACGATGCACCCGCGATCCTAAGGGCTCGCGGCCGCGACGGTTGTCGTCGCGTGTAGCGTCCGCATCAATGGCCAAGCCGCCGGTCGAGGAAATGTGGCGGAGAATGCTCACGGGCGATTATCCGCGCCTCCACCGCATGCGCCGAATGTGGGGCGCGCTCCCGTCCCCGCCGCGCTGCAAGCTCTGCAACGCCCCGTTCCGAGGGCCGGGCGGGGCGCTGATGCGGGCGATCGCCTACGGGCCGTCGCCGCTCAACCGACGGCTCTGCAAGTGGTGCATTCGCGCCGTCCACAAGCACCCCGGCGGTGCCGAGGTCGAGATCTCGGTCCTGTTTGCGGACGTGCGCGGGTCAACGGCAATCGCCGAGGGAATGTCGCCGGAGGAGTTCTCGCGCTTGATGGCGCGCTTCTATGGCGCGGCGGCCGAGGTCATCGACGAATGGGACGGCATCGTCGACAAATTCGTGGGCGACGCGGCGGTGGCGCTCTTCATCCCCGGCTTTGCCGGCAGCGACCATGCAGCGGACGCAATCGCTGCGGCGCGGAGCCTGCTCGAGCAGACGGGGAACGACGGGCCCGATCCGTGGATCCCGCTCGGCGCCGGCGTGCATACCGGCAGCTCCTTCGTGGGGAGCGTCGGGGAAGGGGATGCCCGGGACTTCACCGCGCTGGGCGACACCGTCAATGCGGCCGCGCGGCTCAGCGGCATGGCCGGGGCGGGGGAGGTCCTGATCAGCGCCGAGGCTGCGACTGCTGCGGGCTTCGAGACGAATGGCCTCGAACGCCGGACGTTGGAGCTTCGCGGAAGGAACGAATCCGTCGATGCCTGGGTTGCCCGGGGTTAGTCGCCGGCGGTAGCGGCCGCAGCTCGTCTCTGCGCGACCCGCGCGTCGAGGATCGAATTCCTCGCGGCCAGGTAGTCCTCCTGGAAGTCGGTGAACTCCTGCTCGGGCGCAAGAACGCCCTCGTCGGTGACGGCGATCTCGTGCTGCGCGAGCTCTTCGCTCCACGCACGCGCCTGGTCGATCAGATACTGGTAGTCGGACTGCGGCAGGGCCGGCCGCGCCTGCTTTCGGCCCAGCGTCTTGCCGAGGTGTGGGGCAGCGCGTACGCGCGCGCCCATGTCCGGGATCCGTCCCGTCTTCTTGTCCCGGCAGAAGCGGGCGAGGATCGTCTTGATGATCGTCGTGTGCTCGAGCGTTCGCGTTTCGACCTGACCCGGCTCGACCCACGGGGAGATCAACAGCGCGGGCACCCGCGGCCCGCACTGGCGCAAGCCGGGATAGTCGTCCTTCGCCTTCGGCGGCGGAACGTGGTCGTAGAAACCGCCATGCTCGTCGTAGACGACGATCGCCAGCGTTTTCTCCCAGGCCTTGCTGCGGACGAGTGCGTGGAAAAGGTCGAGGACGAGCTTCTGGCCGGCGTGCAAATCGCCCGGCGGATGGTCGTCGTTCGAGCCGGCGGGGCCGACGGTGAAATCGACGAAGTTGGGGTCGATCCAGCTGACGGCGGGCAAGTCGTCGGCCGCCGCCCGCTCCAGGAAGCTGCGGTTCCCGAGCGCGTCGCGGCGGTCGAAATACGCCGGGATCGTCTCGGCGCTGAGGCCGTAGAGCGGATCCATCATCCAGAGCGTCGGCACCGCGTCGTGCGAATACCAGCGCCACTCGACCCCGGCCTCGTCCAGGTGGCGCAGGAAGGAGGGGACGTTGTAGCTGAGCAGACGCCGGAAACCGCGGATGTTGTTGCGCCTGCCGCGTGAGGTGCCCGCGACCGCGTAGCACCGGTTCGGGAACGTCTCGCCGGCGACCGAGCAGAACCAGTGGTCGCAGACGCAGAACCGGTCGCCGAGGAACGCGTACACCGGAAGTTGCTTGGCGGTGTGGTACGCCATCACCACCCCGGGCGAGTCGTTCTTGTACGGCGGGGTCGGCCGCGTCCGCGCATAGTTGGCGGCGAAGCCGCTCATCGCGCCGCCGGCGATCTGCTCGTCGACGCAGTTGCTTCCGTGGCAGGGATCCTGCGCCTTCGAGATCTTCGTGCTCGTCGACGGATGGACGGGGTAGTCCCGACCGCCTGCCCGGTTCTTCATCCCGGGTTTCGGGCCCTCGAGCTTGCGCCCTTCGTCGATCGCGAGGAAGCCGAGCATGTGGTCGAAGGAGCGGTTCTCCATCATCAAGACGACGATGTGGTCGACCTTGTCCGTCAGGTTGCGAAGCGCCGCGTCCGCGGGAACGACCGGTGGGCTGGACGCGCTCCCGGCCATTCCTACCCGGCCACCTCGGCCTCGAGGAGCGCGTCCGCCTCGATCTCGACCCGCCAGCGGGGGTCGAGCAGTCCGGCGACGACGAGCATCGCGCTCGCCGGCCGCGCTTCGCCGAAGATCTCCCCGTGAGCGCGCCCGACCTCCGGCCAGTCGTCGGCGGAGGTGAGGAAGACGCGCGTGCGGACGACGTTCTCGGGCGCGGCGCCGAGCTCGCGGAGGGCGGCGACGATGACCTCGAGACAGCGCTTCGCCTGGCCGTATGCATCCGCAGGCGGCTCCTCATCGCGGGGCATGATCGGCGCCGTCCCGGCGACGTAGATGTGCGGGCCGACGCGCACGGCGCGCGAGTAGCCGACGGCCGCGGCAAAGGGCGACCCAGCCTCGATGAATCGTTTCTCCACGCTCACCGGGGAGTCGGCTTGTCGGCCTCCCGTGACTCCGCCTCCGGCGCCTCTGCCGACTCGGGCGCCGTTTCCTTCGCGGCCTGCTTCACCCGAGCCTGCTTCGCCTTGTCGTCGAGGAACTTCGCGAGACCCCTTGCGTCGTTGGCGATCGCCTCCAGCACGTTCGGCGCCTCACGCTCGAGGTCGCTTCGAACCTCGCCCAGCCACTGGGTGAGGCGCGAACGCTTGTCGGTTCCCGAGCCGGTCATCGACGAGAGGGTAAACGAGCCTGCGCGCCCGGGTTACGGTGTCGTCGGCGACCGACAGGAACCAAATGGCGATCCTCGGCATCAACCACCTTGATCTCTTTTCGCCCGACCCTCGGAGCACGCGCGCCTTCTACGCCGAGTTGCTCGGCGCCGAGGAGCTGGACGGGTTCCATGATCCCCTCCGCGCCGGCGCGATCCAGCTTGCGTTCCATCAAGCCGAGCCCGACGCGTCGATCGGAGGATTGGAGATCGCCTTCGACGTGGACGCGCGGGGCTACGCAGCATCGCTCGAGACGGCGAGGCGGCTGGGCGCGCTCGAAGGCGAGGAAGTCCGGTGGAACGACGTCGCACGCAGCTTCTACGCGCGCGATCCGGATGGGCGCCGGATCGAGTTCTCGCACCACGATCCCGGCGTCTTCTGGCGCGCCTAGCGCCGGAGTACCTGCCCCGGTGGCATTGCCCGAGTTCACGATCAACTCCCGCCCATGACAGCCGTCTTCGTCCACGGCGTCCCCGAGACGAGCCGCATCTGGGATCCCTTGCGCCGGTCGATCGACAGGCACTCCATCGCTCTCGCGTTGCCCGGGTTCGGGAACGAGCGGCCGGATGGATTCGGCGCCACGAAGGACGAGTACGCCGACTGGCTCGCGGAGTCGCTGCGGGAGCTCGGTGGCCCTATCGACGTCGTCGGCCACGACTGGGGCGCTCTCCTCACCCTGCGGGTCGCGACCGCCTATGACGTGCCGCTGCGAAGCTGGGCGGTCGACGTTGCGGACATCTTCCACCCGGACTTCGTCTGGCACGAGACGGCGCAGATCTGGCAGACGCCCGGGGCCGGGGAGGAGCGGATGCGAGCCCTGCACGAAGAGGCGGGCTTCGCGGCGCGCCTCGAGGGAGTCGGCGTGCCGTCGGCGCTTGCCGAGGCGATCGCCGCGGAGCACGACGAGGCGATGAGCCGCTGCATCCTCGACCTCTATCGCTCGGCGGCGCCGAACGTGGCCGCGGATTGGGGCGCGGCAGCCGAGCGCCCGACCGTCGCGCCCGGGCTCGTCCTGCTGCTGCCCGACCCACCGGAGGTCGAAGCTCGATCGCTCGACACCGCACGGCGCCTCGGTGCGCGGACCGCACGCCTCGACGCCGACCATTGCTGGATGGCCGAAGCGCCGGAGGCGAGCGCCGCCGTCCTGAACCGGTTCTGGTCCTCGCTCGCCTGAGCGTCAGCCCGCGCGCCTGCGCCGGATCCACCGAACCAGCTCGACGAGGCCGGTGACCGCAAGCGCGATCCCGAACGCGAGCAGCAACCCTTTCCACGGATCGCGCTCGAAGGCTTTGCCGCCGAAGTAGCCCAGCAGGGCTGCATAGGAAGACCAGATGAAGCCGGCGGCCACGTCGAACGCGATGAAGCGGCGCCACGGCATCTCCAGCCACCCGGAGGAGAAGGAGACGACCGTGCGCCCGCCGGGAATGAACCGTCCCACGACGATCAGAAGCCCCCCGCGCTCGCTCACCTGCCGCTCCGCCCAGCGCGCCCGCTCACGGCCCTTGCCCTCGGAGAAGAAGCGCCGCTTCAGCGGCTCCTCGAAATAGCGGCCGAGCAGGTAGGCGGTGTTGTCGCCGGCGATCGCGCCCAGGGCGCCGGCGACGATCAAGAGCGACAGGTGCATGTCGTCGGAGCTTGCGAGGACACCGCCGGTGATCACCGCCGTCTCGCTCGGGACGATCGGAAGCAGCACGTCCGTGTATGCCAACGCGAAGACGAGCGGGTACGACCACCACGCGCCCGAGACGTAGTTCGCCAGTTCGTTCAGCACTGCCGCATCGTTCCCGAAAACCCGTGGGACGGGGTGGACATACCCTGACGCCGGCCATGACACGGAAGGTCACGCTCGAACAGGCGCGACGGATCGCGGTGCGCGCCCAGCTCCTCGACGGCACGGCGCGCGGCGTGCTCGACACCGTGCGGAAGCTCGGCTTCCTCCAGCTCGACCCGATCTCCGTGGTTGCGACGCCTCAGCAACTCGTCCTCTGGAGCCGCCTCGGGCCGTTCGACACCGCCGAGCTCGATCGCCTCCTCTGGCGCGAGCGAAAGCTCTTCGAGTGGAACGCGTTCGTCTACCCGATCGAGACCCTGCCGCTGATCCAGGCGCTCATGCGCCGCAGCCGGCGTTCGACCGCGGACAACGCCTGGGAGCGGCGCAGGCGGGACTTCCTGAGGCAGAACCAGAGCTTCCGGCGCTACGTGCTTCGTGAGCTCGAGCGCCGCGGACCGCTCCTCTCGCGTGAGCTCGAGGACCGCTCGCGTGAGAAGCGTCGCGGCCGCCACCGCTGGTTCGGCAACCGGCGCGTGGGCCAGATGCTCGAGCTCCTGCACGTGCGCGGTGAGCTGGCGGTGGTCGGCAGGCGCAACGGCCAGCGGCTTTGGGATCTCGCCGAACGCTGGTACCCGGAGACGGAGGCGGTGCCGGCGCGTGAGGCGGAGCGCCGGCTCCGGGAGCAGCGCTTCCGCGCCCTCGGCGTGCGCCTCGAGAAAGGGGAGTGGCGCGCGCACGCGGATGTGGACGATTCGCCCGTTCCGGACCGGGTCACGCTCCTCTCGCCGTTCGACCGGCTCGTGCACGATCGCGATCGCGCAGAGGCGCTCTTCGACTTCCGCTACCGGCTCGAGATGTACGTCCCGCCCGCGAAGCGCGAGTACGGCTACTACGTCCTCCCGATCCTCGCCGGCGACCGGCTCGTCGGCCGCGTCGAGCCCAGGTTCGACCGAGAGACGGGAAAGCTTCAGGTGCTGGGCTCGTGGGGAGATACTTCGCGCCTCGACGAGGCGCTCGCGGAGCTGGCGGCGTTCCTCGGCGTGAAAACGGTCTGAGAAAACGAAACGAGCGCCCGGAGGCGCTCGCTTCGTTCGCCGAGCCGATCTCGCTTTCGTCCACCGTGCCCATTGACCTTCGGCTTCCGCCTACGGTCCTCAGGCTCGGCTTCGACCTACTCGCGCTTCGTGCTCGGCGCCCGAGGGAATCTAGGGGCCGGCGGAGCGTGGCACAAGAGTCCGAAAAACGAAAAGGTCGCAATTTGGGCGCTCGGATTTTCTCGCGTTCCTCTTAGCGAGTTCTTAGTTCGCTCTCAGCCTGCTTTTACGAAGGGCTGGTTCCGTTGGCCGTACCCCGTCCGAAGGGAGCAACCGTGAAGAACGTGAAGCGCAAGGTGGTCGTGGGAGCGGCAGCAGGCCTCGCCGTCGCAGGCGGCGGCGCGGCGATCGCGGCAACGCAGTTCGGATCGCCGAAGGAAGAGAGCCAGGCGGTCGTCAACGACGCCGCCAAGCAGCTCGGCGTCACGCCGAGCGAGCTGTCGGCCGCGCTGAAGAAGGCGCTGGAGAACCGTGTCGACGCTGCGGTCGCGGCCGGACGCCTGACGAAGGAACAAGGCGCCGAGCTGAAAAAGCGGATCGAGGCGGGTGACGTCCCGCTCTTCGGCGGGCCTGGCTTCGCCGGCCCGGGCCATCTCCGCGGGTTCGGCCACCTCGGCCCTCCGGGCGATCTCGACGCAGCGGCCGACTATCTGGGGCTGACCGAGGCCCAGCTCGAGAAGCAGCTGAACACGGGCAAGACCCTCGCGCAGGTGGCCAAGTCGCGCGACAAGTCGGTGGACGGCCTGATCTCGGCGCTGTACGACTCGGCGAAGAAGAAGCTCGACGCCGGCGTCGCGGCCGGGCGCCTGACGAAGGCGCAGGAGGAGAGCATCCTCGCCGACCTGAAGTCGCGGCTCTCGGAGTTCGTGAACAACGCACAGCTCCGGATCGACCGCGACGGTCCTCGCGGCGGCCTCGGCCCGCGTGGCTTCCGCTTCCACGGCCCGCCGCCGAGCGCAGCGTTCGGAGACCCAGCGATCTAGGAGTGCACTCGGGCTAGAACTTCTGGATCAAGCCGACACCGGCGATCACGAGGATCGCCCCGAGCACGCGGAGGACGGAAATCCGGTGAACGGGGACGTTGAGCAGGCCGTAGTGGTCGAGCACAAGCGCGGTCACCATCTGGCCTGCCACGATCAACCCGACGGTGGTCGCGGCACCGATCCTGGGCAGGAGGACGATCGACAGCAGAACGTAGGTCGCCCCAAGCGCGCCTCCCGTCCACACCCACCACGGTGCGTCGGCGAGGCGCGCGCCGCGCGGCATCGGCTGCCGGGAGACGACGAACGCGACTAGCAGGCACAGGGTTCCAACGACGAACGAGATCGCGGCCGCCATCACGGGCCCGCCGACTGCGTTCCGAAGTTGCGCGTTGATGCTGAACTGAACGGGCAGGGCCGCGCCGGCCAGCAGCGCGAGCGGTAGCAGGAACGCGGCCATCGGCCGCGAGCGTACTACCGCACGCGCAGGGTGATGCCGGCCGACTGGAAGCCGGATTTCTTCGCGGTGAAGAGGACCCGGCCCCGCTTGGAGGGCTTAAGCCTGAATCGCGCGACGCCCCACATGCTCGTGCTTACCGTGCGAGCCTTCACGCCGGCACCCGTGACCCTGACCTTGACGCCTTTCATGTACATGCCTTGGCCGTTCTTGACGGTGACGCTGACCGACGAGCGGCGGCGCCTGCGCAGCTTGCCCTTGACGGAGACCTTCATCCGCGGGAGCAGGCTGAGCGGCTGTGCCGGCGAGTAGTCGCCGACGTTGTCGTCGCCGTCGACACCCGCGACGCGCCAGTAGAGCTGGTTGCCGCTCAGGTAGGCGACGTCCGTGAGCTTCGGCGCGTAGGCGGTGTTGTCGGTGTCGACGTCCTCGATGCTCGTCGCGAAGTCCGGCCGGCCGGAGATCTGCAGCCGATACTTCTTGACCCCGAGCTTCGGGTTCCAGGACAGGAGCACGTGGTCGGGCTTGGCGTCGGTGACGAGGCCGCCGGGCTCGCCGATCGTGCGCGTGTAGGCCTGTGTCGCGGACCACGGGCCGGGCGTCGTGCCGAAACCCTGCTTCGCGAAGACCGCCCGAACGCGCCAATGAAAGATGCCCGTGCCGGTCATCTTCTGGAAGGAGACGGCGGGCATTCGGAAGCCGGTGAAGGTCTGCGTCTCGCCACTCGGCTTGTCGATCGAGAGGTCGTAGGCGACCGCGCCTTCGACCGAGCTCCACGCCCAGACCGGCAGGTACTCGCCCGCGGTTGGGTTCGATCCGCTCGGCACCGGTGCGGCGAGCTTCTTCTGGAAGGTCCCAACGGACGACCAGGTCAGGCCGACTCCGTTCTCATCGTCCGCGCGAACGCGCCAGTACAGCACTGTGTCGGCCGGATACGTCGTGTTCGTCGTGTAGGCCGTCGAGTCGGTGGTGATGTCGTCGATCGGGTTGCCGAAGCTCGGGTCCTGGGCGACCTGGAAGCGGTAGCGGCGCGCTGCTTCGGTGGGGGTCCAGCGGAACGACGGCTGGTTGTAGAACAGCGTGCTGTTCGCCGGCGCCAGCCTCGTCGGCGGCGTCGACTGCTTCTGGAAGCTCTGCGCTGCGGCGAGGAGGGGGTTGCCGACCGCGCCGGTTCCGCTCGGGTCGGTGGCGGGCAGGACGGTCCAGTAATAGAGCGTCGTCTCGTCCGGGTACGTTCTCGGCCCGAAGCCGCTGCGCGGCGCGTAGGCGGGGACCTTCGTGAACGCGTAGTCGACGAGGTTCGAGAACGACGGATCCTTCGCGACGAGCACGTAGTAGCTCTGCTTGCCCGAGAGCGGCTTCCACGCGAAGTAGGGGACGCGGCTGGTCGTCGTGCCCGTGAGCGTCTGCGTGTAGTCGCCGGAACCGAGGTAGTTCGCGGTGCACGACGGGCTGCAGGCGCCGCCTGCCGGGTAGCTGGTGAACTGGAACGCCCAGCCCAGTCCGTTCGGATCAAGGTACGTGTAGTCGCCGTAGACGTCGTCGAAGCCGGCGCGGTCACTCCTCGCCCGCACCCGGGCGCAGTACTGACCGGCGACGAGCGACGGGAAGTCGTTCGAGACGTCGAGCGGATCGGAGTACGGCTTCGTGGCGAACCAGTTGTCGCCGAGCGGCGTCCAGGCGTTCACCGCCGTGTTGTTGCGCCAGTGGTGCGAGGTCGACCCCCAGTCGCAGAACGAGCCGTTGTAGGGCGTCACGTCGACCTCGTAGCTCGCGGCGCCGGGGACCCAGTCCCACGTCAGCATCGGCACCTGGGTCTGGTAGCCGGGCGTGCCCGAGTCGACATCCGTTCCCGGATTGTTGAGGTTGTCGCGCAGGTGCAGGTTCTTGATCGCCGGCGCGCTTGTCGGCGGCACCTTGTCGAACGTCTTCGTGAACGAGGGCCCGATGTTCCAGACGCCGGTGTTTCCGTCCGGGTCGACCGCGCGGACGCGCCAGTAGTAGGTGTTGTCCTTGAAGACCGTTGTCGGCGAGTACGAGGTCGCGATCGTCGGGTTGTCGCAGCAGACCTTCGAGCCGGCTGCGAAGTCGGACGACGAGTTGATCTCGAGCTGGTATTTCGCTGCGCCCGCGACGGGACCCCAGTAGAACTGGGGGTCGTAGACCTCCGGGGCTGCATTCAGGTCGACGACGTGCGGCACCGTGGTCGAGGGCCAGAGCCAGTTGAACGAGGCCACCGGCGAGGCGACCCCGCGATTTCCCTCGGCGTCAACGGGGATCACGTTCCAGTAGTACGAGCCGGTCGGGAGCGCTGCGGAGATCGCGAGCGAGTTCGCCTGGACCTTCGGGATGCCGTTCGGGTCGTTCTCGTCGTGGAACACGAGCGAGCCGAGCGAGGGATCACTCGCGACGGAGACGAGATAATTCGCCGCGCCGGGCACCGGGGTCCAACCGAGCTTGAGCGAGTCCGTCCCGAAGGACAGGTTCGCGCCGGCTGCGGGCGACTGCAGTGCGGCGGCCGCCGTCCAGGACTTGCGGAACAGCCGCCCGGGCGACCAGACCGACACAGACCCGTCGGCGCCGACCGACCGGACACGCCAGTAGTACGTCCCGTTCGGGAACGTCTTCAGCACGGTCGCGCGGGTGTTGCTCGTCGCGAAGCTGTCGGCGCCCTTGCCGAGCACCGGCGAGTTGAAGCCGGCGTCGGCGGAGAGCTGAAACTCGTAGTGGTCGACGGACGACACGGGCGACCATGCGAAGGAGGGGACGAACTGGACGACCGCGCCGGCGGCGGGCGACAGGGGCGTCGGTGTCGGAAGCGGAGAGTTCGTGACCGCCTGGGCCGGCGAGGCTGTGGCCAGGACGATCGCGGCGGCTAGGAGCGTCGAGAGGATCGAGAGCTTTGCGGCCATAGGCTGTGTGACGCCGGCCGCAAGGCGTCGAAATCTCCTTTCCAAGTCGTCCTGTTCGAGGTCAGCATCGGGATACGGCGGCGAGCGGCTATCCCTCGGTCGAGGGGAACGGGGCACGGTTTACGCTTGCGTCATGCGGACGCTCGCCTGGTCGGCGTACTCGGATCCCCAGGTCGCTGTGCGTGAGCGCGAGCGGATCTTCGCCGCGGCGTGGCAGTACGTCGGCCACCTCGGCCGGCTCGCGCAGCCCGGGTACTTCGCGAGCAGGGTGGGCGAGATCCCGGTCGTGGTCACGCTCGACCGCGACGGCGAGCTCCGCGGCTTCCTCAACGTCTGCCGCCACCGCGGCTCGATCGTCGCCGACGGCGAGGGGGAGCGCGCGTCGCTGCAGTGCCCCTACCACGCCTGGACCTACGGGCTCGACGGCATCCTGATGGCCGCCCCGAGGGCGGACCGCGAGGGTGGCCTCGAGGGCGACGTCGCGCTTCTGCCGGTGCAGGTCGGGACGTGGGGCCCGTTCGTGTTCGCGAACCCCGACCGCGCGGCGCCGCCCCTCGAGGAGGCGCTCGGTGCCCTGCCCGGGCTCGTCGCCGACGCCGGCGTCGAGGTCCGCGCGCTCGAGTTCCGGCAGCGGAGTAAGTCCGCCGTGGCCGCGAACTGGAAGATCGTGTCGGAGAACTTCCTCGAGTGTTATCACTGCTCGGTGGCGCATCCCGGGTTCAGCGGTCTCGTCGACGTCTCGCCCGATGCGTACCGGCTCGAGCCTGGCGAGAGCTTCTCGAGCCAGTTCGGGCCGCTGCGCGAAAACGGACAGGGCCTCGACACGGCCGGCGAGGTCGCGCGCAGCCAGTTCCACTTCCTCTGGCCGAACACGATGATCAACATCTTCCCCGGCCGCCCGAACCTCTCGATCGGACCCGTCTTGCCGGCGGGGCCGGCGCGAACCGAGCGCTTCCTCGACTACTTCTTCGCACAAGGGGTCGACGACGGTTGGATCGCGGAGCTTCTGGAGTTCGACGCTCAGGTCGGACGCGAGGACGTGAAGCTCGTGGAGAACGTCCAGCGCGGCGTCGGCACGGGGTTGATCGACCGAGGCCACCTGCTGCCGGAGAGCGAGCGGCTCATCGCCGACTTTCAGCAGCGCGTTCAGGCGGCGTTGGCCTAGCCCCTCCTCAAAGGCGGTCGCGGCGCGGCGGCCGCTGCGTCCGGCGGCGGTGGCGGGCCTCCTTTC
>DATMIX010000040.1:0-7459 GCA_035554095.1 Gaiellaceae bacterium | reverse complement strand
AGGAGCACGAACACGTCCTCGAGGTTCGCGGGCCGGCGCTCTCCCTGGTCGGCCCAGCCGTTCGACCGGTCGACGCCGAGGATCGAGACGCTCGTCCCCGTCCGGCGGGTGCGCAGGCCGGCGGCTCCGGCCTCGCTCTCCACCTCGGCCAGGCGCGCCGGCGGGCCGTACACCTCGATCACCTCGTGGCCCGCGTGCTCGAGCACGAGCTGTGACGGCTGCCCCTCGGCGACGGCATTGCCGTGCGACATGATCGTGACGGTGTCGGCGAGGCGCTGCGCCTCCTCGATGTAGTGCGTCGACATCAGGATCGTCGTGCCCTCGGACCGGAGCTGGTCGATCAGCGCCCACAGCTCCTGGCGCACCTGCGGGTCGAGCCCGACGGTGGGCTCGTCCAGCAGCACCAGGCGCGGCCGATGCACGAGCGCCCTCGAGATCAATAGCCGCCGACGCATCCCGCCGGAGAGCTTGTCCACGCGCGTGTCGCGACGGTCGACGAGCTTCGACATCACGAGCGCTCGCTCGATCGCGTCCTTTCGCTCGCTGCGCGGGATCCGGTAGAGGTGCGTGAAGACGAGCAGGTTCTGCTCGACGGTGAGCGTGACGTCCAGGTTGTCGAGCTGCGGCGAGACGCCGCTCAGCGCCCGCGCCATCTTCGACTCGTCGGGCATCCGGAATCCGAGCACCTCGATCTCGCCCTCGTCCGCGATCGACTGACCGGTGAGGAGTCTCATCGTCGTCGACTTCCCGGCGCCGTTCGGGCCGAGCAGCCCGACGCAGGTGCCCATCGGCACCTCGAGGTCGAAGTGGTCCACGGCCGTGATCTCGCCGTAGCGCTTGACCGCTCCGCGAAGGCTGATCGCTGCGTCGGCCATGCCCCGACGATATCGACGCGGCCGTCCCTAACCGGTGAAGCTGACGAGCTCCTCGCGTTCGGAGCCGCCCGAGACGGCGACGGTCAGCACCGGGCCGACACCGCGGGCGTAGAACTTGTGCTCGAGCAGGTCCGGCTCGAGGCGGGTGAAGTCCTTCGTCATCAAGACGTGGTCGAAGGCGCCGAACGGCACCTCGGCCTTCTCGTCGACGCTCAGGATCCTGGCCTCGTCCTCTGCCTCGCCCTTGAGGTACTCCTGCCGGTAGGCCATCCCGACTTCCGGCTTCGCGGGGAGAACGATCCCCGCCTCGGCGCCGTCCACGCCGGCCTCCCACGAGCCCTCCGTGCTCTTGACCTTCCCGTGTTCGTACTCCTTCGTCTGCTCGCCGAGGTACCAGAGGTTCCCGTCCTGGTCCTGCGCGTACCAGTCCCAGGTGTCCTCCACGAGCTCGCCGTCCTCGGTGACGACGTCGTGGACGACGGTCGCTGGGATTCCCTCGATCCGCTTCGTCCGGCGGGTCGCCGTCACGACGACGCGCTGTGACCCCTCGCGGTACACCCACCTGCTCCCGGGGGCCATCGGCCAGTTCGGGTGGTCGACGCCCGAGACGAAGTCGGCAGGGTCGAGGTTCGCCGGCTCGCTCCCCCGCGGCAGCGACGAACCCTCCGACGAGCCGCAGGCAGTGGCGGCGAGGACCAGGAGCGAGAGCGGGAACGCGAGCCTCACGCGCCGCACGGTACGAGTTCCGCATGAGGGCTCGATGAGAGCCGGTTAACGGTGTCCTTACCGCGACCTCACGGCGTCCGCATCTCCGGCGGGTTTTTTGACCCGATCGCGTCAGACGAGCAGGTCGGCGCGTTGCCAGCCTGTCCCTGTGGACCCCGTTCCCCAGTGGACGCCGATCGATCTGAGCGTCACACCGCTCAGCCTTCGCGTCCGCGCGTTGCATCGCCCGCCCGGTCGCGGCCTGGTCGTCGCGTTGATCCCCGCAAGCGACGACGAGGGCCAGACCCAGGCCGCGATCCGGTCTCTGCAGGCCCAGGACGCTCCACCCGACCTGATCGTGGTCGACGAGGAGCCGGACGAGTCGCTCGACATCGTTCTGCGCGAGCTCACCGAGGAGGACGCGATCCTGGTGATGGACTCCTGCTGCGTCCTGGCGCCCACCTTCCTCTCGGCTGCCGCTGAACGACTCGGCGATGGGATCGGCGGCGTCGGCGGCGTTTACAGCCGAGGTTCCGCCCGTGGGCTCGGCTGGTTCCTGAAGACGGGATGTCTGCTGACGGGCACGCCCACACTGTTTTCGGTCCGGACGCTTCGGCACATCGTCTGGGCACGCCAGAAGGGAGTCCTCCCGGGTGGACCCTCGCACGATCTGAACCTCCTGGACGACGAATTGCCCCTCGCCCTGCGCCGGCTCGGCTACAAGGTCGTCACGCCGAAGCGCCGCGCGATCGACTTGATCGAGTCGTGGCGCGGCCTCTGCCGGCGACGGCTCCGGCGGCCCAGGGCGCTCACGAATGTCCGCCTCACCACTCGAGCGGACGGAACGGCCGGGGCTGCGGTGCTCGGCTCGTTGCAATTCACCGGCTCTCTGCGCCGCGGCACGTAGACGCACGCCGGTGATCGTTCCGGCGGCGGCCCTTTCCGCCGCCGGAACGGCACTACCACGGGATTGACCCGCACCGACGTCAGGGGCACACTCGACGTCATGTCGAGCCTCCGAGCCATGGGCGGCGACGTGGAAGCTGCGTTGGAGGACGTGAACGTCCCGTCCTACGTGATCGATTCCACCGGCGTCGTCCGCTGGATCAACCAGGCGGCGTTCAGGATCGTCGGCGACGTCCGGGGCCAGCAGTTCACGTCCGTTTGCGCGCCGGAGGACCGGCGCCGCGCCCGCGAGCTCTTCGCACAGAAGGTCGCCGGCACCGCCGCCGTGACGAACGCCGAGGTCGTCCTCTTCGACCGGCACGGCGACCGGCTGGTCGCGGAGGTGAGCTCCGTGCCCCTGATGCGCGGCGGGCACGTGATCGGCGTCTTCGGCCAGGTCACGCACGAGGAGCCGGAGGACGCGCCGGCTCACCCGGCACTCACCCCGCGGCAGACGGAGGTGCTGCGGCTCCTCGAGCGCGGGTACTCGACGCGGCAGATCGCGAACGAGCTCCAGCTGAGCCTCGAGACGGTCCGGAACCACGTGCGGGGCCTGCTCCGCGCGCTGGGCGTCCACTCGAGGCTCGAGGCGGTCGCGCTCGCGCGGCAGACGGCAGTCGTCGCTGAATGAAGCAGCTGCGCGTTGCGCTGCTGGCAGGGATCGCCCTGCTGTTCTGCGCCGGCGGAGCCGCGGCGAAGCCGACCTCCGCGCCGCTGCGCGTGCTCTTCGTCGGCAACAGCCTGACCGCGACGAACGACCTCCCTGCCGTCGTCGCCCAGATCGCAAGATCGCACGGCAGGACGCTCGAGTACCGGACGGTCGCCTTCGGCGGCTACGCGCTCGAGGACCACTGGGCACAGGGCGATGCACGGGCGGCGCTCGCGAACGGGAACTGGGACGTCGTGGTGATGCAGCAGGGGCCGTCCGCGCTGCCCGAGAGCCAGTCGAACCTCCGGGCGTGGTCGATCCGCTGGGCGGACGAGGCGGCCCGGTTCGGCACCCGAGCCGCGCTCCTCACGGTCTGGCCGGAGTCGTACCGTCGCGGCGCGCTCGTGGAGGTGATCGCCTCCTACCGACGTGCGGCGGAGGCGGCAGGCGCGACGCTCCTTCCCGCCGGCGATGCCTGGCGCATGGCCTGGCGCTGCGAGCCGCGGCTGCCGCTCTACGGCCCGGACGGCTTTCACCCGAGCGCGCTCGGCACCGGGGCCGCCGCACTGGTCGTCTACGGGCGGCTCTTCAAGGCGCCGCTCGTCGAGCAGCGCGCCCCTCGCCGGACGCGGCTGCTGGAGAAGGCCGCGGCGAGGTCGCTTGGCCGGCGCGTCGTCAGGCCGTGCGCCGCCTGAGCGTGGTCGCACCGAGCACGAGCGAGAGCACGACGAAGGCACAGATGAGGACGACGTCGATCGTGAGCCGTCGCCCGAGCTCGCCGGCGGTGGCACGGGCCAGGGCGTCGTACGCGTAGGTCAGAGGCATCGCGTACGAGATGAGCTCCAGCAGCGGCGCCATCTTGTCGCGCGGGACGAGCAGTCCGGCGAGGAGCACCTGCGGCAGCACGAACGCCGGCATGAACTGGACGGCCTGGAACTCTGTCTGCGCGAAGGCGCTGAGGAAGAGGCCGAGCGCCATCCCGAGGACCGCGTTTGCCACGGCGAGGACGACGACCAGCCACACCGGCCCCGTGGAGTCGAGGCCGAGCAGGCCGAACGACACGGCGGCGGTCAGCGAGGCCTGCGCGACGGCAAGGAGCGCGAAGGCGATCGCATAGCCGAGGAGCAGGTCCAGCTTGGCCAGCGGCATCGACATCAGCCGCTCGAGCGTCCCCGTCGTCCGCTCCCGGAGCATCGCGATCGAGGCAACCAGGAACAGCGAGACGAACGGGAAGAGGCCGACCAGCGGCGGTCCGACCCGGTCGAACGTCTCGGGCTGCCCGTCGAAGACGTAGCGAAACAGGGTCATCAGGAGCGGCGGCACGAGGAGCACGAGCGCCAGCGTCCGCCGGTCCCGCCGCACCTGCCGCAGCACGCGGGCCGCCGTGGCCAACGTGATCCGGAGGGTCACGAAGCCTCCGCCAGCACGAGGAACGCCTCCTCGAGATCCTCGCGCCCCGTCCGGCGGCGCAGCTCGTCCGGCGACCCCGTCGCGACGACCTGCCCGTCGCGGAGAAGCACCAGGTCGTCGCAGCGCTCTGCCTCGTCCATCACGTGGCTCGATACGAGCAGCGTCGTCCCGCCGTCGGCCAGGTCGTGGAACGTTCGCCAGAGGTCCCGTCGCAGCACCGGGTCGAGCCCCACGGTCGGCTCGTCGAGCACGAGCAGGTCAGGGTGCCCGAGCAGGGCGGTCGCGAGCGAGACCCGCGAGCGTTCGCCGCCCGACAGTGTGCGCACGATTTGGTCGGCGCGCTCCTCCAGCGCCACCGTGGCGAGGGCTTCCTCGACGCGTCCCGGCAGCGCGCGCAGGATCCGTCCGAAGTACCCGAGGTTCTCGCGCACGGTCAGGTCGCCGTAGACCGACGCCTCCTGCGTCACGTACCCGACTCGGCGCCGCAGCTCCGGCGCGCCCGCGGAGCGGCCGAGCACCGTCACCTCGCCGCTCTCGACGATCTGGACGCCGACGATCGCGCGCATCAGCGTCGTCTTCCCCGAGCCGCTCGGGCCGAGAAGGCCGGTGACCCGACCCGGCGCGACCTCCAGCGAAATCCCCGGCAGCACGAGCCGGCCGCCTCGGCGAACGTGGAGGTCTCGGACCTCCACCGTCGGGTAGGACTTCATGGACGTGGATACTGACGCGCCCGCCCACGAGGCCCATCCGCGGCAGCACTACAACGTCACGCTCGCCGTCCTGATCCTGGCCGGGGTCGCGTTCGCGCTCCAGCAGACGATGGTCATCCCGGCTCTGCCGATCCTCCAGCGTGAGTTCGACACGACGGCCGCCTGGTCGGCGTGGCTCCTGACCGGCTTCCTGCTCTCGGCTTCGGTCGCGACGCCGCTCTTCGGCAAGCTCGGCGACCAGTACGGGAAGGAGCGGCTGCTCGTGATCAGCCTCTGCATCTTCCTCGCGGGCAGTGTCGGCGCGATCTTCGCCTGGAACATCGGCGTGCTGATCGGGTTCCGGATCCTCCAGGGTTGCGGCGCCGCGGTCTTCCCGCTTGCCTTCGCGATCATCAAAGACGAGTTCCCGCCGGAGAAGGTGGGGACGGCGATCGGTGCCGTCTCGGCCGTGTTCGGCGTCGGCGGCGGGCTCGGCCTCGCGCTCTCGGGCGTGATCATCGACCACCTCGGCTGGCGGTGGCTGTTCGTCGTCGGCGCGACGGGGGTGGCGATCGCCGTCGTGCTCGTCCACCTTTTCGTCCCCGAGTCGCCGATCAAGACGCCGTCGCGGCTCGACGTCCCGGGCGCCGCACTGCTCTCGCTGACGCTGCTCTCGCTGCTCCTCGCGCTCACGGAAGGCGAGAACTGGGGCTGGCTGTCGGCTCGCATCCTCGGGCTCTTCGCGCTGGCGGCGATCGCGTTCGCAACCTGGATCGTCGTCGAGCGGCGGGTCCCGGAGCCGCTCGTCGACATGCGGATGCTCTCGCGGCGCCCCGTCCTGTTTGCGAACGTGACCGGCCTGATCGCCGGCTTCGCGCTCTTCGGCTCGTTCGTGCTGGTGCCGACCCTTTTGCAGCTCCCGCGCGGCCTGCCGCCCGACCTGGCAAGCCTCGCCGATTACGGCTTCAACGCCTCGGCGACGAAGACAGGCCTCTACCTTCTTCCGGCGGCCCTTACGGGCTTCTTCACCGGACCGCTGAGCGGCCTCCTCAGTGCGCGCTGGGGCCCGAAGTGGACGCTCTGCCTGGGGATGGCGCTCGGGAGCGCCGGGCTCGCGATCCTGGCGGAGTGGCATGAGGAGCCCTGGCAGATCGTCCTCGGCATGCTCGTCCTCGGCGGCGGCCTGCCGATGACCTTCGCGGCGATGGCGAACATCATCGTCCAGTCCGTCCGCCCGACCGAGACGGGCGTCGCGACCGGGATGAACACGGTGATGCGAACCGTCGGCGGCGTGATCGGCGGCCAGGTCGGCGCTGCGATCCTGACGGCGGACACGATCGGCTCGACGGGCGTGCCGGCGGAGTCGGCGTTCTCGACCGCGTTCTGGATCGGCGCCTTCAGCTCCGCGGTCGCCGCATGCGTCGCGCTCTTCGTCACGCCGCTCGGACGGCGGCGCGTCGAAGCTAGAACCCGAACCGAACCTGCGTGAAGTACCACAGGCTCGAGGTGCTCCAGAGCAGCGCGAGCACGGTGAAGAGCGTGCCGCCGACGAGCGGCAGGGTCCAGCGCGGGTGGTCGGCGTCGTGGACGAAGAAGAGCTTCACGGCGACGACGCCGTAGAGGAACGTCCCGAGCACCGAGTGGATCAGCACCCGCGCGTCACCGGTCTGGAAACCGAGGATGAAGACGCAGTGGAAGGCGACGGGGAGCGTGCAGAGGATTGCGAGGCGCCCCGACCAGCGGTGGATCCGGTTCACCCGCGGCGGCGGCACCGGAACGATCCCGGTCAGCTTCCCGAAGATCCGAGCGCCGGTCAGCACCTGGACGACTGCGAAGAGCGCTGCGGCCGAGGCGAACCACGCCTTGAACGCGATCGGGGTCGAGAACACACTCGTGACGAGGTCGATGTAGCGCGACTCGACGCTCGCAAACAGCACGCTGCGACCCTATTACGATCGACCCGTGGGTTCACGCCGCTTCCGGTTGCTCGTGCTCCCCGTCATCCTCTTCGTCGCCGTCTCGGGAACGGTGCTGACACTGGCGCTTCTCCACCCGGCGAAACCGGAAGCAAAGGCCGGAACCGTCTCCGGCGCAGCCACCCCGGCGGCGCGAGGGCAGGCGCTCTTCGAGAAGAAGTGCGCGACCTGCCACGAGACGGGAGTGGGCCCCGACCTGAACGGCGCGTC
>DATMIX010000039.1:0-11366 GCA_035554095.1 Gaiellaceae bacterium | reverse complement strand
CGAAATCAGCCGCGAGCTCCTCGGGGAGATCGGAGAACGAGTCGACGTGGAGACGGCTTGCGAGCCAGACGGCGCCGGGGAGGCTGCCGCCGGTCGGCGGGTGGAGGGTCCAGTTCTCGTCGGACCAGACGGCGGCCGTTGTCTCGCCGCTGCAGATGCGGCACGGCGGCCCGCCCGCCTCACCGCGCCGGGCCGGCTCCGGGATCTGACGCGGCCCGGGCTTCCGGACGGCGAGCGGTTCCGTATACGGGAGGGTGCTCATGTTTGCTCCTTTCGTTGCCGGCCGGCACCTTCGATGCCGTTGAGCACGAGGGCGACGACCCGATCTCTGGTCTCGTCGGCCGGCCAGCCGTGGCGGCCGCGAAGGTGCACGAAGGTCCAGGCGACGGCGTTGAAAGCGATGTCCGCGGTGCGGACGACGTCCTTGTCCACCGCGAGCGATCCATCCTGTGCGCCGTCGCGCAGGAACTGGATGAACGGGTGGAGGTAATCCGGTGGCTGGTCCGGCGCTTCCTGCTGGTGAAAGGCCTCGTCGGTCGCGAGCATCAGGGGCAGGTTTCGGTCGAGGAGCGCGCACAGCGCCTCGAGCCCTCGGACGAACCTCTCGCGCCCGGTGCCTCCCGATGTGAGGATGGGGTACATCGTCGAGCGGAAGTCGTCCGCCAGCTCGCCGACCAGGGCCGCGATGAGAGCGTCTCGGGTGAGGCCCTGGCGCCAGAGCGTCGAGCGGGCGCGCCCGGCAACCTCGGCCACGCGCTCGAGCGTCAGCCCGGTCCAGCCCCGCTCGCGGAGGACCTCGATCGTCGCCTGCCGGAGCTCCTGATCGATCGTCGTCTGCACCGACGCTGGAGTGTTCATGCAACATTAGTGTTGCAAAGGTGCGACTGCTTGTCCAATCCGGAAGCAAAGCGATGAGTTCCGTGGCTTCGTACGGTCCTACGAATCGAGGAGCCAGCGGCAGAGGAGGAGGCGCCAATGCCTGTCGAGCGGACTACCGAGGGCAACCCAGACGACCGCCTGCTTGTCGGGAAGTGCGAGTGCGGCACGGTTCGGTACAAGGTCTCGGACGCGTTCCTGTACGCGGCGAACTGTCACTGCTCGAACTGTCGCGCTGCGACCGGCTCGGCGTTCAAGGCGTTTGCCGGCATCGAGCGGGACAAGCTCGAGATCACCGACGGTCAGGACAAGATCATGGTCTTCGGAGAGGAGGACCTGAACAACACGCGGTGCGGGGTGTGTGGCGCGCTGCTCTTTTCGGTCGTGCGGGAAGGCGGCTATGTGCACGTGGCGATGGGCTCCCTTGTCGACGCGCCGAGCATTCGCCCGACGGAGCACATCTTCGTCGGCTCCAAGGCATCCTGGTTCGAGATCACGGACGAGCTGCCGCAGTTCGACGAGTACGCGGAGTGAGTGCCTCTCCCCGGCGTTGCCGACGGCCGAGCGCCTTCGGTTCGACCTGGGGTGGGAGCTAATCATCCCGCTCCGACCTGCCGGTTCGAGACCAGTCTCGACGTCGGACACCGTTACCGAAGTGTGACGGCGGCCCGGAAAGTCGCTGCTCAGACGCCTGTTTGCGTGGTGTCGGACGCCGCGACGGGGCGGCCGGCACGGCCGCGTCCGGTCGAGCCTTCGGTAGCTGCGGCTCGTGGCGGCCGGTCGGTTCGAAAGGGCCTGGCTCAGACCCAGGGCAACTTCGGCCCCACGCGTCCAAACGGCCGAGTCGCCCAGGACAGGAATGGCGCGTAAGCGTCCGCCGGGCTGTTTGTCGCAGTCGCGACGCCGGCGTTGCGGGCGCCTGCCGCCTTCGACTGGGGGTACACGATCTCCTTTTCCTTCGGATCCTGGGGCGACTGCAGGGCGCGGATCTTCGAAGATCAAGCCCTTGTAAGGAGTTGGGTGCGGCAGAAACTTTTCGGGCGACGGAGCGTTCTAGATGCTATGGAAACGACCCCCGCAGTCTCGGAGTGGCCGGTGCTTCCATCGCACGACGAAGACGGCGAGGTTTACCGCTGGCGTGAGGAGCAGTTCCGCGAACTAGGTTTCGGCCGTTCGAAGGCTGTCGAGCTCGCGTTCTCCAGCGCGGATCTCGGGCAGGCGCGTTATCTGGCGAGGTCCGGCTGCGCCCCGGAACTCGCCCTCCGGATTCTGCGCTAGCCCGCTCCTTCCGGAAAAGCCTTCTACTCGACGTCCTTCAAGAATGCGAGCACGCGTTCCCTGAGTAGGGCGGCGGCGTCGTCGTCGTAATCGGAGAGGCTGTTGTCGGCGAACAGGTGCCGATCGCCGGGGTAGAGGAACAGCTCCGCGCCCTCGATCGTTTTGTCGATCTCGCGGGCGGCGTCGAGGTCTCCTTCCTGCACCCACTCGTCCCCCTCCATCATGTGGATCTGCAGCGGGACGCCCTGCGGCCAGGGGCCGCCGAACTCCGAGGTTGGGAACGCGGCGGAAAACAGCAAGGCTCCTTTGGCGCCGGGACGCGTTTGGGCCATCTCCTGCGCCGGCATCGCCCCGAGCGAGAACCCGGCATAGACGATTTCGTTCGGCAAGCTCTCGGCGGCGACTCGACCGCGCTCGCCGATAGTTTCGAAGCCGACCTGCTTGGCGTAGCCAACGCCCTCGTCGAGCGTGGGGAACGTCCGCCCGTCATAGAGATCCGGGGTGTGGACGGTGTGTCCGGCGGCGCGGAGCTCGTCTGCGAACGCCATGAATCCGGGCGTCTGTCCCTGGGCGTGGTGAAAGAGCAGGACCTCGGCCATGTCGGCGGCACGGTACACGCTCTATAGGGGACATGCCTCGCGGGCCCTCGCCCCGGCTTGCGCCGAGGCTTCGGCTCTCGGAGACTCCAATTCCGGCCCCTCACCACGACCCGCAGGAGGTCCTATGAGCGCGTACGCAGTGGCGCGCGTCCGGGCTTGTCACCCGCTGACGGCCGCCGAAGGCGCTCACCCTTAACATGCCGCCGTGCGGGAGTTGCGGAGAGGTCTGTGGTGGTGGGAGGCCCGGCACCCCGAGTGGACGGCGGAGGACGACGCCGCGGATCACGACTGGGGGCCGGAGGTCTCGTCCTATGCGGTCGACGACGGCGCGAGGCTGCTGCTGATCGACCCGACCACTCCGCCGACGCCGATTCTCGCCCTCGCGGCCGACCGCGAGACGGTCATCGTTCTGACGAGCCCATGGCACGAGCGTGACGCGCGGAGCCTCTCGGAGAGCCTAGGCGCGCCGGTGTTCGCTCCGCCCCCGGACGACGACGGCACAGGGACGCGGATGCCGGCGCAGCTGTTCTCGGCCGGCGATCGGCTGCCCTTCGGAGTCGAGGCGTTCCCCGGGCGAGAGCCGCCGTACGACGTCCTGCTCTGGGTCGAGAGCCACCGCGCAGTCGCCATCGGCGACACGCTCATCGACCGCGGCCACGGCATCGAGCTCCTGGAGAGCTGGCTAGCCGAGGGCGTGACGCGCGAGCAGGTCGTCGCCGGACTGCGCCCGCTGCTCGAGCGGCCGATCGAGGACGTCCTGCCGACTCACGGTTCGCCGACGGACCGAGCCGCCTTGGAGCGCGCGCTCTCTTGACGCTCGTGCGGCTCGCGCCACTAGGCGCCCGCCGGTGCTCGCCGGTCGCGGGCAAGCCGCTCGTCGGCGATTGCGGTCCCCGTCGCGCGGACGGCCGAGTGTCCCGTGACGGCGGCCAGGAAATCGTCGCCCTCGAGCGCGTACAGGTGTGAGGCTGCTGTCGCTGTGATCGTCGCCGTCCGCGGCACGTTCCGAAGCAGCGCGATCTCGCCGAAGAAATCACCGGCGTGGGCCTTCGCCCGGGCGACGTTCGTGGCGACTTCGAACTCACCGTCGGCCACGACGTAGAAACGATCGCCGGCATCGCCGGCGCGCACGACGACCTCGTCCTTCGCAACGGCCAGCTCGACGAGTTTCGTGGCCATGTGCTCCTTCGCGGCCACCGAGAGCGGCGCGAAGATCGGGACCGAATCGACGATTGCGAGCTCGGCGGCCGGGACGCCTCCGCTACGGTCGGCGTCGAGCAGAGCGCGCCAGCTCAGCAGCGCCAGCACCGGCAGGATCAGGCCGACGACGACGAATGCAGGCCGCGCGCCGACCATGCCCACGAGCGCGGCCGCCGCGACCGAGCCGAGGGCGACAGCGGCCATCACCAGGCCCCACGCGACACCCAGGACGCGCGTGAGCTTCTCGTCGTCGACGATCCTCTGGAGCAGCGTGAACGCGGCGACGTCCTCGACGCTGTTGGCGGCGCCGACCACCGCCAGCAGGAACGCCGCCACCACGGGCGACGACGAGGCGGCGATGAACGAGATCGGAAGACCCCAGAGGGCGACCGCGAGCCCGAGCGGGATCCCCAGGCGCCGCCCTTCGAGCCCCATCGCCCCGGCCGCCCCGACCAGGCCGCCCACGCCGAGCGCCGCCGTCAGGTAGCCGACGGCGCCGCGGTCGACGTGGAAGAGGTCGAACACCGCGACGACGATGAGCACGTTCAGGCAACCGCGGACGAACCCCTGGGCGGTGATGAGGACGACGATCAGGCGGGGCTTCGAGGCCGACGCAACGGTTTGGAAGCCGCCCAGGACCAGTCGGCGCAACCCCTCCTCGGGGGCCGCCGTCACCTGGATCCGCCCTTCGACCTCGACGCGCGCGATCCCGCCGGCGGCAACGAGGAGCGCCGCGGCGGCGGCGGCGAAGACGACGCCGGCGTCGGTGAAGGACAGCAGCACACCCGCGAGCAGCGGCCCGACGAGCGTGCCGAGGCTCTCGATCGTCGAGGTTGCGCCGTTCGAGGCGATCAACTCACCGGGCGTCCGCGCGAGCGACGGCAGCAGCGCCTGCTGGGCCGGCCGAAACAAGGTCGACGTGATCCCCACGAGGCCCGAGAGCGCGAAGATGACAAACTCGTTCCTGCCCGCGTAGAAGGCGGCGCTCGAGCACGCGAGCGCGAGGCACCCCGCGAGCGAGATTCCGATCAGGAAGCGCTCGCGTGGGAACCGATCGCCGAGAGTGGCGGCAAACGGCGCGACGATGGCGGCCGGAAGCAGGCGAACGAGGCCGGCTATGCCCACCGCGGACGTACCCCCTGCGCCGTACGCGAACACGCCGAGAGCGACGAAATGCGCCCACTCCGCAGCGATCGACGCCCCCCAGGCAAGCTCGAGCCGCCGCAGGTTCTCGTTGCCGACGACAGCCCGTAGCGCCGAAATCGACTGATCCGTTCGAGCGATGAGTGTGATTCAGCGCAGCAAGCGCCGCCGAAGTCAACGCGGGCCGACGGGAGGATCACGGCCAGGCATCCGTCTGAGGGCGCAGCGCATGTCGTGCCGACCGGACGGGTGGGCGGTGCTCAGCGGCTTCGCAGGGCTCGCGCCCCGCGACGCGAGTGCTGAACGGGCAGGCTCCAGGAGCCCTCGGAATCACGCAGGCGGACCCTGACCGTATACGTGCCGCGGCCGAGAAAGGCGCCGAACGAACGCTCAGGCACCGGCCGGCTGGGTTCAGCGGCGTATCGTGCAGGCGTCATGGAACGCGCACGCCTCAGCGTCGGCTGGCCGGGGCGCGTGGCAGCACTTCTCTTCAGCATCGCGTCGGTCACGGTCGTGACGGGAGCCGTCTACGCCCTGCGACCGATCGCGCCGGTCGTGAGCCTGGGCGTTCTCTACGTCGTCGCCGTGGTCGCCGTCGCCGTCGTCTGCGGCCTGGCCTACGCGATTCCGGTCTCCGTCGCCTCGATGCTGACCTTCAACTTCCTCTTCTTGCCGCCGGTTCACACACTTGCGCTGCGGGAGTCGGAGAACTGGGTCGCGCTCGGCGTTTACCTGGTGACCGGAGTCGTGGTCGGGGAGCTTGCGACACGCTCCAGGCGCCTGGCCGGGGAGGCCGTGGCGGCTGAGACCCTTCGACAGAGCGATGCTGTCAAGACGGCGGTGCTTCGCGCCGTGAGTCATGACCTGCGCTCTCCGCTGACGGCGATCCGCACGGCCAGTGAGGGCCTCGACAAGTCGGCTCTCGAGCTGAGTGCGCCGGAGCGCGAGGAGCTGTTCGAGACGATTCGGATCGAGGTTCGACGCCTCGAGCGGCTGGTCGACAACTTGCTCGACCTCTCGCGCCTCGAGGCGGGGCCTGCGAGGAGGAAACCCGAGCTCTGGACGGTCGAAGCGCTCCTCGCAGGCGCGTTCGAGCAGCTTGGAGCGGAGGCCGAGCGCATCGACGCAAAGCTCGGCTCGAACCCGATCGTTGTTCTTGTCGACGGCTCGCACATCGAGCGCGTGCTGGTCAACCTCCTCGAGAACGCGCTCAAGTTCTCGTCGCCGACGGATGCCGTCGACGTCTCCGTTGCGGGTGAGGGCGGTCGCGTTCTGGTTCGCGTCCACGACCGCGGCCCCGGCATCGCCGAGGGTGACCGCCAGCGGATTTTCGACGCCTTCGAGCGTGGAAGCGACGCCGCCCGCGGAAGTGGGCTCGGGCTTGCGATCGCCCGGGGCTTTGCCGAGGCCAATGGCGGGCGGGTCTGGGTCGAGGAGGAGGGCTTCGGGAGCGCCGGCTCGACGTTCGTGCTCGCGCTGCCGGCCGGCGCCGTTGAGGGGGCGCTCGTCGGATGAGCGGCGGGCGCATTCTCGTCGTCGACGACGAGGCGCAGATTCTGCGAGCGCTGAAGACGAGCCTCCACGCCGCCGGCTACGAGGTGGAGACCGCCTCGACGGCCGAGCAAGCGCGAGCCAGTGCGGCGATGCGCCCACCCGACGGGATCATCCTCGACCTCGTGCTCCCGGACGGGAGTGGAACGGAGGTCTGCCGCGACCTTCGCAGCTGGACGAAAGCCCCGATACTCGTTCTCTCCGCAGTCGGCGACGAGCGGGAGAAGGTGGCGGCGCTGGACGCCGGTGCGGACGACTACGTCACCAAGCCCTTCGGGATCGACGAGCTGCTCGCTCGGCTGCGCGCCGCGCTGCGTCGCGCCGACGCGCCGGCCGAGCCGGTGGTCGAGATCGGCGACCTGGTCGTCGATCTGGATCGTCGGCTTGTGTCGTTGCGCGGCCAGGCCGTTTCCCTGACGCCGACCGAGTTCGCCCTCCTTCGGCTCTTCGTGCGTAACGAGGGGAAGCTGCTGACCCACCCGACGATCCTGCGCGAGGTCTGGGGCCCGAACTACGGCAGCGAATCGCACTACCTGCACGTCTACGTCTCGCAGCTTCGCCGCAAGCTCGAGTCGGATCCGGCCCGCCCGCGCCTCCTCCTGACGGAATCGGGGGCGGGGTACCGGCTCGTCCGGCCGTCTTGAGCCGATCTTGAGCGGCGATACGGCGATCTTGAGTCGCCGCTGACGAGCCCCCTCATACGTTGTCCGGGTGGCGTTGCGCTCTCTTTTCAGCAGGCGTTCAGTCCAGGGCGGCCGCCGTCTCCTGCTCGGAGCCCTCCGCTGGGCGACGGGGCGCCGGCGGATCGTCGTCATTCCGCTGCTGGAGCCGGAGCACACGCGCCACGCGCTCGACCTTGCCTGCCGCCTCGCGGCTGATCGGGGCTCGCGCGTGCTCCTGCTCGCGCCGCTCTACGTGGAGTGGGAGCTTCCCCTCGACGCGCACTTCGAGGTCGAGGAAGCGAGACTCAGGCTCGAGTTGGCGCGAGAGCGCGCCCTTGCCGAGACGTACGGCGTCAGAGCGGACGGCCAGATCGTACGGGCCCGCCCCGGCCAGCTCGGGCGCGGGGTTGCGGACGCTGCCGCCAAGGTGCGCGCATCCCTGGTCGTGCTCGGCGCGCCCGCCGCCTCGCAGCGCGGATTCCGCCGGCCGTTCTCGCGCGATGTGCTGTCCGTTCTCGACGACGCGCTCTGCCCGGTGATGATCGCAACCGGCACGGCCCGTCCCGCCCCGGCCGCGGCATGAGCCGCGCCACGCTCGACGCGGCGCCGGTGCGGCCGCTGAAGCGCGCGATCGTCGGCCGGGCGCGCGCGACCGATGAGCTCGAGGAAACGCTGCTGCCGAAGACGCTCGCCCTGCCGATCTTTGCTTCCGACCCGCTCTCGTCCGTGGCCTACGCGACCGAGTCGGCACTGGTCGTGCTCGTCGCAGCTTCCGCTGCCGCGGCCCAGCTCGTCTTCCCGATCTCCCTCGCCATCGCCGCGCTGCTCGCGATCGTCGTCGTCTCCTACCGGCAGACCGTGCAGGCCTATGAGGCGAGCGGCGGCGCCTACATCGTCGCCAAGGACAACCTCGGCACGCTGCCGAGCCTCGTGGGCGCCGCCGCGCTGCTGACCGACTACGTGCTCACGGTGGCGGTCTCCATCGCGGCCGGCATCTTTGCCGTGACGTCGATCGCACCCTCGCTCGAGGCACACAAAGTGGTGCTGTCGCTCGCGTGTCTTGCCGTCATCGTCCTCGTCAACCTGCGGGGGGTGCGCGAGTCCGGACTCGCCTTCGCACTTCCCACGTACGCCTTCGTCGTAGCGATGCTCGTCTTGGTCGGCGTCGGGCTCGCGAAGACACTGTTCGGCGAAGCGCCGCGCGCGGTCGTTCCCGACCCGGTCACAACGGGAGCCGGGGGCGTGACGCTGTTCGTCGTGCTGCGCGCCTTCTCGTCGGGCTCGACCGCGCTCACCGGAGTCGAGGCGATCGCGAACGGCGTCAATGCGTTCCGGCGCCCGCACGGCAGGAACGCGGCGGCCACGCTCGCGATTCTGGGCGCGATCGCGATCGCCCTTTTTCTCGGCGTCTCCTACCTCGCCGTCCGCGAGCATGCCCTGCCGAGCGATACCGCGTCCGTGGTCTCGCAGATCGCCCGGGCGACGTTCCCAGCCGGCTCGGCGGCCGGGTTCATGTACTACGCGGTGCAGGCGACGACGCTCCTCATCCTGATCCTCGCCGCCAACACCTCCTTCCAGGGTTTCCCGCGGCTCGCCGCGCTCTTGGCGAGAGACGGCTTCGCGCCGCGGCAGTTCACGAACCTCGGAGATCGGCTGGTCTTCTCGAACGGGATGCTCGTGCTCGCGATCCTCGCCGGGCTGCTGCTCTGGGTCTACAGCGCGGACGTCAACTCGCTGATCCACCTGTACGTGATCGGCGTCTTCACGGCCTTCACGCTCTCTCAGGCGGGGATGGTCAGGTACTGGAAACGTGTGCGGGACCCCGGTTGGCGTTACCGCGCGCTCGTGAACGGGCTCGGTGCCACGGCCACCGGACTCGTAGCAGCGGTCGTGATCGTGACGAAGTTCGCGGCCGGCGCGTGGATCGTCACGGTGGCGATCCCGGTGCTCGTCCTCCTCTCCTACGGTATCCGCCGCCACTACCGCGGAGTCGAGCGGAGGCTTCGTGCCGGTGCCGACGCGGTCGTCGCCGCGCCACCGCCGACCAACACCACGCTGCTGCTGGTCGAGTCGATCGACGAGGCGACGGCGGAAGCTCTCTGGTTCGCCCAGACGACGGGCGACAGGAGTTTTCGAGCAGTCCACGTGCCGACTCGCAGCACCGATCCGGGGATCAAGCCGCGCTGGTTTCGCTTCTCGGACGAGGAATCCAGGCTCGAGCTGCTCGATTCATCGCTCGGCATCAGCGAGGCCGTGCTGCAAGAGGTCTGGCGGCTGCCCCGTGGGGAGTCCAGCTTCGTGACCGTTGTGATCCCTGAGCTCTTCCGCCGCCCGTCTCTTCTCGAAGCCTTCCGCAACCCGCGTGCATTGCTCCTGAAGTTGCGGCTTCTCTCGGAGCCGGGTGTCGTCGTCGCCGATGTGCCGGCGCTCGAAGGCGTCAACGGCGGCCCGCCCGGATCCGCGGTCGTCCGCGTTCTGGTCTCCGGCGTGAATGCGGCTTCGATGCGCGCGGTCAACTACGCGCGGACGCTCGGACTCCCGGACACGAGAGCCGTCAACTTCGCGTTCAGCGACGACGAGGGCAACCGCATCCGTCGCGAATGGCGTGCCCACGGTCCCCGCATCCCGCTGGAAGTCGACGACGCGCCGTACCGTGACATCGGCACGCCGCTGCGTTCCTATCTTCGGCAGCTCACCGAGGACGGACGGACCGAGGTCGTCGTCGTCATGCCGGAGCTGGTCGTCCGCGGCCCCAGCAGGGCGCTCCACAACCAGCGCGCGCTCTACCTCAAGCGCCTGCTCCTCTTCGAGCCTCGCGTGATCCTTGTCTCCGTTCCGTACCAGCTGATGCGTTGACGGCGGCTCGGACCGTCAGTTCCGGCGCCGGAAGGTGAGGATCACCACCTCGCCGGCGGGCCGGCTGTCGACCAGCTCGAAGGCCTTCTGCGCGGCGTTGTCGGAGAAAAGCCGCTTCCCGCTTCCGAGGACGACCGGGTAGACCATCAGCCGGAGCTCGTCGACGAGTTCGTGCTCCACGAGCGCCTGGACGAGCTGAGCGCTGCCGGCGACGAGGAGATCGCCCTCGGTCTCGGACTTCAACCGCGCGACTTCGTCTGCGACCTCGCCTGTGATCACCGTCGAGTTGTTCCAGTCGGCGTGATCGAGCGTCGACGAGACGACGTATTTCGGCATCGAGTTCATCTTGTCCGCGAAGCCGGCCTCGTCCTCGACGGTCGGCCAGACCGCCGCGAAGCCTTCGTACGTCTTGCGACCGAGCAACAGCGCCTCGGCGTCGAGGGTCTCGTCCAGCTTGAACTTGTCGCCTTCCTCGCCGCGCTCGAACCGGAACGCCCAGCCGCCCCGCTCGAAGCCCTCCGCTCCGCCCGGGTCCTCCATCACGCCGTCGAGTGTCAGGAACTCCGATACGACGAGCTTGCCCATGATTCCCTCCTGGTCGCGTGTGGTGCTCCTTAGACGGCTGCCGCTGCCGGAACTCGTCGACACGCCGGACGCGGCGTCCTCCGAGCGCCGTAGAGAGGGAATGGATCGACGCGAGTTCCTCGGGGGACTGACGTCACGCCGGGCCTCGGGCAGGGAAGCCTCTGCATCCTCGGCGGCCGGGGTCGGATCATCCACCGCCGGCAGGTCGCTCGCTCGTCGCACGACGCGTGCATCCTCATGGCCGGCAGCTGAGCCGCGAAGGGCTCCGCCCGTTGCGGAGCCCTTCGGTGAAGCCCTGCTACATGATCGGCTTGACGACTCCGATTACGTGGCCCTCGGGGTCCTTGAACTGACCCATCTCGATCTGGTCCATGATCGTCTCCGGGCCCATGACCCGTGTGCCGCCGAGGCTCTCCGCCTTGGCGAGGGCGGCCTCGACGTCGTCGACGCCGACGTAGAAGGTGACGTGGCCGTCGTAGCCCTCGGGGCCGCCGGCCACGCCTCCGCCGATCCCGAGCCCTTCCGGCGAGAGGTTCTTCTCGCGGTCGACCATCCCGTACTTCATCGGGTTGTCGGAGTCGATCTCCCAGCCGAAGAGCTCCGAGTAGTAGCTCTG
>DATMIX010000038.1:0-5059 GCA_035554095.1 Gaiellaceae bacterium | reverse complement strand
GCTTCCGGGCGAGCTGGCCGATCACGAGGTTGGTGTTGTCGCCGTCGGTCGCGACGACGACGGCGTCGGCGTCCTCGATGCCGGCCTGCTCGAGGATCGAGATGTCCATCCCGTGGCCGACGACGAAGCCGCCGGACCAGTGCTCGCCGAGCCGGTGCAGGGCGTCCTCGTTCTCGTCGATCGCGGTCACTTCCCAACCGAGCCGATCGAGCTCGAGGGCGACCGCCGAACCGACTCTGCCGCAGCCGATCACCAGCGCTTTCACGGGCGTCAGATTAGCGAGTCACACCGTCGATACCGCTTCGTCCATGTCCTCCTCGAGCACGCCCTGTGGATAGGCGATCACCATCACCTCACACGGCGCGTGGCGGAGTACGTAGTCCACTGTCGGGCTGAAGAACCGGGACTGGCGACGCCACCGCGGAGCCGAGCCCATCACGATCAGGTCCGCGTCCTGGGTCTTCGCCTCGTGGACGATCGCCTCGCCGATCGACCGGCCGCGCACGATCCTGCCCTCGACGGCGACCCCGTGCTCGGACGCGAGGAGCTTCGCCTCCGCGAGTGAGGCCTCGGCCCGCTCCTCGGCCTCGTACAGCGTCGCGTCGAGCGGCTTCTCCATCGGCACCGCGATCACGTGGAGCGCGTCGAGCGTGCAGCCGCGCTCCTCGGCAAGCTTGATCGCGGTCGCCAGCACCTCCTCGCCGATCGGCCCGAGCTTCATCGGGACGAGGATGCGCTCGTAGACGCCCTCGAGCTCTGGGACGAGGTCCGGCTCAGGCGGAGTGACGTGGCCCCAGATGCTCTCGTTCTGCGCGATGCGCGTGGAGAGGTAGACGGCGGCGCCGACGAGCAGCCACAGCGGCCCGGCGATCCGCGTCTCCTCGTGCGTGACCAACGCGATCACCCAGATTGCGACGGTGAGTGGCGTCCCGACGAGCGCCGCGACGGGCACGTCGGCGCCCCGGATCCTCACGTTTACGGCGGCCCGAAACGGGCGCTCGAGCTCCGGCTTCGAGAACCGGAGCTTGATCACGGCGAGCTGCGCCGCGGTGAAGGCGAGCAGCACCCCGAAGCTGAACAGGCCGGCGAGCACCTTCACCTGCGACGACGACAGGGCCGCGAGGATCAGCAGCCCGGACGAGATCACCGCCGACCCGACGATTGCCGCCGGGGCGATCAGCGTGCGGCGGTTCAGCGTGCCGAAGGTGTGGGGCAGCATGCTGTGCTGGCCGAGCGAGTAGGCGAGCCGCCCGGCGCCCGAGATCGACGTCGTGACCGCCACGACCAAGACGAGCGCCCCCGTGATCCCCACCCCGACGCGCACGATGTCCGCGAGGAGCGACGGCAGCGGGTCCTCGAGCGCGGCAGTGATCCCCATCAGCGGCGCGCGGAGCCAGGTCGTCCCGAGGTCACTCGCGTAGCCGCCCGGCCCGGATGGGTCCGGGTGTGCCGGGTACGCCGAGATCCCGACGACGGCGATCGCAACCGACACCGCGACCACGAGCCCGATCCCCGCGAAGAGGCTCCGCGGCAGCGTCTTCCCCGGCTCCCGCGTCTCCGCCGCCAGGTTGGCCACGGTCTCGAGCCCGGTGTAGGCCAGCATCGCGAGCGGGAGCGCGAAGCCGATCGAGCTCCACGTCGGCGCGGTGCCCAGGTCGACGCCCTTCGACAGGGCGTCGAGGTCGAAGAGGAACACGAAGCCGAGCACGACGAGCAGCAGATGCGAGGCGAGGGCGACGGCCGCGATTACGACCGCCGTCCGGTAGAGGCTCGTGCGGCGCAGGAGCCGTGTGCCCGCCACGCCGACGATCACGCAGACGCCGACGACGGTGTCCCACGGCGACCGCGTGATCGACTCCCAGCCGACGGCGTTCCCCACGTAGTGCGGGACGAACAGGCCCGCGAGCGCCATCACGATCAGGTAGTCGAGGACGAGCGCCCAGCCGGTGATGAACCCGGCCGGGTCGTTGAAGGCGTGGCGCACGAAGGTGGCCGCGCCGCCGGTCTCCGGGATCGCCGCCGTGCCCTCCGCGTAGGAGAGCGCGACGAGCAGGAAGAGCAGGCCGACGGCGAGCAGCACCCACGGTGTGAACCCGAGGGCGAAGAGCGCGATGATTCCGAGCGCGAAGTAGAGCGACGACGCGATCTCGCCGTAGGCGACCGCCGCCAGCGACGGGACGTCGAGGACTCGTTCGAGGGCGGGCAGCTTCCTCGCCATCAGGGCCTCTGCCGCTGGAGATAGAGACGGAGGCCGCCGGCGAGCACGAACAGCGCGCCGAGCAGCAATCCGAGGCCGCCGCCGACACCGGCCGCGACGGTGCGGACGATGATCGCGAGGCCCAGGACGATCAGCACCGCCGAGAGAACCGTGGCGATCACGCCGCCCGCTTCCCGGCGGCGATCAGCACCCGCGTCGTGGCGTGCTTGACGACGTAGTCGACCGTGCCGCCGAAGATCCGGCCGCGGCGAACCCGCGGTCGCGGCGCCCCGATCACGATCAGCTCCGCCTGGCGGCGGTCGGCGTCCTGCACGATCTCCGGCCCCGCCGACCGCGCGCGGAGCAGGCGGACGACGGCCCGCACGCCGTAGCTCTCCACGATCGCCGCCGACTGGTCGAGGATGTCGTCCGCCTCTGCCTCGACATCGGGGAGAGCAACGTCGAGCGGGAGATCGAGCGGCACCTCGATCACGTGGACGACGGCCACCCGCGCCCGGCGCTCGTCGGCCAGCCGGGCCGCCGCGACCAACGCCTCCTCGGACTCGGCCGAGCGCGTCACCGGCACGACGATCGTCCTGTACTCCACCGTCAGCGACGGCCCGAGGATCATCACCGGCGCCCGGATCGTCGCCGTCAGCGGCACGTGGACGAACCGGCGGCGGTAGATCGCGTAGGCGATGAACCCGAAGACGAGCCAGCCGAGCCCGGCCCACCGCGTCGTTGGCTCCTGCAGCACGATCACGATCCATGCGATCAGGGTGCCGATTCCGCCGATCACCGCGAAGATCGGCCAGTCCACGCCGCGGAACCTGAGATTGGGCCGGGCCTTGTACGCGAGCTCCTCGTCCGGCCGCCGGTAGCGCAGCGCCACCAACGACGCGTGCGCGACGGTGAACGACAGGGTCGCACCGAACGCGTACATCGTCCCGAGAAAGTCCGTCTGGCCGGGCAGGATCGCGAGCGCCGGGATCAGGCCGGCGAAGATGACCAGCGCGACCCACGGCGTCCTGAAGCGCGGATGCAGCCGCCGGAAGCCCAGGGGCAGCTGCCGGTAGCCGGACATCGCATAGGTGATCCGCGAGGCGCCGATCACGCCGGCATTCGTGGCGATGAAGAGGATGGTGGCCGCGAGGATGCCGACGTAGATCTCCAGTCCGTGCAGGAGCGTTCCGTCCTCGAGCCCGAGGTTCTTCACGACGCCGAGCACCGGGTCGTTCGTGAACCCGCCCTCGTCCGGGGGCAACCCCAGCTTCGTCACATACTCGCCGCCCTGCTGCACGACGGGCAGCGCCGAGAGCGCCACGAGCGGCAGCGTGAAGTAGATGAGGAAGACCGCGGCGGCGATCAGCTTGTACGCCATCGGGACGTTCCTCGGAGGGTCGCGCACCTCCTCGGCGAGGTTCGAGACGGTCTCGACGCCGGTGTAGGCGAGCATCGCGACCGGGATCGCGATGAAGAACTGGCTCCAGGTGGGCGCGACGCCGAGGTCGACGTTCGCGCGCAGGATGTCCACGTTGAAGACGAGCGCGAAGCCGATCGCAACGAGCAGCGCCTGCGTCGCGAAGTCCACCACCGCGAGGAAGACGTTGAGGCTCGCAGCCTCTTGGACGCCGATGATGTTGATGCCGACGAGGATCGCGACGACGACGATCCCTCCCACGATGTCCCAGGGGTTCTCCCGGAGCGGATCCCAGAAGACCGAGAGGTAGTGCGGGACGAAGAACGCCGAGATGGCGACGGTGGCGACGTAGACGAGCATCTGCGACCAGGCCGCGCCGAAGCTCGCGAGCTCGTTGAACGCATGCCGGGCGAAGCTGGACGAGCCGCCCGCCTCCGGGTAGCGAACCGTGCCCTCCGCGTAGGTGGCCGCCGTCGCCGCGAAGATCAGGCCGGCGATGACGAAGACGACGGGTGTGAGCCCGAGCGCGAACGCCGCCGTAACGCCGAGCGCGTAGTAGATCGAGGAGCCGACGTTGCCGTAGGCCGTGGCGAAGAGCGCGGGCGTCCCGAGCACCCGCTCCAGGCCCTGCTGCCGCCGCCTTCTCGGCACCGCTGGACTCTACTCAGCCACGTCGGACCGTCCGGCGCGGACACGACGGGTGTCTGACACCCGACGTGGCTCGACCAGCCGGTGATCGTGGCTGGGGCGTCGCTGGGGGTGCGACGCCGCAGGGCACAGTGTTCTCAACACGGGCCTGGGAGAGCGGCGTGCCGCCAGCGGCGTCAGGCTGCGGCGGAGCCGGGCTTCGCCCGGCGGGAGCCGAGCCGGCCAGCCGCGATCAGCCGTGAATGCTGACGATGAGGGGGATGATCAGGATCGCGACGATGTTCGTGATCTTGATCATCGGGTTGATCGCCGGGCCGGCCGTGTCCTTGTAGGGATCCCCGACGGTGTCGCCCGTGACTGCGGCCGCGTGGGCGTCCGAGCCCTTCCCGCCGAACGCGCCGTCCTCGATCAGCTTCTTCGCGTTGTCCCAGGCGCCGCCGCCCGAGGTCATCGCGATCGCCAGGAAGATGCCCGTGACGATCGTCCCGATCAGCAGCCCGCCCAGCATCTTCACGCTGATGATCCCGACGATGACCGGGAAGATCACCGGGATCAGGCTCGGCACCATCATGTTCTTGATCGCGGCTCCGGTGACGATGTCGACGGCGCGGCTGTAGTCGGGCCGGCCGGTGCCCTCGAGGATGCCCGGGATCTCGCGGAACTGACGCCGCACCTCCTCCACCACCTGGCCGCCGACTCTGCCGACCGCCTGCATCGCGAGCGACGAGAAGAGGAAAGGCATCAGGCCGCCGATGAAGAGGCCTGCGATCACCCAGGCGTCGTCGAGCGCGAAG
>DATMIX010000037.1:0-19245 GCA_035554095.1 Gaiellaceae bacterium | reverse complement strand
AGGGCATCGGCGTCATGGACGAGGCGGCGTTCGAGCGGACCGCCGACATCGCCTTCAACTTCAAGGTGATCAAGAAGCCCGCCGCCGAGGAAGCCTTCCGCGACGACCTCGCGAAGGCCGCTGTCGAGATGGACAAGGATGACGGGATCGACGTCAACGGCAAGGACTGGAAGAAGGAGACTGTCACCGTTACCGAGGGCGGCAAGTAGCCAGCCGGCCTCGCAGGCTGCGAGAAGGAGGGAATCCGCATGTCCGTTCTCATCAAGGGAGGCCGGGTCATCACCGCGGCCGACGATTACGTCGGAGACGTCTTCGTCGAGGACGAGCGGATTTCACTGATCGGCGAGTCCATCGACGTTCACTCCGACAGGACGATCGACGCCGCCGGGAAGTACGTGCTTCCCGGCGGCGTCGACCCCCACACGCACCTCGACATGCCGTTCGGCGGCACGGTCACGATCGACGACGTCGAGTCGGGGCAGACCTCGGCCGCGTTCGGCGGCACGACCAGCCACGTCGACTTCATCATCCAGCCGCCCGGAGCGACCTTCGCCGCCGCGCTCGACGAGTGGCGCGAGAAGGCGAACGGCAAGCAGGTGATCGACATGGGCTATCACATGGCTGTCACCGACCTGAAGGAGGGCGGCACCCTCGAGGAGCTGGCGACGCTGCCCGACCAGGGCATCACCTCCTACAAACTCTTCATGGCCTACAAGGGCGCGCTGATGGTCGACGACGAGACGCTCTTCCGGACCATGGAAGTCGCGGCGAAGACGGGCGCGCTCGTGATGGTGCACGCGGAGAACGGCGACGCGATCGACGTGCTCGTCAAGGAGGCCCTCGCCGCCGGTCACACCGAGCCGAAGTACCACGCGCTGACGCGGCCGCCCGAGACCGAGGGGGAGGCAACGAACCGTGCCATCCAGCTCTCGCGCGTCGCGGGCTCGCCGCTCTACGTCGTGCACGTATCCTGCGCGGAGGCAGTCGAGCCGATCCAGATCGCCCGAGAGAAGGGCTGGGACGTCTGGGGCGAGACGTGCACGCAGTACTTCTTCATCGACTACACCTTCCTCGAGAGGCCGGACTTCGAGGGCGCGAAGTGGGTCTACACCCCGCCGCCGCGCGACAAGGCGAACCAGGACGTTCTTTGGAACGCCGTCCGCACCGATGTCCTGAGCGCCGTATCGACCGACCACTGCGCCTTCCTCTGGGACGGCCAGAAGACGATGGGCAGGGACGACTTCTCGAAGATTCCGAACGGGGGCCCGGGCCTCGAGAACCGGCTTCAGATGATCCACGAGTTCGGCGTCCGTGCCGGGCGAATCGATCTGAACCGGATGGTCGAGCTGCTCTCGACGAACCCGGCGAAGCTGTTCGGCCTCTACCCGCGAAAGGGAACGATCGCCGTCGGATCCGACGCGGACCTCGTCGTCTTCGACCCGGAGCGAAAGCACACGATCTCGGCCGCGACGCACCACTCGAAGTCCGACTACAACCTCTTCGAGGGCACGGAGGTGACCGGGACGCCGGAGGTCGTGCTGCTCCGCGGAAACGTGCTCGTCGAGAACGACGAGCTCGTCGCGCAGCCCGGCGTCGGGCAGTTCGTGGCGCGCGCGAGGTTCGGGCAGGAGCTGAAGCCCGAAGCCGCGATGGCGTAAGCGGCTAGCGGTTGTGGTTCACGACCTCGACGTTGTTGCCGTCGGGGTCGAGGACGAAGGCGCCGTAGTAGCCCTCGTGGTAGATCGGCCGCTCGCCGGGCGGGCCGTTGTCGCGGTACCCGGCCGCGAGCGCCGCTTCGTGGAAGTCGTCGACGACGGAGTCGTCGGTTGCAGGAAAGGCCACGTGCACGTGCTCCGTCGGCTCGCCGGCGACGAGGGAGAAAGAGCCGCTCTCGCCCGTGAAGGACGCCCGGTCGGGGGTCTCGTCCGCGAGCTCGAAACCCGTCTGGGGCGCGACCGCTTCGTAGAAGCGCTTCGACGCGCCGACGTCGGCGACACGGATCCACAGGTGGTCGATCGGGCCTCGCCGCCGCTGCTCGTGGGTGACCGCCTCGACGCTGTTGCCGTCGGGGTCGAGCAGGAACGAGCCGTAGTACTCGGGTGTGTACTGGGGCCGTGGGCCCGGCGGGCCGTCGTCGCGGTACCCCGCCTCGGTGCCGACGCGCCAGAACTCGTCGACGAGCCCGCGTGAAGGCGAGACGAACGCGATGTGGAGCCTGCGCGTCACCGGCTTCTCGTCGGTCGCGATCGTCAGGGAGAAGTCGCCCCACCCCGCGAAGTGCTCGGTGCTGTAGCGCTTCTCGAGCCCGAGGACCGGCAGGAGCGTGTCGTAGAAAAGCTCCGACGTCTCCCGGTCGGAGGCGCGGATCGTGACGTGGTCGAACACGCTCAGCGCGTCTGCGGAAAACCGAGGTCGACCTTCGACGTGGCCGGGTCCGGCCAGCGAGAGGTGACGACCTTGCCGCGCGTGTAGAACTGGATCCCCTCGGGGCCGTAGATGTGCAGGTCGCCGAAGAGCGAGTTCTTCCAGCCGCCGAACGAGTAGTACGCCACCGGCACCGGGATCGGGACGTTGACGCCGACCATGCCGACGTTGACGTCGAACTGAAACTGTCGTGCCGCGCCGCCGTCGCGGGTGAAGATCGCGACGCCGTTGCCGTACGGGTTCTCGTTCACGAGGCGCAGGGCCTCGTCATAGGTGTCCACGCGCGTGACGCCGAGCACGGGCCCGAAGATCTCGTCCTTGTAGACCTCCATCTCCGGCTTCACGTCGTCGAGCAGCGTCACGCCGAGGAAGAAGCCGTCGCCGTCCGGCGCCGTCTCGCGCCCGTCGGTGACCACGGTCGCGCCTTCCTCGGTGCCCTTCTCGATGTAGCCGGCGACCTTGTCGCGATGCTCGCGGGTCACGAGCGGGCCCATCTCGGACTCGGGCTGCATGCCGTCGCCAACCTTGACGCTCGGCAGGCGCTCCTTGATCGCGCCCACGAGCTCGTCGCCGGCCCCGCCGACGGCGACCAGCATCGAGACGGCCATGCACCGCTCGCCCGCGGAGCCGTAGCCTGCCGAGACGGCGGCATCGGCAGCCATATCGATGTCCGCGTCCGGCAGCACGATCATGTGGTTCTTGGCGCCCCCGAGGGCCTGGACGCGCTTCCCGTTCTTCGTGCCGGTCTCGTAGACGTACTTCGCGATCGGCGTCGAGCCGACGAAGGAGACGGCGGCGATCTCCGGGTGCTCGAGGATCGCGTCCACGGCCACCTTGTCGCCGTGGACGACGTTGAAGACGCCGTCGGGAACGCCGGCCTCCTTGAGGAGCTCGGCCGTGAAGATCGACGCGGACGGATCCTTCTCGGACGGCTTCAGCACGAACGCGTTCCCGCACGCGATGGCGGGCGCCCACATCCACATGGGCACCATCGCGGGGAAGTTGAACGGTGTGATCCCGCCCACGACGCCGAGCGGCTGGCGGATCGAGTAGACGTCGATGCCGGTCGAGGCCTGCTCCGAGAAGCCGCCCTTGAGCAGTTCCGGGATCCCGCAACAGAACTCGATCACCTCGAGCCCGCGGGCGACCTCCCCCTTCGCGTCGGAGAGCACCTTGCCGTGCTCGGTGGTGAGGATCTTCGCGATGTCCTCCCGGTGCTCGTCGACGAGATGGCGGATGCGGAAGAAGATGTCCGTGCGCTTCGAGAGCGAGACCGTGCGCCACGTTTCGAAGGCACGCTTCGCGGCCTGGACGGCGCGATCGATCTCCTCGGCGGAGGCGAAGTCCACCTCCCCGGTCTGCTGACCCGTTGCCGGGTTGTAGACCGGCCCGCTGCGGCCGGATTCGCCCGCGACGAACGCCCCCTCGATCCAGTGGTTGATCCGCTTGATCTCCAGCGCGCGCTCGGCGCCCGGTGCCTCCGCAACTTCCGTCATCGCAGCCTCCTCGGTCGTCCCGAGGAGCCTAGCGCGGTTCCTCAGGCGTTCGCGACTACTGGGTCCGGCCGAACGATGACGGTGTCGGCGACGGGGACGATCTCGTCGACCGGCAGGTCGGCGGCGGCGGCGTGCGCCCGGATCGCCTCTGGGCTGCTCGCCTCGTAGATGCAAACCGTGCCGAGGCTGCCGTTCTCCTCCGACAGCACGTAGCTCCGAATCCAGCGGACCTCGTTCGGCGTCTTGTCGCCCTCGATCGTCGAGCGCTCGGCGGCCGCTTCGAGGTCGGCACCGTCGCGAAAGCCGTTGCGTCGAAGAATCGCGTACAGCTGCATCCCTTCTCCTTCCGTGGGTTGAGGACGATCGTAACCCGCGTGCGAACACCGTGAGCCACCGCGGTAGGATCGTTCCATGGCGGTCGAACAGGGCCTCGATGCGAAGCGGATCCAGGAGCTCGACAAGGCCCACGTCCTCCACTCCTGGTCGGTGCAGAACCAGCTCAGCTCACTGCCCATCGCCGGCGCGGAGGGACGCTACTTCTGGGACTACGACGGCAAGCGCTACCTCGATTTCGCCTCACAGCTCGTCAACGTCTCGCTCGGCCATCAGCACCCGAGGGTCGTGGAAGCGATCAAGGAGCAGGCCGACAAGCTGACGACGATCGGGCCGCCAATGGCGCACGAGACGCGTTCCGAGCTGGCCCGCCTGCTCGCCGAGGTGACGCCCGGGGACCTGACGATGTCGTTCTTCACCAACGGCGGCGCCGAGGCGAACGAGAACGCGATCAAGCTGGCGCGCTGGTACACGGGCCGGCACAAGATCGTCGCGCGCTACCGCTCGTACCACGGCGCCACCGGCGGCTCGATCACGCTGACGGGGGACCCGCGCCGCTGGCCCGCGGAGCCCGGGATCCCGGGCGTGGTGCGCATGCTCGATCCGTACACGTACCGCTGTCCCGCGGGCCACCCGGACCCGTGCCCCGTGTGCTCCGGCGGGCCGCACCTCGAGGAGATCCTCCAGTACGAGGGCCCGCAGAACGTCGCCGCCGTCATCCTCGAGACGATCGTCGGGACGAACGGGATCATCGTCCCGCCGGCCGGCTACCTGCAGTCGATCCGCGAGGTCTGCGACCGGCACGGCATCCTTCTCATCTGCGACGAGGTGATGGCCGGCTTCGGCCGCAGCGGCAAGTGGTTCGCCTGCGAGCACTGGGACGTCGTTCCGGACATCCTGACGGTGGCGAAGGGGATCAACTCCGGCTACGTGCCGCTCGGCGCGATGGTGATCGGCGAGAAGCTCGCCGACTGGGTCAGGGACAAGTACTTCGCGGGCGGGCTCACGTACTCGGGACACCTGCTCGCCTGTGCCTCGGCGATCGCCTCGATCGAGGCCTTCCGGGAGGAGGGCATCGTCGAGAACTCGGCGGCGATGGGCGAGGTGCTCGCAGAGGAGCTGCCGCAACTCGCAGAGCGGCATCCGTCGGTCGGCGAGGTGCGCGGCAAAGGCCTCTTCTGGGGAGTCGAGCTCGTGCGCGATCGCGAGACGCGCGAGCCGCTCGTCCCCTTCAACGCAGCCGGCGAGGCCGCTGCGCCGGTAACGCAGATGGCGAAGGCCGCGATGGAGAGCGGGGTGTACCTCATGACCCACTGGAACGTCGTCATGATCTGCCCGCCTTTGACGATCACGCGAGACGAGCTCGACGAGGGCCTCGGTGTCCTCGACCAGGCGCTCGCGGTCGCGGACGAGCACGCGGTCTGACGCTCGGAAGGAGGCGAGGCCCCGCCGCAGCTGAGGCCCCGCCCTGCTCTCTCACTGGGAGATCTCTGGGGCGCGGAGTCTCGCGCCGCCGCCGGTTCCCCGTCCCTGGTCAGGACCTACACGCGTCCACGCAGAGCACAAGCCGACTTCACTCGAACGAGGGATCGCGTTCCCCCCTTCGAGGGATCACGGGCGCGGATGAGCCGCCGAAAGGCGACGGCCGCCCTCGAAGGGCGGCCGTCGCGGAGCCCGTGCGGGGGCGGGCTCAGGAGGGGCGGTTCGCAAGCGTCACGTCCGTGGTGTTCGTGTTCCCGTTGCGGACGTACGTGACGGAGGCCTGGTCGCCCGGCTGCTTCGACGAGACCGCGCTCGTCAGGTCGTCGGCTGCTCGGATCGCCTTGCCGCCGAAGGACGTGATCACGTCGCCGACCTTCAGGCCGGCCTTGGCGGCCGGCGAGCCGGTCCGGACGCGCGCGATCTTCGCGCCCGCCGGGTTCGTCGCGTCCCCGACGTAGACGCCGAGGTAGGCGTGCTCGACCTTCTTGCCGCTGACGATCTGCGAGACGACCGACTTGATCGTGTTCGAAGGCACGGCGAAGCCGACGCCGTCGTTGCCACCGGACTCGCTCTCGATCTGCGTGTTGACGCCGATCACCTGGCCGGCCATGTTGAGCAGCGGGCCGCCGGAGTTGCCGTGGTTGATCGCGGCGTCCGTCTGGATCGCGCCGGAGATCGTGAAGTCGTTGCTCGATCTGATCTGCCGGTCGAGGGCGCTGACGATGCCGCTCGTGACCGTCTCCTCGAGGCCGAAGGGGCTGCCGATCGCGACGACTCCGTCGCCGACCGAGAGCGCGCTCGAGTCGCCGAGCGAGAGTGCGTGAAGCTTGCTGGACGGCGCGTCCACCTTCAGGACTGCGAGGTCGGTGGACGGGTCGGTTCCGACGACGTGGGCGCTGTACTTGGAGCCGTCCGCGAACGTGACGCTGATCGAGGAGGCGCCGTCGACGACGTGGTTGTTCGTGACGACGTGCCCGTCGCTGTCGTAGACGAAGCCGGAGCCCTGAGCCTGCGACTGCTGAGAGCCGCCGTTACCGCCGAACGGGAACGGCGAGTCGCTGCCCGAGCTCGCCCTCGTGGTCGTCGTGACCTCGACGGCGCCGTCGCGTGCGTTCTTGTAGACGCTGCCGACGCTGAGGCCCTTGGTTGCGGCCGCGGGAGACCCCGTGGCCGGTGCCTGCTGGACGACGGTCGTCGTCCTGCCGCCGCCCTCGACGACGGCATAGCCGCCGATACCGGCGCCGACTCCGGCGACCAGCGCTGCGGCGGCGATGACGATGGGCGTGCGCTTGCGTGACATTCGATTCCTTTCGACTGGTTGCTGGCCCCATCTCATCACCACTGGATTAAGAGGGGGTGAGAGGCGGCTAAGAAGCCCCTAAGAATCGGAACGACGGTCTTTAGAGACTTCTTACGCCCGTCTTAGCCACCTCTTAGGGACCGGTGCGACGGTGTGCCCGGCCACCTCCCCCGTGTGCCCCTGGTCGAGGCGGCCGGCGACCGATTGCGAACGATCGCCGGCCGCCTCTTATCGTTCTCTCACCTTCACAGGCGACAATTCCCGTATGAGCAGTCCCCAGATCCTCGTCGTCGACGACGAAGCGGCGGTCCGCGAATCGCTTCGGCGTGCCCTCGCGCTCGAGGGCTACCAGGTCGAGCTCGCAGGCGACGGAGCGGAGGCGCTCTACCGGCTCGACGCCGGCGACGTCGAGCCCGACGCGATCGTCCTGGACGTGCTGATGCCGAACGTCGACGGCCTGGAGACCGCGCGCAGGTTGCGGGGGGCCGGGAACAGCACGCCGATCCTCATGCTGACGGCGCGCGACGAGGTGGAGTCCCGCGTCGCCGGGCTCGACGCCGGCGCGGACGACTACGTCGTCAAGCCGTTCGCCCTCGCCGAGCTGCTGGCGCGCTTGCGTGCGCTGTTGCGACGGACGACCGACGGGACGGGCGAGATGCTGCGCTTCGCGGATCTCGAGCTGGATCCCGCGACCCGCGAGGTGAAGCGCGGCGGCGATCCGATCGAATTGACGCGGACCGAGTTCTCGCTCCTCGAGCTCTTCCTGCTGAACCCCCGCCAGGTACTGACCCGCTCCCTCATCTTCGAGCGCGTCTGGGGCTACGACTTCGGGCTCTCGTCGAACTCGCTCGACGTCTACATCGGGTACCTGCGCCGCAAGACCGAAGCCGGCGACAAACCGCGCCTGATCCAGACCGTGCGCGGCGTCGGCTACGCGCTCCGGGAGCCGTGAGCTTCCGGGCCCGCCTGACGCTCGTCGCGGCCGCCGCGGTGGCGCTGGCGGTGATCGCGGCCTCGCTCGTCGTCTTCCTGGTGGTGCGAAACCAGCTGCGGGGGCAAGTGGACGACGCCCTCAGGGGACGCGCCCAGGAGATCGCCCGGGTGGGCGATCTGCGCGTCGACCACGGCTATCTCGAGGGCGTACCGCCGACGCCGCTGGGGTCGGGCGACTTCGTCCAGCTCGTCGACCCGAACGGCAAGACGACCCAGACCCGGTTCGAATCGGGCTCGATCCCGCCCAGCCAGGCCGCGCTCGAAGTCGCCCGGGGTGACGCCGACGAGCGCCTCGGCGACTCGAAGCTCGGCGGGAGCGCGTATCGCGTCTACACGCTCCCCGTGCGCGACTTCAACGGGCAGACGTACGCGCTTCAGGTCGCACGCTCCCTCGACGAGGTCAACCGCACGCTGCGCAGAATCACGGTGTTCCTGCTCGTGATCGCGGCCGGGGGCATCGCGATCGCCCTCGGGCTCGGCTTCGCGGTATCGCAAGCGGCGCTCGCGCCTGTGCGGCGCTTGACGAGCGCGACCGAGAAGGTGCGCGAGACCGGCGACCTGTCGGAGCGGATCGACGCCCATGGCGACGACGAGCTCAGCCGCCTCGCGGCAAGCTTCAACACGATGCTGGAGGCGCTTGAGGAGTCGGCACGTTCGCAACGGCAGCTCGTCTCCGACGCGTCGCACGAGCTGCGGACCCCGCTGACGAGCCTGCGCACGAACATCGAGGTGCTCGCGCGTGACCGAGACATGCCGGCCGACGAGCGGGAGCGGTTGCTCCAGGACGTGGTCGGCCAGCTGACCGAGATGACGGCTCTCGTGACGGAGCTCGTCGAGCTCGCGCGCGGCGAGACCCACCCCGTCGAGGCCGAGGACGTGCGCCTCGACCTGCTCGTCTCCGAGGTTCTCGACAAGGCGCGGCGGGACTATCCCCAGGTCCAGTTCGATGCGGATCTGCAACCAACGGAGCTGCACGGCGTCCCGAGCACGATCGCGCGCGCGGTGTCGAACCTGCTCGACAACGCGGCGAAGTGGAGCCCACCCGGCGGCAAGGTCGAGGTCGCCGTCCAGGAAGGCCAAGTCGTCGTCCGCGACCACGGCCCCGGGATCGACGCCGGCGATCTCCCGTACGTGTTCGACCGCTTCTACCGGTCGGCCGATGCGAGGAGGCTGCCCGGGTCCGGGCTCGGTCTCGCGATCGTCAAGCAGGTGGCCGAGGCCCACGGCGGCCGTGTCGATGCGGAGTGCACCGAGGACGGCGGCACGCGCATGAAGCTGACGCTGTCGGATTCGAACGGCGACGGCCGGGCATAACCGGCGGGATGGGCTTTCTCGACCGCATCTTCGGTCGCAGCGAGGGCACCGCCGCGAAGCAGGAGGCGGACCCGCAGGCGCTCGATCGCAAGGACGACCCCCGCGGCGGCCTCCAGTCGGAGGAGTACCGCACCGCCGACCCCCGCGACGTCGTCGAAGCGGACGGCACGGTCATGAGCGGCCCCGGCGGAGCCCCGCAGGACGGCACCACCCCGGAAGACCGCCGCCGCGAGCAGCCCTGACACGTCTCAACCGGGCGTGTCCTGGGGTCTGACCCCATTTCGGCCCGGGACACGTCCGCGAGGCGAGTACAAAAACCCACCGCTAGCAGGTCTTTGTCCGCTCGGGGCGTGTCCTGGGGTCTGACCCCGGGAACGGCCCTCCGCGGACAGGTGAAGCCCCTACTCGGGCACGAGCGGGAGGCCCGTCGCGACCACCCGCTCCGCGCCAACGCGGTAGATGACATCGACGCTGTCGTTCTGGCGATACGTGCCCGCGACCCCGAGGAAGAGCGACAGCCACCGCCAGAAGCCGAGGCGCCCTTCCTTCGCGAGCTGCTGCTCGAAGACGAGCTCGTTGCCTTCGCGCCGAAAATCACGACCTGGACGCTGCAGGACACCGTTCAGGTAGACCTGGAGCTCGCCCGTCGCGCCCGCCGGAAGTTTGACCCGCGTTCGCCCGGCCACCCTCCATAGAATGCCAACGCCCGTGCGGAGGAAGACCATCGTCCTCGTCTGCGTCGCCCTCCTCGGGCTCGCCTTCGCACAGATCGCGCTTGCCGACGATCCGGCCGGCCTGACGCCGAGAGGCCCGGACTCGCCGCAGGCCTCGGGCATCGAGGACATCTACTGGCTGCTGCTCGCCGTCGCGGGCGCGATCTTCGTCCTCGTCGAAGGCGCGCTCGTCTTCTGCCTCTTCCGCTTTCGCAGCCGCGGGCGCCCGCGCACCGCGGAGGGACCGCAGATCCACGGCGCGACCCGGCTCGAGCTGATCTGGACGGCGATCCCCGTCGTGATCCTCGCCGTGATCATTGCGTTCGTCCTCTACGAGCTCCCCGGCATCAAAGACGTCCAGACTGCAAAGGCGGGCGCCCAACGGATCGAGATCGAAGTCCAGGGGCGCCAGTTCTACTGGAACTTCGTCTACCCGAACGGCGTCATTCAGGTGCAGGCCCTGAAGATTCCGACGCAGCGCCCGATCGAGCTCCGGATCAACTCGAAGGACGTCGACCACAGCTGGTGGATCCCTTCGCTCAACGGCAAGTTCGACGCGATCCCCGGCAAGACGAACCACATGGAGTTCATCGCCGAGCGAGCGGGGCGCTACCGCGGACAGTGCGGCGAGTTCTGCGGGTACGAGCACGCGAGGATGGTGGGCACCGTCGTGGCGGTGCCGCCGGCCGAGTTCGACGCCTGGCTCTCGCAGCAGGCTCGGGCCCAGGAGGCCGGCACGTCGAACCTCGGCGAGATGACCTTCAAGGGCGTCTGCGCCACCTGTCACGGCCTCAACGGCCAGGGCGGCATCGGCCCGGCTCTGCAGGGCAACCCCGCGGTCGGCCAGTCGAACGCGATCCGGGCGGTGGTGGAAAACGGCCGCGGCAAGATGCCCGCCGTCGGCCGCGGCTGGGACAAGCGGCAGATGGACGCGCTGATCGCCTACCTGAAGCGCTTCTCCGGAGGGAGCGGCGGTGGCGGTTAGGACGGAGAGCTACCCCGCCGCGACGATCGTCTCACGCGGCCGCTACTCAGGCTGGCTCGCGACCGTCGATCACAAGCGGATCGGGATCCTCTACATCCTCACGAGCCTCATCTTCTTCGTCGCGGGTGGAATCCTCGCGCTCTTGATGCGATCCCAACTCGCTCGGCCGCACGAGACCGTCTTCACGCGCGACACGTACGACCAGATGTTCACTATGCACGGCACGACGATGATCTTCCTCGTCGTCGTCCCGATCTTCGCCGGGTTCGGGAACTACCTCGTGCCGCTGATGATCGGCGCGCGCGACATGGCCTTCCCGCGCCTGAACGCGCTCTCGTACTGGCTCTACCTGCTCGGCGGGATCGTCCTCTTCACCAGTTGGTTCGCGAGCCAGGGCGCAGCGCGATCCGGGTGGTACGCGTACCCACCGCTCTCCGAGAACGCGTTCTCGCCGGGGCGCGGTCAGGACCTCTGGATCCTCGCGATCCACCTGACGTCGATCTCCTCGATCATCGGTGCGATCAACTTCATCGTCACGATCCACAACATGCGCGCTCCCGGCATGGGCTGGATGCGCCTGCCGCTCTTCGTCTGGACGATCGAGGTCTACGCGGTCCTGATCCTGATCGCCTTGACCGAGCTCGCGGCGGCCCTGACGATGCTCCTGCTCGACCGCAACGCCGGCACCCACTTCTTCTTACCGCAGGAGGGTGGGAACGCCGTTCTCTACCAGCACATGTTCTGGTTCTTCGGCCACCCCGAGGTCTACATCATGGCCCTGCCCGCGTTCGGGATCCTCTCCGAGGTGATCCCCGTCTTCTCGCGGAAGCCGATCTTCGGCTACAAGGCGGTCGCCTTCTCGACCGTCGCGATCGGCTTCTACTCGATGCTGGTCTGGGCCCACCACATGTTCTCGGTGGGGATGCCGAACGCGCTGAACATCTTCTTCATGCTCTCGTCGATGACGATCGCCGTCCCGACCGGGATCAAGATCTTCAACTGGATCGCGACCACGTGGCGCGGGAACGTGATCCTCGACACGGCGATGTTGTTCGCGCTCGGCGGCGTCGCGATCTTCATCATCGGCGGCCTCTCCGGGATCTTCCTCGCCGCCTTCCCGTTCGACTGGCAGGTCACGGACACGTACTTCGTCGTCGCGCACATGCACTACGTGCTGTTCGGCAGCTCGGCCTTCGCCCTCTTCGCCGCCTTCTACTACTGGTGGCCGAAGATCTTCGGCCGGTTCCTCGACGAGCGGCTCGGGAAGGTCAACTTCTGGCTCTACTTCATCGGCATGAACCTGACGTTCTTCCCGCAGCACTTCCTCGGGCTGCTGGGCATGCCCAGGCGGATCTACACCTGGGACGGGAACGCCTGGTGGCAGACCTGGAACCTGATGTCGACGATCGGCTCGTTCGTGCTGGGCCTCGGGACGTTCGTCTTCATCGTCAACGCGATCAAGACGGCCCGCGCCGGCAAACGCGCCGGCCACGATCCGTGGCTCGCCGACACGCTCGAGTGGTACACGAGCTCACCGCCGCCGGAGCACAACTTCGACACGGTCCCGTACGTGACGAGCGCGAGGCCGCTCCGCGACCTGCGCCGGCGGATCCAGGAGGCCGAGGCCCGTGCCTGAGGCCCGCCCGGGACCCTGGCTGAGGCTGATGGCGATCGCCGCCTCGGCCGCCGCCGCGCTCGCGGTCGTCTCGGGAGCGCTCACGCTGCACACCGCACACCGCGCGCTTGCGGCGCTGGCGATCCCGCCGCTCGCGGCGCTCGTCTCGGCCGCGTGGGTCGCGCACCGCCGGCTGCTCGCGCCGTCCGTCGCCGCCCTCTGCTCGTTCCTCGTCGCTGCACTCGTGACGCCTCGGCCCTTGCACGTCGCCTTCGCGGGCCTCGCGCTGGCTTCAGCGCTCACCGCCGCCGCCGCCACCTTCCGCGGCGAAGCGGTGCCCGCGGCGCCCTGGCGCGACTACGTCACGCTGACGAAGCCTCGGATCATGACGCTGCTCCTGCTCACCGGCGCGTGCGGGATGATCGTGGGCGCTCGCGGCCTGCCCTCGGCCTGGCTCTTCGTCGTCACGATGTCCGGCCTCGCGCTCGCCTGCGGCGGTGCGAGCGCCCTCAACCACGTCCTCGACCGAGACATCGACCGCCACATGCGCCGCACCGACCGCCGGCCGGTCGCGGCCGATCGCGTCCCACCCGCCCGCGCACTCGAGTTCGGGCTCGCCCTCTCGGCACTGTCGTTCGTCCTCCTGGCAAGCCTGGTCAACGTGCTGACAGCCGTCCTGGCGCTTCTGGGCAACCTCTTCTACGTCTTCGTCTACACCCGCTGGTTGAAGCGGACGACGCCGCAGAACATCGTCATCGGCGGCGCGGCCGGCGCGATCCCACCGCTCGTCGGCTGGGCCGCGGCTACCGGCGCCGTGACGGTGCCGGCGCTCCTGCTCTTCGCGATCGTCTTCTTCTGGACGCCGCCGCATTTCTGGGCGCTCGCGCTCCTGATCCGGCGGGACTACGAGGCCGCGGGCGTGCCGATGCTGCCGGTCGTCCGCGGCGAGCGGGAGACGACGCGGCAGATCGTCCTCTATTCGCTCGTTCTCGTCGCTGTGACCGCGGCCCCGTTCCTGTGGGGCACGCTCGGCCTGCCGTACCTCGTCGCCGCCCTGGTGCTCGGCGCCGCCTTCCTGGCGCTGTCGCTCGGCCTCCGGCGCGAGCCGACGCCCCGCCGCGCAGCCCTGCTCTTCCACTTCTCCCTGCTCTACCTCGCCCTCCTCTTCGCGGCGATGGCCGTGGACGTGACGCTGTGACCGAGCCGCTGCCGGAAGCACCGCCGCCTCGCACCTTCCACGAGCCCGCTGACCCCGAGGTCGAGCTCCGTCGCAAGAACATGCTCTGGGGCGCGGCGCTGTTTGCCTTCGTGCTGCTCCTCTTCGGGGCTTCGATCCTGGTTGCGATCGTTTATCTCGCCCTCGACTGACGGCATCTTCATCACCGAGGTGGAGCCGGGCGCCGGCATCCGCCTTGCCGTCAAGGACCTCTTCGATACCGCGGGGGTAAGGACGACCTACGGCTCCGCGATCTTCGCGGACCACGTGCCCGACAGGACCGCGGAGGCCGTCGCTCGGCTCGAAGCCGGCGGCTACACGAACGTGGGCAAGGCGAACCTGCACGAGTTCGCATACGGCGTGACGTCGGAGAACCCGCACTTTGGGAACGTGCCGAACCCACGTGCCGAAGGCCGCGTCGCCGGGGGCTCGAGTGGCGGCTCCGCGGCGGCGATCGCGGCGGGGCTGGCCGATGTCGCACTGGGCTCCGACTCCGCCGGCTCGATCCGCATCCCCGCGGCGTGCTGCGGGATCGTCGGCTTCAAGCCGACCTACGGGCTCGTGCCGCTCGACGGCTGCTTCCCGCTGGCGCCGAGCTTCGACCACGCCGGTCCGATGGGTCGCGACGTCAACGACTGCGTCCCGATGCTGGAGGCTCTGGCGCCCGGCTTCCGCCCGACTGACGTGGAGCTCGCAGAGCTCGCTGTCGGCGTCGCGTGGCTCGACCAGGCGGCGCCCCTCGTCCGCGAGCGCGTGGCCGCCGCGACCGCGGCTTTCCCCGGCGCCCGCTCGCTCCACCTCCCGGTGCCGGACCGGCGCGACTGGGGACCGCTCTTCCGCCGCGAGGCGGTCGAGTCTCACCTAGGACTGTTCCCGGAGCGTGCCGAGGACTACGGCGACGACGTGCGCGAGCAGCTCGAGCAAGCGCTGGAGCTCAGCGACGGCGACGTAGCGGCCGCGGCGAGCGTCCGGGAGCGCTACCACGAGACGTTCGCGGAGCTCGCAGAAAGTTTCGACCTGCTCGTGACGCCGACGCTGCCGGTGGTCGCTCCCAGGTTCGGCCACGGGGACCGCACGACGCTGACGAAGTTCACCTCGATGTTCAACCTCGTGGGGTGGCCCGCACTCGCTCTTCCTTGCGGCGCTGCCGAGGACGGCCTCCCTGCCTCGGTGCAACTCGCCGCCACGGCCGGCTCGGATGCGCTCGTCCTCGCAGCGGGAGCAGCGCTGGAGCGCGCGCTCTAGGGTCACCCGATCGAGGGAGGCCCGGCGCCGGCGAGGTGCCGACACCTTGAGCGCATGCTCGTGGCCCGCCTCGTCACGCTCGCGTTTGCCTTCGCGCTCGCGCTCGCCGTCGGCGCGCCGGCGCACGCGGCGGCTCCGCCGCCCGTCTTGCGGCCGACAACCGGTGGCACATACGCGTACACGAGCCCCGAGGCGGCCCCCTACGCAGGCGTGCGAACGGTCGTCCACTACGTCACGTCGGGGCCCGACGCGCCTCCGCTCTCGGACGCCGACGCGAGCGGCGTTCCCGACTACGTGGAGCAGACCGCCCTGGCCGCCGACACGGCGCTCCTCTACTACGAGCGCCACGGCTTCAACCACGCCCTCCCGGATACCGCGGGCCCGGACACCAAGCCGGACATCTACATCCACGGCCTGCCGAAAGGCGTGTTCGGGATCACGTTCACGCAGAAGTACGCGGAGGGCGGGACGTTCGTCGTCCTCTCGCCGCAGCTCGACCTCGACCACGTCGCAGCGCTCGGGACGCTTCGCGTCACGGTGGCCCACGAGCTCTTCCACGTGATTCAGTTCTCGTACGTGGTCGGCGCCAAGATCCCGGTGTGGGCAGCGGAGGGAAGCGCCACGGCCATGTCGATGCTCGTCTTCCCGGATGTGAAGGACCTCGCGCTGACCCAGTATCTCGATGAATGGCTGCGACGGCCGTGGCTTCCGCTGTACGACGAGCGCTCGGGCTGTGCTCGCTGCTACGGCGGCGCGTGGTGGTGGCTCTACCTGGCCCGCCTGAACAGAGGCGTCCTGCCCGCGTACTTCGAGCGGCTCCAGGCCGACGAGCGCCGCGGCAAGCCGACGCGGGTGGGTGTCTCCCAGCTCGACCTGGCCCTCCGCGCGCGGCACGTCGGCTCCCTCTACACCGTTTTCAGCAAGTTCTCGCTGAACCTGTACCGCCGGGGACTGCCGGTCGGAAACCCCTACTCGCTGAAGCCCTCGACCGCGCCGCGGGCGACCCGGATTCGCAGCGTCTTCGGCCTCTCGAGCCACTACGTGCCGGTGCAGGTTCCACGCGACGCTCGCGGCGTCGTGATCTCGGTGCCCTACGCCGGCGGGCCGAAGCCCGAGGTCACGCTCGTCGTGGGCGGGCCGAAGGGCCGGCGGGTCGTCGGCAAGCGGTTCCGCCCGGGGCGGGGAATGATCCTGTCGACGCTGTTCCGCAATGCCCGGGAGCGCAGGCGCATCGTCCTGATCGTGACGAGCGGCCGCCTCGACGGCGTCAAGTACCAGGTCGGTTACGCGGCCGTCGGGCCGCGGGGCCGGCTCCCCGGCTGGATCGCCTTCTAGTAATTCCTAGGCGGAGCGCCCGAGCAGACGTTCGTCGAGTCGCCTGCGGTGGGCGCGGGCGAGGACGGCCGCGCAGATACCGAGGATCAGGAACGGTCCGGCGACGATGAGGGCGTAGAGCAAGATCTCCGCCTCGCGGACGAGGACGTCCCTAGCATCGCTCATCGTCCCGTCGAAGCGGCTCGCCGGCGCCGCAGCCGCCTTCCGCTTCGTGGTCAGGCCGAGCGAGACCTTAGCGAGCTCGGCGCGACGCACGGTCGCCGCTCTCCGCTTCGTCAGGTAGTCGAGCCGTGCCCTCAGCGCCTCCAGCTGCGGCCGTTCGGCCGCGGTGACGCCGTCCGACACGAGCCTCGCGAGCTCCTTGCGAAGACGCGCGATCTCCTTCGCCTGCTCCTGCACCTGCTTCGTGACGTCCGTGATCGACACCTTCTGGGCGAGCAGCGTGCCGAGGCCTGAGTACTCCTCGATCGCGTCCTGAACGCGGTCGACCGGGACGCGGACGACGATCGCCGCGGAGCCGACACCCGAGCGCGGAGCGCTGTACCGAACCTGCGCGACGTAGCCGCCGAGCAGCCGGGCGACGCGCATCGCTCGCTTCGTCGCGTCCGAGAGCTCGTCGCGGTCCTTCACCTGGACGCGGAGGGTGGCGCCGTACTGCTGGAGGCGCGACGGCGTGGTCGGAACAGCGTCCGCCCTTCGGGGCAAGATCGTGGCGGCGCTCGGAACGTTCTCGAGAATCGCACCGCCGCCCGAGGGGTTCGCGCGCACCGGCTCGATTCGGTCGCCCGAGTGCGTCAACCCGTGCACGAGCGCTCCTCCCACGGCCACGACGAGCACCGCTGCCGCAGCAGCCAGGGAAACGCGCCGGAGCGAGGGCAGCGAGAGGCGGGGGCCGCCGCGTGGGGCCGCCGTCGCGACGGCGAGGACCCGCTCCCGCAGCTCGGGCGAGGGGGCGGGCCGCGCAGCGCGCAGCTCGAGCGCGAGCTCAGGCGACCGCATCGGCGCTCACCTTCTGCTCCAGCTTCTGCATTGCTCGGCTGAGCCGCGTCGAGCAGGCCGTCGGGCTGATCCCGAGCACGCGCGCCGCCGTCTCGCCGTCGAGCTCGAGCACCACCCGCAGCGCGACGACTTCGCGTTCTGCCCGGGACAGCTCCGCGAGCGCATGCTCGAGCTCGACGGACAAGCCTTCGCCAAAGCTCGGCGGCGGCACCTCGCGGAGCTCCGTGACCGCGTAGCGATCCTCACGGCGCCGTCGCCGCTCCTCGGCCCGGAAGTGGTCGAGCGCCGCCGACCGCGCGAGCTGGCAGAGCCATGTCCGTGCCCCGCCGCGCCGTGGGTCGAAACGCTTCCAGCGGCGCAGCGCCCGCTCGAACGTCTCGACCGCGAGGTCTTCGGCGAGGGAGTGGTCGGCGGTGAGGTACACGAGGTAGGCGTGGACGTCGTCGAGGTGTCGCTCGGCGATGGCGGCGAAGCTGGGTTGCTCCGCATACACGTCGTCTATACGGCGCCGAACGGTGCCTACGTCACAGCCGCCCGCACCGCGTCCTCGTAGACGCGATCTCGATCCAGCTTCTCCAGCTCGTCCGAGAGCAGGTCGGCGCCCGGCGGCGGATCGCCGGGCGGAAACGGCGCCACCTCGCCGTCGATCTCGACGCCGACGAGCCGGTCCGAGTCCTCGTGCTCGAGCTCGACCGGCCGGTCGAGTCGCGATCTCAGCCAGCCGGCCAGCAGGTTCGCCTGGGCCGCCGTGCCGGTGACGCGGATCCGGCGCACGTCGCCGATGGCGGGCCAGAGCGATGCGAGCATCGGGCGCCAGCGGCTCGTCCGGGCCCACGCGATGTCAGAGACCGCGACGCGGTCGAAGATCTCCGCGAGCGGCTCGTACGGCGCGGGGAGATCGGGCCACTCGGTGCTGTCGATCACGAGCCGGTCCACCGTGTCGACGAGACCCTCGAAGGCCGATTCGCTGAACGGCGGTGCACCCCGCCAGCGCAGGAACACTGGCAGATCGGAGATCAACAGCGGCTGGACGACGCTCTCGGGGTGCTCCGCCGCGGTGCCTCGCAGGCGGATGCGGATCGTTTCCGTGCAGACCGAGCGGCCCTGACCCGTCGCGAACGACTCGAGCGAGACCTCGCCGTCGAGACCGGCGTCGCCGTTGGACTGTGGAAACAGCACGATCGTCCGCGACGGGTGCCGCTCGGCGAGGCCCGCCAGGACGTCCTCCGCGGCCTCGACCCACCTGTCGGGCACCCACGCGATGTGCGTCATCACGTTCGTCCGCTGTCGCGAGCCGCCCTCTTCTTCCAGGCGCAGGCGGGCGAGCTCGCGCTCGATCTCGGAGACCGACTCTAGTGCCGCCGCCACGACCGACCGTCTCGGTGGAGCAGTTCGTCGGACGACGGCGGCCCCCACGTCCCGGCCGCGTAGTTCGGGAACGACGGCCGGTCACGCCGCCATGCGGCGACGATCGAGTCGACGATCTCCCACTGCTCGTCGACCTCGTCGGCGCGCGTGAACAAGGTCGCATCTCCGCGCATGCAGTCCAGAAGCAGCCGCTCGTACGCCTCCGGCATGTCGGCCCGGAACGCCCCGCCGTAGAGGAAGTCCATGTGCACGGTGCGGATCGTCATCCCCTGGCCGGGGACCTTGGCGCCGATCGCCAGCGAGACGCCCTCGTCCGGCTGAACGTGGATGAGCAGGACATTCGGTCGCAGCCCTTCGCCCGCGATCTCCGCGAACGGTGGATGCGGTGCGCGCTGGAACTGGATCGCGATGGTCGTCTCGCGGCGAG
>DATMIX010000036.1:0-12410 GCA_035554095.1 Gaiellaceae bacterium | reverse complement strand
CACGGACCCGACCGCGCACGGCGGCGCCGCCGCGGACGCGTTTCATCTCGTTCTGCCGTCTCTGCCCGGCTACGGCTTCTCCGGCGAGCCGATGGAGCTCGGCTGGGACCTGGGCCGGACCGCGCGCGCCTGGGCCGAGCTCATGAGCCGCCTCGGCTACACCCGCTACGTGGCCCAGGGCGGCGACGTGGGCGCCGGTGTCACCGACGCGATGGGCCGCCAGGCGCCCGCGGGGCTGATCGGCATCCACACGAACCTGCTCGTGCCGGCGCTGAGCGGCACGATGCCGACGGACACCGACGAGGAACGCGCCGCGGCCGCGCAGATCGCCACCTTCGGGCAGTCCGGAAACGGCTACTTCGTCGAGATGGCCACCCGCCCGCAGACGATCGGCTACGCCCTGCTCGACTCCCCCGTCGCCCTGGCCGCCTGGATGATCGACCACGACACAGACAGCTATTACAAGATCGCCCGCGCCTTCGTCGACGGGCAGCCGTCGGGCAACCTCACCCGAGACAACGTCCTGGACAACATCACGGCGTACTGGCTGACCGGCACCGGCGCCTCCGCCGCCCGGTCGTACTGGGAGGCCTACGGGCCGGACGCGCCGGCCGCGGGCCGCCAGCCTCTGCCGCCGCCGCCGATCCCGACCGGCTTCACCACCTTCCCCGGCGAGATCTGGCAGACGCCGCGCAGCTGGGCCGAGAAGGCCTATCCGAGCCTCACCTACTTCAACGCGGCCGACAGGGGCGGCCACTTCGCCGCGTGGGAAGAGCCGGAGCTCTTCGCCACCGAGGCGCGAGCCACGTTCAAGTCGCTTCGCTGATGGACGGGAACTTCACGATCGGCCGCGTCGGAGGCATCGAGGTCCGGCTCAACTGGAGCCTGATCGCCGTCTTCGCCCTGATCGTCTGGTCGCTGACGGACGGCGTCTTCCCATCGCAGAACCCGGGCCTGTCCCACGGCACCTACCTCGCGATGGGTTTCGTCGCGGCTGCGCTGTTCATCGCATCGATCCTGCTGCACGAGCTCGGGCACTCGCTCGTGGCCCGCCGGGAAGGAATCGAGGTCGACTCGATCACCCTCTGGCTGTTCGGCGGCGTCTCGCAGTTCAAGGGCCGGTACGCGAGCGCCGGCGACGAGTTCCGAATTGCCTTTGCCGGACCGTTCGTGTCGATCGTGCTCGGGGTGCTGTTCGTCTTGATCGCGTTGGCGCAGCTGCCAAGCGCCGTCGACGGGGTCGCAGCCTGGCTCGGCTACATCAACCTGATCCTGGCGGTGTTCAACCTCCTTCCCGCGTCGCCGCTCGACGGCGGCCGCGTCCTTCACGCGATCCTCTGGCGAGCCAAGGGAGATTTCGCCTGGGCGACGCGGGTCGCATCGGAGATCGGGCAGGGGTTCGGCTACCTGTTCATCGTGCTCGGTCTCGTGATGTTCATCTTCCAGGGCTCGTTCAGCGGCGCCTGGCTGGCCTTCGTCGGCTGGTTCCTGCTCCAGGGCGCTAAGGCAGAGGCTCGCTACGTGGCGACCGAGCAGGCACTCGGCGACTCGCGGGTCCGCGACCTGATGGTGCGCCACCCCGTGACGGTCGATGTCGACGCGACGCTTAGTCGTTTCATGGACGAGGTCGCGCGGTCCCACCGCTTCACGACGTATCCCGTCCTCGAGGGGGAAAGGCCGGTCGGCCTGCTCGCCTTCGCCTCGGTCGCTGCGGTTCCCCGCTCGGAGTGGGATAGGCGACGCGTGCGGGACACGATGATCCCGCTCGATCAGGTTCCGCTGCTCACCGAGGACGAGCGGGCCGTGGACGCCCTGGCGGAGCTTTCCGCACCGAGGGCGAATCGGGGGCTCGTAGTCGACAACGGACACCTGGCCGGGCTGCTGTCGATCACCGACCTTGCGCGCGCGCTCGAGGTTGGCCGGAGGCCGGCGCAGCCACTGGGCGATCGAGGCTGATCAGTCGAGCGAAGAGACGAGAACGAAAAGAGCGTCACGTGTCCGCGACAGTCCCCGATCGGGCCGCCCCCGACCGGACCCGGCTCGGTCTCCGGCGCCCCGAACCTCCCGGACGGCTTCACCGACACCTTCACCAGCCGCTAGATGACGAAGCTGAGGCTGACTGCAACCCCGCTGGCAACCTCTGCCACTTGATCATCCGTTCGGCGGCGCAGGCTTGAGCTCACGCGAGCAAGCGGCTGCGTCCGGCGAGCCCTACGGACGCTTTCGTCGGCCGCCTCGAGGCAAGACGTACATCACCAGGAAGGCGACGACGATGACGGCCGCCGCGATAGCGACGATCGCGACGGTGGAGACGGCTATGATCACATGGCCGTTCTAGCCTCATTGTTCGGCGTCAAACGGGCGACCCTGAGCGCTGGAAGCATCCTTAGGCGTAGGGACTACATGACGGTCCTTGCTGAGCGAGCGTCCGCTGGACCTAGTAAACGGCACGCGGAGGTCCGGCTCGGCCTCAACTGTTGCGCCGCTGTTTCCGACCAAACGGACGACCCTCGTCGTCGCAGTCGATCTCGAAGGTCTAGGAGCTCTCGACGACCAAATGTGTGACTGGCAGGGAGAAGCGGTTGAGGGCGGTTTCCGCGCTTCCTTTCTCGAGCCAATCGGCATCCTCGTCAGGGAGTGTGACGACGATCAGTTCATCCGCCGGGAAGGTACGAAGCGCGTCCTCGATCGCCTTCACAGGGTCGGAATCACCGATTCGCGACTCAACGTCGTTGGTCGGTGCCGCCTCCGCAAGCTCGTCGGCCCGCTCGGCTGCCTCAGTTCGCGCGTCGTCCTCGGCGTTTGTCAACCAGTCGAGCCGGGAGATGTCGGAGGCTGGCGCGACAACGAGCATCTCTGCATCCTCGCCCGCGTGCGCGCGGACGGATGTGCGCAGATCGGCCGCCGGGACGGAGGTGGTGGCGACGACGAGAAGCCGACGAGGCACGGTTTCAGCCTATCCGGCTCGTCGACCCATCCGAACGCTTAGCTCGAGGCGGCCGCGGGTTCCGACGGCGCCGATCACCCGTCGGCGTGGCACGGTGCCCAGGCCAGAGGAGTGGCTTGTCCGGTGGCACGATCTTGGCGGGTCGGAGCACCCTCCCTCTGCCCCTCGGAGGCGGCGCACAAGACTTCCGGAGCCGCAGCCGGTTGTGCGCCATGCTCCGACCCCTTGTGACCCCATCGCGAGTCTCCTCCCGCAGCACGCGTGGGTCAAGCTGAGCGTTGCTTATCCAGACAGGCGGGCGTAGTCTCGCGCCCAAGTCCTCTACCCACGGAGGTCCTCATGACCACCACCAGCCTGCTCCCTGACGTCGGGACCGAGCTTCGGGAGGGTTATGCCGAGGTCGGCGATCAGACGTTGCATTACGTCGAGGCCGGCGATGGGCCGCTGATCGTTCTGCTGCACGGCTTCCCGGAGTTTTGGTTCGGTTGGCGGCTACAGATCGAGCCGCTCGCGGCGGCCGGTTTTCGGGTCGTCGCCCCCGACACTCGTGGCTACAACCTGTCCTCGAAGCCAGAGGGCTTCGAGGACTACGGCGTCGATCTCCTCGCCGCTGACATCCGCGGCTTCATCCGGGAGCTCGGTGCGGAGTCCGCGCAGTTGGTCGGTCACGACTGGGGCGGATCCATCGCCTGGACCGTCGCGATGAACCACCCCGAGGTGGTCGACCGGCTTGCCATCCTCAACGCGGCCCATCCGCGGAAGCTCTCGGAGGGACTGAAGCACCCGAGCCAGCTCCGGAAGTCCTGGTACTTCTTCTTCTTTGCGGTACCCGGCCTGCCCGAGGAAGTTGTTCACCTCAGAGACTGGCACTTCTTCCGGCACTTCCTGGAAGACGCAAACCCCCCGTACACCGACCAGGAGCTCGAACGCTACGAAGAGGCGTGGTCGCAGCCGGGGGCAGCGGCCGGGATGATCAACTACTACCGCGCCTCGGTCAGACAGAACCAAAAGGAAGCCGCGGCAAAGATTCGCCCGCTCTCGGCGCCGACGCTGGTCATCTGGGGGGAGCGCGATTCCTACCTCGGCGCCGACCTCGCCGAGCCCGCGCGCGACGACGTACCCAGCCTCGACCGCGTCGAGCGCCTGCCCGACGCATCGCATTGGGTCCATCACGACGAGGCTGAGCGCGTCAACCAACTGCTCATCGAGTTCTTCGCCCCCGCGGCATAGGCACGAAAGGCTTGGGGAGCGTACTTACGCCAGAACGTCCTCCGACTTGATCACGTAAACCACGCCGGTAACGCGGACCTCTCGCCTGGGCCAGTGTTCGGGAATGTCCCCCGAGCCGGCGGGGTTCCGAGCGAAAGACGTCGGGACGCCCACGCAGGGGCCACAAGAGCCGCCGAGACGGGCCGAAATGCGATCGCGGCCGAAGGGGGCGGACCAGAAAGCTGAGCAGGGAAAAGTCTCGCTAGGCCTCGGTGCGTCTCGGGGCCCGAGCGAGCTTAAAAGGTGTCCCCTGACGGAGGCGTAAGGGTTCGAGTCCCTTCCCGGGCACCTGTTGAGCCGCACGCGCGACCTCGTCAGGGAAGCGAATGGGAGGGGACGCCGTGGGAGCCTCCCGCGCCCCTCTCCCTCCGCCTGGGACGTTAGCCGCGGCGTCGTGCGCCCGACCAGTGGTCGGTGCCGACTTTGGCGAGACCCCTGCTGACGATGTAGCCCGTCGCGACGATCGCGACGTAGAGCCACGCCCGTCGATCACCGAAGGTGTCCGAGACGGCGGCGGCGATCAAGATCGCGATGATCACGATCAGCATCGCCCAGAACTCGGTCGTCAGCGGCGCCCACTTCGTCTCGTCGTGCGATCCCGTGACCCGCTCACCGATTCTTTCCGCCTTTCGACCCGGGTCGTCTGCCCGTGCAGTAGCCATGTGCCCTCCTTTCGATTGACTCGACGGACGATCGGTTCCCGAGCGTTCTGTCGTAAAACGCGGGTCGGCCGCGCGCGAACCACTGTCCGCCCTCTCGACCTATCCTGCGACAAGTGGCTTCCGACACACGCGGCCTCAAGCTCGAGCGGCTGCAGCAGATCACCGACGCGGCGCTCGCGCACCTTCAGCTCGACGAGCTGCTGGGCGCCGTTCTCCTCCGGACGCGTGCGGCACTCGAGGTCGACACTTGCGCGATCCTTTTGCTGGACGAGGAGCGCGACGAGCTCGTCGCCCGAGCCGCGGTCGGGCTCGAGGAGGAGGTCGAACAGGGCATCCGGATCCCCGTCGGCCGCGGCTTCGCCGGAACGATCGCGGCGGAGCGAAAGCCGGTGGTGCTTCCGGACGTCGACCACGCCGATGTCCTCAACCCGATCCTGCGTGAGAAGGGCATCAAGACGCTGCTCGGGGTGCCGCTCATCGTCGGCGGGCGCATCCTCGGCGTTGTGCACGTCGGCAGCCTGACGCCGCGCGAGTTCACGCCCGGAGAGGTCGAGTTCCTCCAGTTCGCCGCGGACCGGGTGTCGCTCGCGATCGAACACGCACGGCTCTTCGAGGCCGAGAGCTCGGCGCGCCGACGGCTCGAGGACGTGCAGGCGGTGACCGACGTCGCACTGGCCCACCTGGAACTCGAGGAGCTCCTCACCGAGCTGTTGGCGCGCGTCCGCGAGATCCTCGGCACCGACACGGCGGCGATCCTGTTGCTCGACGAGGAGCGGCCAGAGCTGGTCGCCCGCGCCGCCGTGGGCCTCGAGGAGGAGGTCGAGCGCGGTGTGCGGATCCCGCTTCGCGCCGGCTTTGCCGGCCGCGTCGCCGCGGAGCGCCGGGCGATCGTCCTGCCGGATCTCGACCAGGCGGACCTCGTCAACCCGCTCCTGCGCGAGAAGGGAATCAAGAGCATGCTCGGCGTCCCGCTGCTGCTGCGCCACGAGTCGATCGGCGTGCTGCACGTCGGCTCGCTGGCTCCGCGCGACTTCACGGCCGCAGACATCGAGCTGCTCGAGCTCGTCGCCGAGCGGGCTGCACTCGCGATCGAGAAGGCACGCGTCTTCGACGACGTCGTGCGGCTCGACCAGCTGAAGATGAACTTCGTCGCGGTCGCCTCACACGAGCTGCGGACACCCGCATCGGCGGTCTACGGGATCCTCGCGACCTTGCGCGAGCGCGGCCCCTCGTTGCCGGAGGAAACGCGGCGCGAGCTCGAGGAGACCCTCTGGGAGCAGGCCGTTCGGATGACCCGCCTGATCGAACAGCTGCTCGACCTCTCGCGGCTCGACGAGCATGCAATCGTGCTCGACCCGCAGCCGGTCGTGCTTCGTGCACTGCTGGACGACGTCGCGCGTACGGCGGTCCGCGAGGACAAGCTCGATGCGGTTCGCGTCGACGTCGAGGCCGACGTGGCCGCTGTGGTCGACCGCCACGTCGTCGAGCGCGTCGTCTCGAACCTGCTCGTCAACGCCGTCCGCTACGGCGAGCCGCCCGTCGTCGTCAGCGCCGAGCACCGCGACCGGCACGTCAGGATCGCCGTCCAGGACGCCGGCGGCGGTGTCCCGCCGGAGCTGGTCCCCCGCTTGTTCGACCGCTTCGAGCAGGGGTTCCAAAGCCAGGGGAGCGGCCTCGGCCTGGCCATCGCCAAGGCCTACGCACGCGCACACGGCGGGGACCTCGTCTACGACCCCACCGGAGTCGGCGCGCGCTTCGAGCTGATCCTGCCTAGGAACTAGGCGGCACGATCCGCAGCGGGCGGTTGAAGTCCGTGTACCGGTGCCGCATGAAGTGGGCAGCCGCCGTCATCTTCAGCTCGAGCGGGACGGCGGTCGCCGGGTCGATCGCCACCTCGAACCAGGCCGGCAGCTTGGGGTCGTAGAAGCTGACGACACGTGCGCGCTTGCCCCGGACGGTGCGAGTCCACCCGAGCAAGGAGGCGTCGAACGATGCGGGCCCCCACCATGCGCCGGGGAGGCGGAGCGGCGTCTGCGCGGAGCGCTCCCAGGGCCCCTTGCCGAGGCGATCCCAGCGGCGGGAGCCGATCACCACCGCCCGAGCGCCGCCGGACGTGACATATGCGAGCCGGTTCGGCGCCTCGATCCTCCACGTCGACGTCACCTTCGCTGTCGGGCTCGATGCGAGCCGCTCGTGGATGACGACGCTCGACAGCCCACGGAACGCGCGGCGTGCGCGCCGGACGAGCGCGGCGGCGGATCGCGTCCGCTCGGGCAGGACGAAAACGACTCGCGGTGGACGGCCGATGTCGACGGCGACCCTCCGCCCTCGGAACCTCGCCGGCGAGCGGTAGCAGCCGGGCCCGCACGAGAACGTGTCGGTCCTGCGGCCCCGGGTGACGAAGACCACGGGGAGCCGGTCGACGCCGCGGTCGTCGGGCCCGAGGACGGTCGCCTGGAGCCGGCCGTCGGCGAGCCGCGCGAGGCCGATCGCGAGGCTTCCGGCCTGGCTGCCGAGGACGAGGGCCCCTTTCGGAGGCGGGGCGACGGGCCGGGAAGGTGCCGCGGGACGCGCGATCGCCTTCGCCAGCCGGCGACCGGGCACGAGATCCGTCAGGAAGGCCACGGCTCCGATGACGGTCGCGAGCAGCGCGAGCTCTACGGCCACGTTCCTCCTGAGCTCGCCGGTGCGGCCGCTGGGGATTAGGCGCGAACGGTTGATCCACCCGAGCATGACGAGCGCCGCCAGAAGCCCCGTCTTGACGATCAGCGCCCGGCCGTAGCCGGAGCTCCAGAGCTGGCTGACGGCCGAGAGCTCGAAGAGCGCCCGGATGAGCCCGGTCACCGCGATCACGGCTACCGAGACGAGCGCGGCCGCCGAGAGCCGGGGCACGAGGACCGACGTGAAGCGGGCGCGGTGCTCCGTATCCAGCTCTCGTAGTACGCGCGGGAGCGCGGCGGCGAGCGCGAGCAGGCCCCCGATCCACAGGGCCGCCGCCGCCACGTGCAGCACGTCGGCGACGACGTTGAGCGGCCGCAGCTCGCCCGGGTCGAGCGCGTGGCCGGCGAGCGTCGGAACCGGCAGAAGCAGCAGCGCGGCGACGAGGACGAGCCAGCCCACGCGCCGCTCGACGATCGCGATCGCGGCGAGCGTCGCCCCTGCGATGCCGAGGACCCCGCCGATCTCCATGAAGAGCCCGAAGCGGGTCGTGCCCGCGCCGTGGTGGGGGACGAGGCCCGAGGCGCCGAGGAACGCGAGGAAGAACCCGGCGAACGCCAGCGCCCAAAGCGGCGTCTCCCCGCCAGACGTCACGGCGGCCGCCCGCAACGCGGGACGCCAGGCGAGCCGCAGGAAGAGCGCCGTCCCGACCGCGACGAGCAGGCCCGCGAAGAAGAGCCACCGCGAGATGACGTTCGTCGCGCTGGGCCCGCCACCCGCCTCGAGGGCGGCCGACGGAGGCGGTCGCCCCGCGCCGACGCCGAAGGCATAGACCCGCTCGACCGTGTGCCCGTCGTCGGAGAGCACGCGGGCTTTCACCGTGTAGTCGCCGTCCTCGAGCCTGCGGAGCGGAATGACGATGGTCCGGCCGGACCGACGCGGTTTCCCGGCGACGATCGACTTGCGATCCGCATTTCGGATCACGGTCGTCCCGCCGAGGACGCGGACGGTGTCGTCGTACTTCAGTGTCACGCGCGCGGGCGCGCGCGCGAGGACCGCGCCTTCGCCGGGGTCCGCGCTCACGAGCCTCGCATGACCCCAGGCCGCGGGCGCTGCGCCCGCGCCCGCGAAAACCGTTGCGGCCACGGCGAGCAGGCGGGTTCGTCGCGTCAAGGTCTCAAGAGGTTCGGAGCGGCGACCGGACCGGTTCGCCACCCCGAATCTTGCCCGCACTACACTCAGCGCCGTGTCCGAGGTGCAGGACGTTTCGCACGACCAGGAGCTGCTCGAGTGGGAGACTCCGCTTTTCCACCAGGCGATCACGCAGTTCGAGCAGGCGCTCCCGCACGCCGCCGTGGACGAGGCCGTCGCCGAGAGGCTCCGCTACCCGGAGCGGTCGCTCGTCGTCAGCGTCCCGGTCCGCCTCGACGACGGCAGGTGGCGCGTCTTCCCCGGCTACCGCGTGCAGCACTCCAGCGTCCTCGGCCCGACCAAGGGCGGCGTCCGCTACGACCCGGAAGTGACGCTCGGCGAGTGCGCGGCGCTCGCGATGTGGATGACCTGGAAATGCGCGCTCCTCAAGCTGCCCTACGGCGGGGCGAAGGGCGGTGTCCGGTGCCGGCCGAAGGAACTCACGATTCGCGAGCTGCAGGGTCTGACGCGCCGCTTCACATCCGAGCTGCTGCCCGTGATCGGCCCCCAGGAGGACATCCCCGCTCCGGACATGGCCACGAACGAGCAGACGATGGCGTGGATGATGGACACGTACTCGATGCAGCGCGGCTACGCCGTGCCGGAGATCGTCACGGGGAAGCCGGTGGCGCTTGGCGGCTCGCTCTTTCGCCACGAGGCGACCGGCGCGGGCGTCGTGATGGTGATCGAGCGCTGCTGCAGGCGGCTCGAGGCGCACCTCGCCGAGCAGCGCTGCGTCGTGCAGGGCTTCGGCAACGTCGGCGGGATCGCCGCGCAGGAGCTCCATGACAAAGGCGCCCGGGTCGTCGCCGTCTCGGACGTGTCGGGCGGCGTCCACGACGAGAACGGGCTGGACATCTCCGAGCTGCGGGCCTACGCCGAGGAGCACGGATCGCTTGCCGACTACGACAAGGCCGAGCGCGTCACCAACGAGGAGCTGCTCGAGCTGCCGTGCGACATCCTGGTGCTGGCCGCCCGCGAGGATCAGGTGACCGGCGAGAACGCCGGCCGGATCCACGCGAAGGTGATCGCCGAGGGCGCGAACGGGCCGACCTCCGTCGAGGCGGATGCGATCCTGGCCGAGCGCGGAATCATGGTCCTGCCGGACGTCCTCACGAACGCAGGTGGCGTCACGGTCTCGTACTTCGAATGGGTCCAGGACCTCGGCCGGCTGTTCTGGGACCGCAACGAGATCCGCGCGAAGCTCTCCGAGAAGCTCGGCGACGCGTTCGACCGCGTCTGGACGCTTTCCGAGGAGCAGGGGTTGTCGCTGCGGAGCGCGGCACTCGTCGCCGGCATCCGCGAGGTCGGAGCCGCCTTGACGGCCCGCGGCATCTACCCGTGAGCGACCGCGTCCGGGACGCGATGGTTCCCGATCCGGCCACGCTGGCCGGGGACGCGCCCGCCCGCGAGGCGGGCGAGCACCTCGCCCGGCCGGACGTCCGGGCCGTCTACGTGTGCGCGGACGACCAGCTCGTCGGCGTGATCACGCGCGGGACGCTCGTGCGCGACGTGGTCGCCGCCGGCCGCGATCCGTCGACGACGCGCGTCGGTGAGATCGCGGAGCCGCCGCGTCATACGGTCGACCCCGAGCTTCCGCTCGACGAGGCGTTCCGCTTCCTCGAGGAGCAGGACCTCGAGCGCGTCCCGGTGACCGAGGAGGGCCGTTTGGTCGGCGTGCTCTCGCGGAGCTCGCTGCAGCGGAGACTCGCCGAGGACGAGCCGCCGCAGCTCGAAGAGGAGTCGCCTTAGCAGCAGGTGTAGGCGCCGGGCGGGGCAGCGCCCTCCTCGGCCTCGGGCAGCCCCGCCGCCTCGAGTGCGGCGCCGTGGAGAATGTCCCGCTCGCTCGCCTCGAGCTCGGCGAGGCCGAAATGGTCGAGCACCGCGCGCAGGATCACCGCGCCGGCGACGATCACGGGCGCGCGCTCAGGCTCGAGTGAAGGCACGTCGCGGCGCCGGGCGACCGGGAGCGACGCGAGCCGTTCGAGCTGGACGCCGACCGATTCCCGCGAGAGCCGATGGCCGTGCACGCGCTCCGGGTCGTACTCGGCGAGGCCGAGATCCAGCGCCGCCAGCGAGGTGACCGTCCCTGCGACGCCGATCGCCGCCGCGGGGCGCACCTCGTCCGGGACGCGCTCGCCGAGCAAGGAGCGTATGGCGGCCGCGCACTCCTCCAGCTCGTCGTCGCGCGGCGGATCCGAACGGAGGAAGCGCTCCGTCAGGCGGACGCAGCCGAGGTCGAGGCTGTCGTGGAAACGAAGACTGTCGAGCCCCCCCGCGACGAGCTCCGTCGAGCCGCCGCCGATGTCGACGACGAGCGTCTCTGTGTCGATCACCCGGTCGGTCGCGATTCCGCGGAAGGTGAGCTGCGCCTCCTCGTGACCGCTCAGCAGCCGGGTGGCGAACCCGTAGCTCCACTCGACCTCGCCGAGGAAGGCCTCGCCGTTCTCGGCATCGCGCACAGCGCTCGTCGCGATCGCGAGCGTGCGCTCGGCGCCGAGCAGCTCCGCCTCGCGCCGGAAGTCGGTTAGGACGTTTCGGACCCGCGCGATCGGAGCGGGGAGGAGGCGTCGGCGCTCGTCGACCCCCTCTCCGAGCCGCGTGATCTTCAGTCGGCGCGCGATCTCGTCTAGCCGTCCGTCGGCGACGTCCGCGACGAGCAGGCGCGTGGAGTTCGTGCCGAGATCGACCGCCGCGACGCGCATCGTGACAGGCTAGCCGCGGCTGCCGTGAAGTACAGGGGCGCCGCGGTCGAGGGAGATCAGTGGTGTCCGTGCAAGCTCGACCGGACGCCTGCGACGACGTAGACGTGGTCGCCGGTCGCTGCGGCCAGCAACGCGTCGAGAATGCCGTCGCGGTTGACATCGCCGATACCGACGGCGTCGAAGCCGAGGTTTTCGCCTGCTTTGGTGCTCGTGATCGTTCGCAGGATGGAGCCGTCTTCGCCGGAGAAAAGACGGCGGCCCATCCGGCCGTGTTGGCGGCCGGGTCGCTACTCCGGCCGCGACGGACGCGAGCTGCTCTCGTGGCTCGGGGCCGACGCCGACGCGGGCCTGGGCCCAGGTCGCAATGCGGGAGACGTCAACCGCGACGGCCACCGGGACCTGATCATCGGCTCGTACACGTCGAACGCGGGCGCAACTGGCGCCGGACGCGTCCAGATCCGTTCGCGACGAGTAGCGGGAGGCCGCTCGGTGGGGCGCGTGGGATGCCGCGAAGCGGCTAGGCGCTGGCAGACGGGCGTCGGGGTGACTACTTTGGGGCGCTCCCGACGAAGCAGCACAAGCAGACGCATACAGCGCCGCGGCGATCGCAAGTAGGCATACCAACGGGTTCGAGGCCGGCCGGTCGGCAAAAGTTGAGGAAAAGTACACCGGTGTGCGACATCTATAAAGACGCGAAAGGCCCCGTCTCCAGGGCCTTCCGCAGTAGCGGGGGCAGGATTTGAACCTGCGACCTCCGGGTTATGAGCCGCCTCGGTTGTGTACACCCATGCCGCCGTATTCCGCCGAAAAGCCGGCTCCGAGCCAGTTTTCGGCCGCGGCGTGCATTTAGGCGGACCACGGTGACATCCCAGCGGAAGCCTGCTGCTTGCAGACCGCTTGCAGCCCGCGTGGCTCTGCCGCGCCCGACTCCATCGGGTAAATGCCGCGCACAAGCTCGCGGAGCTTGCCCAGCCCGGC
>DATMIX010000035.1:0-34148 GCA_035554095.1 Gaiellaceae bacterium | reverse complement strand
CCTCCATTCCGGGCGCCGCGAAGAGGAGCTGGCGGTACTGGCGCCGGCTCTCCTCGGTGGACTCGATTTGGATCGAGTCGAAGCGCTTCTTGATCGTCCCCGTCGACTCGTCCGCCGCGAGGATCCCTTTGTGCTCGGCGACGATCGCCCGGGCAGTCTCGTTCAGCTCGTGCACTCCCATCAGCGGGCTCCTTTCATCAGGCTCTGGATCTTCGTCAGTGGGTGCGACGCGACCACGCGTCGGAAGGTGCCGGAGCGCGAGCGCATGACGATCGACTCGGTCTCGACGCGGTCGCCGACGACACGGACGCCGCGCAGGAGCGCGCCGCTCGTCACGCCCGTCGCCGCGACGAAGACGTCCTCGCCCGAGACGAGGTCGTCGGTCGTCAGAACCCGGTCGAGGTCGTAGCCGGCGTCGAGGAGCTCCTGCCGCTCCTCGTCGTTCCGAGGCCAGAGCTTGCCCTGCATTCCGCCCCCGACGGCCTTCAGCGCCGCCGCCGAGATGACGCCCTCCGGGGTGCCGCCAATGCCGTAGAGCATGTCGACGCCGGTGCCCCCCTGCGCCGCGGCAATCGCCGGCGCAACGTCGCCGTCCCGGATCAAGTTGACCTTCGCGCCCGCCTCCCGCAGCTCGCCGATCAGCTCGTCGTGGCGCTCGCGCTCGAGCACGACGACCGAGATCTCGCGGGTGGAGACGCTTTTCGCCTTCGCAACCGCCTTCACGTTCTCGGTCGGGGTCGCGTTGATGTCGATCGCGGCCAGGCCCTCCGCCCCCACCGCGATCTTCTCCATGTAGACGGCCGCGCCCGGGAAGAACATCGTTCCCCGCTCGGCGACGGCGATGACGGCGATCGCGTTCGGCTGCCCGAGCGCGGTCAATCGCGTCCCTTCGAGCGGGTCGACCGCGACGTCGACCTGGGGCCCGCTCCCGTCGCCGACTTGCTCGCCGTTGTAGAGCATCGGCGCCTCGTCCTTTTCGCCCTCGCCGATCACGACGATCCCGTCCATGGAGACGGAGTCGAGCATCGCTCGCATCGCGTCGACCGCAGCCTGGTCGGCGGCGTTCTTGTCCCCCCGTCCCACCCAGCGGCCGGCGCCCATCGCAGCCGACTCCGTCACGCGCACCAGTTCGAGCGCGAGGTTGCGGTCGGGCCGGCTCGGCGCTCCGGGCCTGCCGCTCGTCTCCTCCGCGACGGCCATGACCCGGATCCTAGACGGTCACATCCGCTCTGGAGCTTCGACCCCGACCAGGTCGAGCGACCGGGCGATCACCGCCTGCGCGGCCCGCACGAGGGCGAGCCGGAAAGCCTCCGCCTCGCTTTCGAGCACGCGATGCTCGTGGTAGAAGCGGTGGAAGTCGTCGGCGACCCGGATCGCGTAGTTCGGGATCGCCTGAGGCCCGCGCCGCTCGGCCGCCTCGGCGACGAGCTGCGGAAACTCGAGCAGCCGCTTGATCAAGTTCTGCTCCTCGGGCTCGAGCGGCTGGCTCGGCGACAGACCCTTGTGGGATTCGGGGTCGGCGTTCCGGAGGATGCCCGCGATCCGGGCATGCGCGTACTGCACGTAGTAGACGGGGTTCTTCTGCGTTCGCTCCGCGGCCAGGTCGACGTTGATCTCGATCGTCTGATCGGGGCCACGGTTGACGAGGTACCAGCGTGCGGCGTCGATCCCGATCTCGTCGATCAGCTCGTCGAGGAAGACGACGTCGCCGCGCCGTTTCGACATCTTCGTCTGCTCCCCCGCGCTCGTGAGATGGACGAGCTGGTACAGGAGCACCTCGACGCGGTTCGGGTCGTAGCCGAGCATCCGCGCCACGGCTGCGTACCAGTTCCGCGTGCCGTGGTGGTCGGCGCCGAGCACGTAGATCGCGCGGTCGAAGCCGCGGTCGAGCTTGTCCTGGAGATAGACGACGTCCGCCGCACGGTAGGTCGGTGCCCCGCCCTGGTCGGCGGAGCGGATCAGCACGCGATCGTCGTCGTCGCCGTACTCGGAAGAACGCGCCCAGATCGCCCCGCCCTTCTCGTACGTGTCCAACCTCGGCAGAACCTCATCGAGCCGGGCCGCGAGCTCGCTCTGCAGCGCCCACGAGTCGAAGTGGACCCGGAACCGTTCGAGCGTGGCCTCGATGTGCTTCAGCATCGGCGGCACCGGATCGCCTCCGGCCGTCGCGAGCTCGTCGACGTACGCGCCTCGGTACCCGTCCTCCGGCGGCTCCTCCCCGCGCCGCCGGGCCTCGACGGACGCGCGGAACTTCTCCACCTGAGCTCCGGCGTCGTTGTAGTAGTACTCGCGCTCGAGGCTGTGACCGCCGAGCTCGAGCAGCCGCGCGACCGAGTCTCCGTAAGCGCCGTTGCGCGCCGACGCGACGGTGAGCGGCCCCGTCGGGTTCGCCGAGACCATCTCGACCTGCACCCGCTCGACCGGGTCCGCCCAGCCTCCGCCGAACTCGCATCCGAGCTCGCCCATCACCGCCAGCGCCTCGCGGTACCAGGCATTCGTCAGCCAGAGGTTCACGAATCCCGGCCCCGCGATCTCGGCGCGATCGACCGCGGGCAGCTGCAGCGCCGTCGCGGCGATCTCTCCCGCGAGGTCGCGCGGCGACTGTCGGCGCTCGGGCGCGAGCTGCAGCGCGGCGTTCGTCGCATAGTCCCCGTGCTCGGGATCGTTCGGCCGTTCGAGCTCGACCGGCGCGCCCACAGCCGCGGTCAGCTCCGCCGCGAGTCGGGCGACCGGGTCAGCGGCCGGCAACGGCCTCGGGTGAACGGAAGAGATTGTCGAGCGCGCCCAGCTCCTCGTCTGTTCCAGCCGCGATCATCACGTCCCCGACCTCGAGAGGCAGGTCCGGATCCGGCGTCGTCTCGAAATGGCCGTCGCGCTTGCGGACGGCAATGATCATCGCGCCCGTCGCGCCCCGGATGCGGAGGTCTCCGATCGTCCGGCCGATCCCCGAGAAGTCCGGCGGAACCTCCAGCTCCTCGAAGCGGAGATCCACCTCCGAGCCGGCGCTCGTGACGACGTCGACGAAGGCCGTCACCTGCGGCTTCAGCATCAGGTTCGCCATCACGCGGCCGGCGGCGGCGTACGGCTGCACGACGCGCTCGGCTCCGGCCAGCCGGAGCTTCTTCGCGGCGTCCTCGGTCGACGCGCGCGCGACGACCAGGAGCTCGGGCCGCGCCGCGCGCGCCGAGAGCGTGATGTAGAGGTTGTCGGCGTCGGAATCGGACGCCGCGACGACCCCACGCGCCCGCTCGAGGCCGGCCGCGGCCAGGTCGTCGTCGTCCGTCCCGTTCCCGTCGATGAACAGGTCTCCCCGCTCGCGGGCGGCCTCGAGCGCATCCTCGTGGAAGTCGAGGACAACGTAGTCGGCGCCGGCGTGCCGGAACTCGTCGGCGATCCGCTGGCCGACCCGGCCGTAGCCGCAGATGATGTAGTGGTCGCGCAGCTTGTCGATCGCCCGCTGTCTCCTCTTTTCCGCCAGCGCACCCGTGAGAACGCCGCGAGCGACGCCTTCGATGAGCGTCGACGCGACGAAGGCAAAGATAGTCACCCCGGCCACGACCAGCACGATCGAGATGATCCGGGCGGAATCGTTGCGGGGCACGGTGTCCAGCCCCGCGAGCGAGATCGTCACGACCGACCGGTACAGCGCCTGGATCCATGTCTCGTCGAGCGAGAGCCGGAAACCGATCGCGCCCCCGACGAGGAACGCGCTAACCGCGACGAGTGCGTAGCCGATCCGCCGCGGGCTGAAGCTGTCGTCCACGCGCCTAGTATCGTAGGCCCGTGGACGAAGACGCCCAGGAGCGCCAGCTCAACATCCACCTCGACCCGGAGCACCTCGCCGGCGTCTACTCCAACTTCGCGAACATCAGCTTCTCGGACTACGAGTTCACGCTGACGTTCGCGCGCATCGACCACGAGGTCGAGGAGGGCGATGTCCCCGGCGTCGTCGTCGCGCGCGTGAACATGTCGAACCGGTTCATGCGCGAGCTGCTCGACGCGATGGAGGACTCGTGGTCGAAGTGGTCGTCCCGCGAGGGGATCAGGAACCTTCCGGAGACCGACCGTCCTTCCGAGCCCTCCTAGCCTCCCAAGCGCGCGTCATCGCCAACCGCTGCATCACCGTCGGGTGCGTGTCCAGTAGAACGTAGGACCACAGCGGCGGATTCGGGTCAGCGAGATCGATGCGCGTGAAGCTGCGGAACACCTCGCGGCCCGCGGCTGGATCCTTCGTCGCCTGGAGCGCCATCCAGTCGGCCTCCGCCTCGTAGCGCCGCGAGACGACGTTTTGGAGCGGGGCCGAGAGCAGCCCGAGGACAGCGGAGACGAACAGGGCATACGGGACGACCGCCGCGCGCTGGATCCCGCCGCGGCGGCGCGTCGCCTCGGCGAGCAAGAACGTGAGCGGCAGGCTGAACAGGAGCCCCCAGGCGATTCCTTTCGGGATGTGCCGGCGCGCTGCGTGTCCGAGCTCGTGGCCGATCACGAACTCCACGGCGTCGTCGCTGAGCGACCGGAACAGCGTGTTCCAGAGGATGACGACGTTCGTGGGCCCGAGCCCCACCATCTGCGCGTTGACCGCGTTCGTCTCCTCGTCGACGTCGTCGACCCGGATCTTCGTGCCCGGCACCCCTTCGCGTCGCTCGAGCTGCTTGGCCGCTGCCGCCACCTGGCGGTCGCGGATCGGGTGGGTGCCGACGGGTGCAAGCAGAGCGAGGAGGACGATCAGCAGGACCGCCACGCCCAGAAAGAGGGGCGCCGTCACGAGCCACCAGCGGCGGGGCAGGGCGCGCGCGATCACCATGATCACGGCCAGCACGATCGCGACGACCGCGGTCTGCACGAGGAGCCCGAGAGTCTGCTGCTCGACGTAGCTCCAGTAGCTCCGCTTCGCGAGGCCGTAACGGCGATCCCACCAGTGGCCGAGCAGCCCGAGCGGAAGCCCCGCGAGCCAGATGAACAGGTTCGCCGCGACTGCGATCATCACGCCCGCACCGATCTCGCCGAGCGCGAAGCCGCGGGCGAGCCGCCGGCCGAGAAGGGCGAGCACTGCCAGGATCGCGAGCTCCGCGGCGATTCGCGCGAGGTACAGGAGGCCCGCGACCGACTCGAAATGCTCCGCTCGGTGGCGCTCCGCGCCGGAGAAGAAGGCGCTCGAGCCCAGCTTCGGCAGCGAGAGATCGCCGGGGATCTTCGTTCGCCAGAGAAGAGCTGCTGCCACGACCCAGCCCGCTGCGAGGAGCACTATCGTGGCGGCCTTGAGCAACCGGGTCGCGGTCATCTCGGACGTCCACGGTAACCGCCATGCGCTCGACGCCGTGCTCGCCGCGATTTCGGCGGAGGGCCCGGACGAAGTGTGGTGCCTCGGCGATCTCGTCGGCTACGGGCCGCAGCCGAACGAGTGCTGCAGCGCGGTGGCAGCGCGCGCCGACATCTGCCTTGCCGGGAACCATGACCTCGTCGTTCTCGGCCAGCTCGACATCCACGACTTCGCAGGCGAGGCCGCCGACGCCGCAGCCTGGACCCGGAAGGTCTTGAGCACCGACGCGCGCTCCTATCTGACGGGACTGCAGTCCTCGGCCGCCCGCGACGGCGTGGAGCTCTTCCACGGGAGCGCCCGTGACCCGGTGTGGGAGTACGTCCTGAGCGAGGAGGCCGCATGGTCGACGTTCCAGGCGACGAGCGCACCGCTCGTGCTCGTCGGACATAGCCACGTCGCACTCGCCCTCTCCCTCGACGACGATCGGCTTGCCGGCGGCCTCGCACCCGACGGCTCCGAAGTCGACCTTGCGGCAGGCCGGTGGCTTCTCAATCCCGGCTCGGTCGGGCAGCCGCGCGACGGCGACCCGCGCGCCGCCTTCCTGCTGATCGACGGCAGCAGTGCGACATTTCGCCGGGTCGAGTACCCGATCGCCGAGACGCAGGCCGAGATGCGCGAGGTCGGGTTGCCGGCCGTGCTGGCGGAGCGCCTCGCACACGGCCACTAGGAGGGCTTGGTGCCGTCCTCGGGGCGAGCAACGCGGCCTGATAGCTCAGGCTCGCGTTTCGCCAAGCTTTCCTAGGAGCTACGGAGGCCGCTCCCGCGCGACTGCGGGCTAGAGCTCGGCGACAGCCGCGGACCGGCCGGCCCCGTGGCCGAACGTGATGCCTTCGCGGCCGAGCGCGAGCTGAACTTCCTCCCGCGCTTTGAAGATCCGCCACTTCACGGTGGCCAGCGTCGTCTCGAGCGAGTCGGCGATCTCGTTGTACGAGAGACCGACGACGTCACGGAGCAGGAGCGCCATCTTCAGGTCGGGGTTGAGCCCGTCGACGGCAGACCAGAGGGCGTCGATCGTCTCCACCTGCTCGACGGGTGCGTCCACGACCTCGAGCGGGGGGGCGTCGTCGAGCGCGACCAGCGCGCGCGGCCGACGCTCGCTCGCCCGGAGCTCGTCGAGCACGCGGTTCTTCGTCACCTGGAAGAGCCAGGTCGTGAACTTCGAGCGCAGGGAGAACTTCGGCAGCCCCTGGAAGACCCGGATGAAGACCTCCTGCGTCAGGTCCTCGGCCAGCGCACGGTCGCCGACGAGCCGGAGAACGTAGTTGAAGACCGGCGTTTCGTAGGCCCGTACGATGAGGCAGAAGGCGCGCTCGTCACCGCGTTGCGCCTTCCGCAGGACGCCAAAGTCAGGCTGGGCCAAGGACAAAGCTCGCGGAGTATATCCCGGCCTATTGCTCACCTGAGCAGCGATTTCCCGGTCATCTGTAAAGGTTGGGCAAAGCCGAGCAGGTCGAGCGCCGTGGGTACGAGATCGGAAAGCTCGCCGTTCCCGCGCAATTCTGCACCTTCCTGAGTGAGGACGAAAGGAACGGGGTTCGACGTGTGCGCGGTGTGCGGGCTCGTGCCGTCCGCCTCGAGCATCTGCTCGGCGTTTCCGTGATCGGCCGTGATCAGCGAGGCGCCGCCCGCGCGCTCGACCGCCTCGACAACCTGGCCCAGACACGTGTCGGTGGTCTCGACGGCCTTCGTCACCGCCGGGATCGAGCCGGTGTGGCCGACCATGTCGGGATTCGCGAAGTTGACGACGGCGAACGCGTAGCCGTCGCCGATCTCCTTGCAGAAGCGGCGCGTGACCTCGGCCGCGGACATCTCCGGCTTGTGGTCGTAGCTGGGGACGTCCCGGGGGCTCGGCACGAGCACCCTCGTCTCACCGGGCCACGCCTCCTCGCGGCCGCCGTTGAAGAAGTAGGTGACGTGGGCGTACTTCTCGGTCTCCGCCACGTGGAGCTGGCGGGCGCCCTGCTCGGCGAGGACCTCGGCCATCGTCTCGCGAACCTCCTGCTCCTCGAGCGCGACCGGGCAGGCGAAGTCCTCGCGATACCGCGTCATGGTCGTCAGATCGAACCCGGCGTCCAAAAGCTTGATCGCCAATTGGCGTGCTCTGTCGGGCCGGAAGTTGAAGAAGATCGCGGCGTCGTCCGCAGCCAGTCGGGGCCGACCCTCGAGAACCACCGGCTCGATGAACTCGTCGGTGACGCCGCGGGCATAGCTCGCCCGGACGGCAGCGACTGGATCAGTTGCAAAATGATCTATGCCACTGACGATAGCGCTAAACGCGCGCTCTGTCCTCTCCCATCGCTGATCCCGATCCATCGCGTAGTAGCGGCCGGCGACGGTCGCGATTCGGTCTGCCGGGAGCTCGGCGAGGTCGTGGGCGGCGGCGTGCGGCGAGACGTCGCGGCCGTCTGTGAAGGCATGGACGAACGTTCGGTTCGCCATCCCATGCCGCTCGGCGAGCACGAGCAGCGCCCGCAGGTGGTCGATGTGCGAGTGCACGCCGCCGTACGAAACGAGGCCCAGCAGGTGGACGTTCGTGGCCCGCTCGCGCGCTCGTTCGAACGCGCCGACGAGCGCTCCGTTCTCGAAGAAGGTCCCGTCGGCGATCGCGCGGTTCACGCGCTGGAAATCCTGGTCGAGCACCCGCCCGGAGCCGATCGTCAGGTGCCCCACCTCGGAGTTGCCCATCTGCCCGGCGGGCAGGCCGACCGCCTCTCCGGAGGCTTCGAGAGTCGCATGCGGATAGCGGCGCCAGAGCGCATCGAAGACCGGCGTGTCCGCGAGCTCGACCGCGTTCCCGGGCCCGGGCGGCGCGCACCCCCACCCGTCGAGGATGACGAGCGCTACGAGCGGGACGTTGTCGCCGCGGCCTGGCAAATCGCCGTGAACGATTCCACCTCGAGCGACGCGCCGCCGACGAGTGCGCCGTCGACGGCCGACTGCGAGAGCAGCTCTGCGGCGTTGTCGGGCTTGACCGAGCCGCCGTAGAGGACGGGGCGGTCGAGCAGCGACTTGATGAACGTGTGGGCCTCGTCGGCGACCTCCGGCGTCGCTGTCTGCCCCGTGCCGATCGCCCACACCGGCTCGTAGGCGAGCACGAGCCGTTCGTCGGCGCCCACCGCGTCGGCGAGGGTCTCGACCTGGACCCGCAGGACGAGCTCGGTCTGGCCGGATTCGCGCTCCTCGGCTGACTCGCCCACGCACGCGATCACGTTCAGCTCGTGCTTGAGCGCGCTGACCGTGCGGCGCGCGACCGTCTCGTCGGTCTCGCCGAAATACTGGCGCCGCTCGGAGTGGCCGATGATCGCGCCCCGGACGCCGAGCTCCACCAGCGTCGTCGGCGACACCTCGCCCGTGAACGCCCCCTCGTCCGCCCAGTGGACGTTCTGAGCGTAGATCGTGTGTCCGCTTGCTACTGCGGCGCCCAGCGAGCCGAACTGCGGACAGAGGACGGTCTCGACTCCGTCCAGCGGCTCGAACGCAGCGCAGAACTCGCGGGTCGCGGCCGGCCCCTTGTACATCTTCCAGTTCCCCGCGATCAGCACCGGGCGGCGATTCTGACGGATTCCAGAAGGCGGTTGAGCTCGTCCTCGGTGTTGTAGTAATGCGGCGAAGCCCGGACGAGCACCGGGAGCCTGCGCTCGAGGGCATCGACGACTGCGTGCGCGGGTTCGGAGACAGTGACGTTGATGCGCTCGGCGGCCAGGCGCTCCTTGATCTCGACAGCAGGGACGCCGTCGAGCGAGAACGTGACGATCCCGCACCGCTCCACACCGGCATCGTGGAGGGTCGCGCCGGCGTCGGTCAGGTTTTCCCGCAGGCGCTCCGCGAGAGCGTGCACGCGCGGCCACGTCGTCGGGACCCCCCAGGCGAGGGCGTAGTCGATCGCCGTCGCAAGGCCCACTTTCGCCGCGTAGTCCTGCTCCCACTCCTCGAAGCGCCGGCCGTCGGCCCTCAGCTCGTAGCGGTCGGGGGCGGTCCACTCGGCCGCGCGCATGTCGATCAGCGGGGGCTCGAGCCGCTCGAGCAGGTCGCGGCGAACGTAGAGGAGCCCGCTTCCTCTCGGCCCGCGCAGGAACTTCCGGCCCGTCGCGGAGAGCATGTCGCAGCCGATCGCACCGACGTCGATCGGCATCTGCCCGACCGACTGACAGGCGTCGAGCAGGTAGGGGACGCCGGCCTCCTTCGTGAGCGCCCCGATCTCGGCGACGGGGTTCACCAGGCCGCCGTTCGTCGGCACGTGCGTGATCGCCACGAGCCTGACGCGCTCGTCCAGCAAGTCGCGGAGGGCAGCAACCGACACTTGCCCGTCGTCGTCGTTCGGCACCGTCACGACCTCGGCCCCCGTCCGCCGCGCGACCTGAAGGTAAGCGAGGTAGTTGCTGATGTAGTCGGCGACGGACGTGAGGATGCGGTCGCCGCGCTCGAACGAGAAGGCGTAGAAAGCCATGTCCCAGGCCCGCGTGGCACTCGAGCAGAACGCGATCTCCTCGGGCTGGGCGCCGATCAGCTCCGCCGCAGCGCCGTAAAAGCGGTCGATCACCTCCCCGTGCTGCTCGTGCGCTTCGTAGCCGCCGATCCGGGCCTCGAGCTGCACGTGGCCGACGACCGCGTCGACGACGGCCCGGGGAGGCAGCGCCGAGCCGGCGTTGTTCAGGTGGACGACGTGCTCACAACCGGGAGTCTCGCGCCTGGCGCGCTCGACATCGACCGTCATGCCGGCGGGATCACTGCGACTCCGGGAAGCTCCTTCCCTTCCAGGAGCTCCAGGGCGGCGCCGCCGCCGGTGGACGCCCACGACACCCGGTCGGCGAGGCCGAGCTCGTTGAGGGCGCGGACCGAGTCGGCGCCGCCGACGACCGAGAAGGCGTCCGCATCGGTAACCGCCTGGGCGACCGCCTTCGTTCCCTCGGCGAAGCGCGGCCACTCGAAGACGCCCATCGGGCCGTTCCAGAAGATCGTCCTCGCCTGCACGAGCTCCCGCGCGAACCGCCTGCGCGTCTCCGGGCCGATGTCGAGCCCGAGCCAACCGTCGGGCAGCGAGTTGTACGGGAACACGTCGGCCTCCGCATCCTCCTCGAATGCGGCCGCGCCGACGACGTCGGAGGGGAGGACGACCTCGAAGTCCAGCGGGCTCTCGTCCCGCAGCTGTTCAGCCATCTTGCCGCCGATCAGGACCGTGTCGGCCCTGCCGCCGAGGTTGCGCAGGACGCCGAGCTTGTCGTCGACCTTCGCGCCCCCGGAGACGAGGACGAACGGCCGCTCGACCTCGCCGAGCAGCTTGCCGAGCTGCTCCAGCTCCTGCTCGAGCAGCAGGCCCGCATAGGCCGGGAGCAGCTTCGCGACCCCCACCGTCGACGCATGGGCACGATGCACCGAGCCGAACGCATCTTCGACGAAGAGGTCGGCTCCCTCGGCGAGCTCCTGCGCGAAGTGAGTGTCGTTCCGGGTCTCTCTCGGGTCGAATCGCGTGTTCTCGAGTACCTCCATCCGCTCGTCGCCGATCAGCTCGCCCAACCGCTGGCGTACCGGCTCGATCGAGAAGGCGGGATCCGGCCCCTTCGGGCGCCCGAGGTGGGAGCAGACGCGCAGGTGCGCGGCGTCGCGCTCGAGCAGCAGCCTGAGCGTCGGCAGCGAGGCGTGGATGCGAGTCTCGTCCGCGACGCGCCCGTCCTCGAGCGGGACGTTCAGGTCGGCGCGCACGAGCAGGCGCCTGCCGCGGACGTCGGCGTCCCGCACCGACCGGGGCTTGCGCACGCTAGGCGGTGGCGGCAGCCTCGGCCTTCGGCAGCGACGCGCCGATCTTCGAGACGACGTCGACGAGGCGGCAGCTGTAACCCCACTCGTTGTCGTACCAGCCGAAGACCTTGACCATCTTCCCGTGCACCATCGTCAGGCCGCTGTCGAACGTGCACGAGTACGGCGAGCCGACGATGTCCTGCGAGACGAGCGGCTCGTCGCTGTAGGCGAGCAGGCCTTCGAGCGGTCCGCTCGCGGATGCCGCACCGAAGAGTTCGTTCACCTCGTCGGCAGTCGTCGAGCGCGAGACTTGGACGACGAGGTCGGTCACCGAACCGTCGGGTACGGGTGCACGCATCGACATGCCGTCAACCTTGCCCTGTAGCTCCGGGAGGACGAGCCCGATCGCCTTCGCGGCGCCGGTCGAGGTCGGAATCAGGTTCAGCGCCGCCGCGCGGGCGCGACGCAGGTCCTCGTGCGGGAGATCCTGGAGCCGCTGGTCGGCCGTGTACGCGTGGATGGTCGTCATGAAGCCCTGCTCGATCGTGAGCGCGTCGTGGAGGACCTTGGCCATCGGTGCGACGCAGTTGGTCGTGCAGGAGGCGTTGGAGATGATCCGATGCGAGTCCGACTCGTAGTCGTCGTCGTTGACGCCGAGCACGATCGTCACGTCGGGATCCTTCGCAGGAGCGGAGATGACGACCTTCGAAGCGCCGGCGTCGAGGTGGCTCGAGGCGCTGTCGCGGTCGGTGAAGAAGCCCGTGGACTCGATCACGATGTCGACGCCCAGGTCGCGCCAGGGCAGGTCCTTCGGATCGCGCTCGGAGAGGAGCTGGATGTCGTGCTGGCCGACGGTGATCTTCCCGTCGCCGACCTCCACGTCCTCCTCCAGGCGCCCCAGCACGGAGTCGTGCTTGAGCAGGTGCGCCATCGTCGCCGCGTCGCCGAGGTCGTTCGCGGCGACCACCTCGAAATCTCCTTTGCGCTCCAAGTGAGCGCGGAAGAAGTTCCGCCCGATCCGCCCGAACCCGTTGATCCCCACCTTCGCCTTGGCCATGTCGCTCCCTCGTCGCTTGCCCTTCGAGTCTAACCGCGCCGCCGTCTCGTAACGGTGTCCGACACCCAACCGAACCGCCGCGCGAGCAGGCCTTTGTGGAGGGCGCGTCACACCCCCGTAACGGTGTCCGACGTCGAGACATGGCTAGCAACGGCGTGCCCGTCGCCCACGCGTCTCAGCCTTTCCGTCCAACCGCCGCCACTCGTGCGACGCCACCGCCCGGCCGCGTCGTCGCCGCTTGCGGCGACGACACTGAAGGCGCGCGGGTCTTGCCCGTGCGCCGTCTCGGCCCTCCGGCCCGCCGCCCCCAAATGGCGGCCGGCCGCGTCGTCGCCGCTTGCGGCGACGACACTGAAAGGCGCGCGGGCCTTGCCCGTGCGCCGTTTCGGCCCTCCGGCCCGCCGCCAAATGGCGGCGGGCCGGAGGGGAAGCTCCGAGGACGACCTCCCCCTCCGCGATTGTCGCGCTCCGGACCTTGGCGACGGACGGGGTCTGAATCCATCACCGGACGAGCGCGAACCCGCCTCAAGGAAGTAATAACCGATGTCGCCCTTACAAATCAACTGCCGGGAAAGCCATAAATAGCGGCCTCCGAACTAGGAGCCAGGCCCTAGGGTTCTGCCAGCCTGATCAGCGCTTGCAAACGCCGGTGGACAGACGCTTTCGACGCACTCGGGCGGCATTTCAGACCCAACTCGCGCAGCGGCAGAGAGGGGTGTCGCAGCCGTAGATCGGCCGTCTCGCGGAGGCGCGGCGCCAGCTCATCCAGGCGCCCGTCACGGTCGAGTCGCCGCAGGGCCTCGAGCTGTGCGTGAGCCGCCCGGCTGGTACGGACGAGATTCGCCTGGTCGGCGTTCGTCTGGCGGTTCGCCCGCGCCCGGGTCTCGCCGACGACCGCACGCTCGTCGAGCGCGAGCGCGGCGTCGCTCGCGCCGGCGAGGGCGAGCGCGTCGGCGATGCGGTCGATGCCCTTCGCGTACGCGAGAGCGTGATCGCCTCGCTCGCGCACCTGGAGGACGACGTCCTCGTGCGCGACTGCCGCCGCCAGGAACTCTGCCGCCTCCAGGGTCTCGGCCCTGACCTCGAGATGGGACGAGGGCGGCGGTGAGACCGAACCCGCAGCGAGCAGAGCGCCGCGAAGGTACGCCGCGCGGCAGCAGCCTCTACCCACCACGCGCTTCGGTGGTCGGCGCAGTGGGCGGGTGCGCGCATCGACGACGCCCGCCTCCCGCAGGACGGCGAGCGCTGGGGCCTCGCCCGGCACGTGGAGCTGGTACCGCGTCGCCCGGTCGAACGCGCGCCGGCGGTACGTCCGGATCTCCGACTCAACGCCGAGACCCCGCAGGAGACTGAATGCGCGACGGGCGACGGCGGAGCCCGCGACGTCGAGGATGACCGCGACCTCCCCGCCTCGCATGTGCCACCGGCCGGCCGAATGGAAGAGGCCCGACAGCTCCGCGAGGCGGTCGCACTCGCGCTTCGGTGCGATCGCCGCGAGCTCGCTCCGGACGTCCTCAGACAGCGACACCCTCGAGCTCCAGCAGCCGCCGCTTGAACTCCACCCCAGTCGCGCCGTAGCGGCCGATCCCGTTTGCGGACACGACCCGGTGACACGGCACCACGAGCGGAAACCGGTTGCCCGCACAGACCGACCCGGCCGCACGCTGCGCGTTCGGATGGCCGGCGAGAGCGGCGAGCTCTCCGTACGTCACCACCTCGCCCCACGGCACCGCTCGCAGCGCCGCAACGATCGCACGCTGGAACTCGGTCAGCCCTTCGAGGTCGAGCTCGACATCCGCGAACGAATCCCGAACGCCGGAGAAGTGGGCGCGCAGCCGGTCCGCGAGCGGGTGGCCGGCATCGTCCACGGCAGCCGCGCTCGGCCGCGGCAGCTCGTGCCAGAGGAGCACCTCGCCGTCGAGCCACAGCTCGCCCACGCCCCAGCCCTCGACCTCGTAGCGAACGTTTGCCGCCACTCCCCAACGGTATCCCTAGAATCAGGCCCGATGACCGGAGCCGCGATCTCGCTGCCGCCGAAGCCGACGAACGAGCCGGTCAAGGACTACGCACCGGGCTCACCGGAGCGCGAGCAGCTGCAGCGCCGCATCGCCGAGCTCGAGCGCGATCGCATCGAGATCCCGCTCGTGATCGGCGGCAAGGACGTCAAGACGGGCGAGACCTTCGAGGCCGTCATGCCGCACCGGAAGAAGCACGTGCTGGCCGAGGTGCAGTCCGGCGGGCCCGACGAGGTTCAGAAGGCGATCGACGCCGCGCGGGAGGCGCGCGAGGACTGGGCGCGCACGCCGTGGGAAGAACGCGCCGCGATCTTCCTGCGCGCGGCCGAGCTGCTCGCGGGCCCGTGGCGGGCGACGCTCAACGCCGCGACGATGCTCGGGCAGTCGAAGACGGCGCACCAGGCGGAGATCGACGCGGCGTGCGAGCTCACCGACTTCTGGCGCTTCAACGTCGAGTTCATGACGCGCATCTACCAGGAGCAGCCGGAGTCCGCGCCCGGCACCTGGAACCGGCTCGAGTACCGGCCGCTCGAAGGCTTCGTGTTCGCGGTGACGCCCTTCAACTTCACGGCGATCGGCGGGAACCTGCCGGCGGCGCCGGCCCTGATGGGCAACACCGTCGTCTGGAAACCGGCGTCGACCGCCGCCTTCTCCGCCTACTTCGTCATGCGCCTCTTCCAGGAGGCCGGGCTGCCCGACGGGGTGATCAACCTGGTCTACGGCCCGGGAGCGACGATCGGCGACGCCGCGCTGGCGAGCCCGGAGCTCGCCGGCATCCACTTCACGGGCTCGACCGGCGTGTTCAACTCGATGTGGAAGACCGTCGGCTCGAACATCGGCGACTACCGCAACTACCCGCGGATCGTCGGCGAGACCGGCGGCAAAGACTTCATCGTCGCCCACCCGACGGCCGACGTCGACGCACTCGCGACCGCCATTGTCCGCGGCTCGTTCGAATACCAGGGCCAAAAGTGCTCGGCCGCCTCCCGCGTCTACGCGCCGTCGAACCTCTGGCCCGAGCTGCGTGACCGGCTGGCTGACGAGGTCGCGGGCCTGAAGGTCGGCGACGTGAGCGACTTCTCGAACTTCATGGGCGCCGTGATCGACCGCAACTCGTTCAAGACGCAGCGCGATGCGATCGAAGAGGCGAAGACGGCGGCGAAGACGAAGGTGCTGGTCGGCGGCGAGGTCGACGACGCCGACGGCTACTTCGTCCAGCCGACCGTGATCGAGACGGAGGATCCCGACTTCCGCACGATGCGGGAGGAGCTCTTCGGCCCGGTCGTGACGACGTACGTCTACCCCGAGAACAAGTACGACGAGACGCTCGACCTCGTCGACCGCACGGCGCCGTACGGCCTGACCGGCGCCGTCTTCTCGCGCGACCGCGACGCGATCGAACGCGCCCACGAGCGGCTCGAGTACGCCGCAGGGAACTTCTACGTGAACGACAAGCCGACCGGCGCGGTGGTGGGTCAACAGCCGTTCGGCGGCGCGCGAGCGTCGGGCACGAACGACAAGGCGGGGTCGATGTGGAACCTGATCCGTTGGGTCTCTCCACGGACGATCAAGGAGACGTTCGTGCCGCCGAAGGACTACCGCTATCCGTACATGGCGGACGACGGCGCCAGCCGGGACGGGTCCGGCCCACCCGACCGCCCGTAGCACCGAAGGCCGCCGGTGAGCGCGGTCCTCCACAACATCGGTGTCTTCTTCGGCCACCTCGCGGACGTCGGCTGGGTCTGGCTCGCGGCCGCACTGGGTTGCCACTTCCTCAAGCTCTGCTGCGTCAGCCGGGCCTGGCGGAACATCATCGCGGCGGCGTACCCGGACACCGAGGTCCGCTGGCGCTCGGTTCTCGGCGGAATACTCGCGCGTGTCGGCGTCAATGCCGTGATTCCGGCGCGTGGCGGGGACGTCGTCGGCCTCTACATCGTCAAACACCGCGTCGAGGGCGCGACGTACGCGACCCTCGGCTCGACGCTCATCGTTCTCACCCTCTTCGACTCGGTGGCGGCCTCGTGCTTCATCACCTGGGCGCTGGCGGTCGGGGAGCTCCCGGGCCGAAGCGTCCTCGCGCGGCTCCCCGGTTTCGACTTCGGCTGGCTCTTCGAACACCTCCAGGGGACGCTGATCGTCCTCGGGCTGATCCTCTTGCTCCTGATCCTGGCACTGCTCTGGTTTGCGGAGGACCTGATCGGCTTCCGGCGCCGCGTCGGCCAGGGGTTCGCCGTGCTGCGGGACAAGGGCGGGTACCTGAGGCACGTCGCGCCCTGGCAGGTCTGCGACTGGCTGCTGCGGCTCGCGACGATCTTTTTCTTCCTGCGCGCGTTCCACGTGCCCGCGACGCTGCACAACGCCACGCTCGTCCAGGTGACTCAGAGCCTCGCGGTCCTGTTCCCGATCAGCCCCTCCGGGATCGGCACGGAGCAGGCGCTGCTCCTCTACATCTTCGACGGCAAGGCGCCCGACAGCGTCTTGCTCAGCTTCAGCGTCGGCATGCGCGTGACGCTGATCGCCTTCAATGCGCTGCTCGGTTTCGGCGCCATCTTCCTGATGCTGCGAACGCTTCGCTGGAAACAGCGGGTGAAATCGGATCCCGGCGCCGTCGCGGAGGGCTAGCCCAGGAACTCGAGCAGGGCGTCCGAGAGTGGCTCGATCCGTTCCCGGTCGATGCTGTAGAGAACGTAGTAGCCCTCGCGCTTGGTCTGGACGAGTCCGGAGCGCGCCAACAGGCGCAGGTGCTTCGAAAGGCCGGCCTCGCTGATCCCGACCAGCGGGGCGAGCTCCTGCGTGGATCGCGGCCGGTCCGCGATCAGCTTCAGCGCGCGGAGGCGGGTGTCGTCCGCCAGCGCGCGCAGGACGTGCACCACCTCGTCGGAGGGCAGCTTCGACTGCGCCTCCCGGAGCAAGAACGGTGCGGGGTAGACGATCGCGGGCGGCCAAGGGGGGTCGCAGTTGACCCGCACGTGAGGCCAGACGTACGCGCTCGGCACCAGCACGAGCTCGGAGGCCGGCGTGATCTCGACGGTGTGCTCGTGCGGCAGGTCGCGGCGGATCTCGCGCTTCCGGGGCTCGATCAGCAGCTGTGGCGAGAGGCCGGTGAGGTACGTGAAGAGGCCGTCGCCTGCGATCCGGCGCCCGGCGTCGGCGACGGTGTCGGCCAGCCGAGGCTCGAGCCGTGCCCACTCGTCCTCGAACGCCGCTTCCCAGTAGGAGGCGAGCAGGGACGAGAACCGTTGCAGCAACCGCTCAGGCGCTTCGAAGATCAGCTGCGCGAGCGCGGCGTCGGCACCCTCGCTCTCGACGCGCGTGGCCACATGACGGCGCACGTCCTCGTCTTCGAGCAGCGCTTCGTCCCGGCGCCCGCCGTGGTCCCACAGCGGGCGGAGAAACCCGAGCGCGACCGTGCCCTCGTCGAGCCGCGACAGCTCCGCGAGCTCCTCCTCGAAGCTCCGATACGAGACGGACGAGAGCGTCGGCGCGAGGAACTCCGGCAGGAGCCGGCTGTAGGCGAAGCTCAGACGGACAATCTCCTTCCGGAGCGACGACGGCAGAGAACGCGCCCGGCGGATCCATTCGTGCTGGAGCGCGTGGTGCTTGGGGACCGTCAGGACATGCAGGCTCAACGTCGCCTCGAGCAGCGGCGAGTACGAGAGGGCGATCGATTCGGCGGGGTGGGCGTCGAAACGGAAGCGAATCATGGATTTTCTTTCTGGTTAAGAAGTTGACCAGATCCTGAACCAGGGGCAACGTGGCGTCAAATGAGCCGCCGTTTCCGCCACTCCGTCGTCGTGATCGTCGCGCTCGCCTTCCTGCCGGCGTCCGCGGCGCACGGCGACGACCCTCCGGTGCTGACCGCGATCGTCGGCACGAACGACGCGTTCGTGATCACGCTGAACGACGCTGCCGGCAAGAAGGTCTCCGAGCTCGTCACCGGGACCTACACCGTGCTGGTGAAGGACCAGTCGACGATCCACAACTTCCACCTCGCGAGCAACGAGGATCCGGACGTCGACTTCCGCACCGACCTCGAGTTCGTCGGCGAAAAGAGCTTCACGGTCACCTTCAAGGCCAGCGCCGTGTACGCGTACGCCTGCGAGCCGCACTGGCAGACGATGAGCGGCAACTTCTTCGTCACGGGACAGCCCGGCCCGCCTCCCCCGCCCCCGCCGGCGGCGCCCAGGCTTCGAACGCTCCGCGCCACGGTCACGGCTGCCGGCGGGGTCAGGCTCAGCTCGTCCAGCGTCCGCGCGGGGCGTTACAAGATCGTCGTCGCCGACCGGGCGCGGAGGCACAACTTCCACCTGCGCGGCCGCGGCGTGAACAAGCGCACCGGCGCCCGCTTCATGGGATCCGTGACGTGGCGCGTGCGCCTGGCGCTCGGCACGTACCGCTACGGGAGCGATTCCGCGGTCACCAAGAAGCTTCGCGTTCGCTAGCGACCGCGGGCTCGCTCCGGGCTCTCAGGCCGACGCGTGCTCGGGCGCTCGGTGCTCGAGCACCTCGTAGCCCTTGGCGGCGGGAGCAGGAAGGCCCTCCTCCTGGATCGCCTGCCGGATCTCCGGATCCTCCGCCATCCGGTGACGCCCGTCTTCGCTGTCCCACATGTTGATGAGCATGATCCCGTCGTCGGTGCGGACGACGGTCGATGAGATGCCGCCGTACTCGGGCGCCTTCCGACGCGCAACCTCCGCGACCGCCTTCATCGACTCCCTCAACTCCTCGGGATCTCCCTTGAACTCCATGATCGATACGACCACTGGCTCGGCCATCGCAGCCTCCTTCGTCCGGGTTCCGCGAACCTACAACGCCGCTCACCTCAGTGCACACGCACGCGCGTCAGGGTCGAACCGCCCGAGTTGGCCGTCCAGGCGCTTCCGCCTGCAAGCGCAACCCCGCGCGGCTGGACGCCGGTGCGGAAGCTCTCGGCCACGCGACCGGCCGCGAGGTCGATCCGAAGCAGCCGGGCGGTGTCGTACATCGCGAGCCAGACGGAGCCGCCGCCGACGGCGATCCCTTGCGCGCCTCTGCCCACCGAGATCTTCTGCTGCACCTTCCCGGACGAGGAGTCGAGCCGCCACAACGAGTCGTCCAGGTAGCAGGAGACCCAGATCGAGCCGGCGCCCACTGCCACGTAGTCGGCGTCGTCGCCGACCCGGACGGTCAGCAAAGTCCGGCCGCTCTTCGGGTCGAGCTTGTGGACGATTCCGCCCTCGCTCGTCACCCAGATCCCGCCCGGCTGCACGGCGATCCCCTCGTGCGACTCGGCGAACGAGCGCCGCAGCAGGATCTTCCCGCTGCGCGCGCTCAGCTTCGTCACGCGGCCGTCCGAGAAGTCGGCGACCCAGACGGCCCCACCGCCCACGTCGAGGGCGATCGGCTTGCGCCCGACGCGAATGCGGCGGAGCTTCCGCCGTGCGACGTCGAGACGGATGATCGAGTCCCCGACGTAGTTGCCCACCCAAACGACCCCGTTCGCGACGGCGACGTCTCCGGGGCCGCCGCCAACGCGGTAGCGGCGCACGACCTTGCTGCGCGTCGGGTCGATCCGGACGACCGTCCCAGTCCCGTGGACGGAGGCCCAGAGCGTCCGACCGGAGCTCGTAACTCGGTACGGAGCAGTGCCTACTTCGAGGCGGCCGACCCGCGGCGGCCCGGCGGCCGCCGCGGACGCAGCGACGGCCCCGGCGACCAGCAAGGAGAGGAGACGCACGGGGGCACGATAGTCCAGAACGGACTAGCCCGGTGATTACGCGCGTCCCGCCTTGTGCAGCTGTGCATAAATCGCGCGACCGGTCTTGGCCGGCAGGCCGGGGACGCCCTCGAGCTCCTCCTGCGAGGCCGCGAGCACGCGCTCCGCCGACCCGAAGTGCTGGAGCAGGGCCCGCCGCCTCGCCGGCCCAACGCCCTCGAGCGTGTCGAAGAGCGACTCCCGCGCGCGAGCCTGGCGGCGCTGGCGGTGGAAGCCGACGGCGAAGCGGTGCGCCTCGTCGCGGATCCGCTGCAAGAGCTGCAGGCCGGGCGAGTGCGGGTCCAGCAGCACCGCGTCGGGCCGGCCCGGGACGAACACCTCCTCGATCCTCTTCGCGAGCGAGATGACGGCGACGCGCGGCAACTCGAAGCGCTGCATCGCGGCGAGCGCGGCCGAGAGTTGGCCCTTGCCACCGTCGATCACCACGAGGTTCGGCACCGAGGAGAAACCCTCGTCGTACTCCTCGTCCGCAGGGTCTCGCATGCGGGCGAAACGACGCTCGATCACCTGTGCCATCGCGGCGAAATCGTCCTGGCCGTCGAGCCCCCGCACGGCGAACTTACGGTAGTGGGCCTTCTTCGGCAACGCGTCCTGGAAGACGACCATCGACCCGACCGGCTCCGAGGCCTGGATGTTCGAGATGTCGAAGCACTCGATCCGGATCGGCAGGCTCTCGAGGTTCAGTGCCTCGCGGAGCTCCTCGAGCGCCTCGACCCGTCGCAGCCGCTTCTGCTCCGCCTGGGCGACCTCCGACTCGAGCGCGAGCCGCGCGTTCTGCTCCGCGAGCTCCTGGAGCCGCCGTTTCTCCCCGCGCTCGGCGACCCGCACCTCGACCCGGGAGCCCCGGCGCTCGCTCAGGAACTCCTCCAGGGCCGAGACGTCGCCGGCGTCGCGCGGGACGATGATCTGAGGGGGGATGGACGGCGCCGCCGCGTAGTACTCGAGCGCGAACGCCTCAACCAGCGTCGCGGTGTCCTGGCCCTCGACGTTTTCGAGGTGGAATCCGTAGCGATCGATCATCCGGCCGCCGCGAAGCGGGAAGATCTGCACGGCCGCGCTGTCGCCGTCGGCGGCGATCCCGAGCACGTCCACGTCGCCCACGCTGCGCTTCTCGACGGCCTGCCGCTCCGTCAGGCGCCGGACCGCGAAGAGGCGGTTCCGGTAGCGTGCGGCCTCCTCGAATCGCTCCGCGTCTGCGGCCTCCTGCATCTTCCGCTCGAGCTCGCGCTCGATCGTCAGCGTGTCGCCGGAGAGGAAGTTGACGACGCCGTCGATGATCTCGGCGTACGACTCCTTCGAGATGTAGTCGACACACGGCGCGTGGCAGCGGTCGATGTGGAAGTCGAGGCAGGGGATCCCGGAGTGCCTCCCCGGCTTCGGCCCTTCGCAGGGGCGGTACTGGAAGACACGGTTGAGGACGTCCAGGGTCTCGCGGACCTTCTTCGCGTTCGCGTAAGGGCCGAAGTACGTGACGCCGCGCCTGTGGCGCTCGCGCGTGAACATCACCCGCGGGAAGTCGTCCTCGACGGTGACCGCGATGTACGGGAACGACTTGTCGTCGCGAAGCCGCACGTTGAACGGCGGCCTGTGCCGCTTGACGAGGTTCTGCTCCAGGTGCAGCGCCTCGACCTCACTGCCCGTGACGATCACCTCGATGTCGGCGACTCGCTCGGGAAGCTGCGCGATCGCTTGCCGGACGTCCGCGGACGCCTGGAAGTAGCTGCGGACGCGCGGCCGTAGGGACTTCGCCTTCCCCACGTAGAGGACGTCGTTGCGGGTGTCGCGGAAGATGTAGACGCCCGGCTTCGCCGGCAGCGCCTTGAGCTTGCTCTCGAGCCGTTCCTCCATTGCGGTCAGGTTAGCCCCCGATAATGTCTGGGCCGGTGAGGTGGAAGGGGCCGGTTCTGGCGCTGCTCGGCGCAGCCGCGGTGGCTGGAATCGCGATCGGCTTGACGCTTGGGCGCTCCGACTCCGGCGACGCGGCGGGCACCACGATTCCCGGGTCGTCGCTGACCGCCGAGAGGGCAGACAAGGGCGGCACCACGGTCGCGAACGAAGCGGACGCGAAACCCGGCCACGAGATCCTCGTCGGAAGCGTCGACGACTCGCTCAAGCAGGCCGACCCGGGCGTCGCGCTCGGTTTCGCGCGAACGAGCAGCGAAGCCGGCTTCGACGCGGCTCTGGTCTCGAGCATGTGGACGCCCGGCTCCACCGCGCCCGCGGCCGCCGAGCGCACCGCCCTCCGGAACGTCGTCCGCGCCGCCACGCGGCAGCATCTGGAGCTGTTCGTCCAGGTGTGGCACGGCCTCAGCGACGCGACCCCGCGCACGACCGAGGCACGGCGGCAATTCGCCGCCTACGCGGCGTCGCTCGCCCGAACGTTCCCGCAGATCCGCAATGTAATCGTGGGCAACGAACCGAATCTCAACACCTTCTGGCTGCCCCAGTTCGGCCCCGACGGAAGCGATGTCGCCGCAAACGCCTACCTCGACCTCCTCGCGCAGACCTACGATGCCCTGAAGGCGGTCTCACCTGACGTTCTCGTGATCGGCGGCAGCCTCGCGCCCCGAGGCTCGGATCGGCCGAGCTTGAAGCGCGACACGCATTCTCCGACCCGGTTCATCAAGGACCTCGGCGCCGCCTACCGCGCGAGCGGCCGGACGAAGCCGCTCATGGACGGATTCGCAATCCATCCGTACATGCGGACGTCCTCGTTCCCGCCGAGCGACACGCATGCGTCCTCCACGACCATCACGATCGGCGACTACGCCAAGCTCGTCTCGCTGCTCGGCAGCGCGTTCGACGGCACCGCCCAGCAGGGGAGCGGCATGCCGATCTACTACACGGAGTTCGGTGTCCAGACGGAGGTGCCCGAGGAGCACCGGAGCGCATACACCGACCTGAAGTCCCCCGCTGCGCTCGACGTCGTCGACAACGAGACGCAGGCGCGCTACTACCGGGAGGCCCTCGCCCTCGCGGCGTGCCAGCCGACCGTCCGCGGCCTCTTCGTTTTCCACACGTTCGACGAGAAGGACTTGGCCGGCTGGCAGTCTGGGCTCTACTACGCCGACCAGAAGCCCAAGGGCAGCCTGGACGATTTTCGCGAGGCGGCGAAGGACGCTCGAGACGCCTCCCTCACCCGCTGCGCGGGAGGCACATTCGTCCGAAAGGAGTAGCCCCGTCGAGGGTTCAGGCGGCGCGCCGGCAGGCCGATGCCAAACGCAGGATGCCGCCCATCCTCCGCCGTCAGTTCCTCCTACTCGCATTCGTGACGTTGACGAGCTTCGCGCTGGTCTCGCACGCCCAGGCCGCGCCGCGCACGCTCGCCGTCGGAGCCTCGGAATCCGCGAGCCTGATCGCGGAGCCCGTGATCTCGAAGGCGCGGATGGACCTCGCGCTTCTCGCCGGCTTCAACGAGATCGAAGTTCGCGCAGAGTGGACGAAGGGAGCGACCGCGCCGACCCCGGACGAGCTCCTCGCCCTCCGGGCCGCGGCCGGCGCCGCCCAGCTCGACGCGGTTCGCCTGTTCGTGGCGGTCAACACGGGTGGAAGCAAGCAGACGCCGCTCGGCGCGGCCGACCGTGCCGCGTTCGCCCAGTACACGGCGTCGCTGGCGCGGTCGCTGCCGTACGTGAAGGACTTCATCGTCGGCAACGAGCCGAACCTCAACCGCTTCTGGATGCCGCAGTTCGACAAGCGCGGCCGCAACGTCGCAGCGAGTGCCTACGAGGCGCTGCTCGCGCAGACCTACGACTCGCTCAAGGCCGTATCGCCCGACATCAACGTGATCGGCGGTGCCGTGTCCCCACGCGGTGCCGACCGCCCCGGCGCCGTGCGCCCGACTCACTCGCCGACGACGTTCCTGCGCGACCTCGGCAGCGCGTACCGCAGGAGCCGGCGCTCGAAGCCGATCATGGACACGCTGGCCATCCATCCGTACGGCGAGAGCTCGCGAACGCCGCCCACCGCGCTGCACCCGAAGTCCACGAGCATCTCGATCGCGGACTACCCGAAGCTGGTCAAGCTACTCAAGGAAGCGTTCAGAGGCACTGCCCAGCGCGGCGCATCGCTACCGATCCTGTACGGGGAGTACGGCGTCCAGACCCAGATCCCGGCCACGAAGCTCGGCGTCTACTCGAACCTCGGCATCCCCACCGCCTCGGACGCCGTGTCGGAGCAGATGCAGGCCGCCTACTACCGGCGCGCCGTGCAGCTCGCCTTCTGCCAGAAGACCGTCGTCGGCTTGCTTTTCTTCCACGTCAGCGACGAGCCCGATCTCGACCGCTGGCAGTCAGGCCTCTTCTACGCGGACGACACGCCGAAGACGAGCCTCGAAGCCGTGAAGCAGGTTGCCCGGGCGGCGCAGGCGGGCACCCTCACCTGTCCGAAGCCGAAGCCCAAGCCGAAGAAGCGCCGCCGCTAGCATTGGCCGCGTGAGCGGCCAGTACGTCGCCTACACCTTCTACCGGCTGGATCCGGCATGGCGACGACTTCCGATCGACGAGCGCGCGGCCGGCAAGGACGCGTTTGCGGAGGTGGTCGAGGACTGGGCGGGCCGCATGGAGACCCTGCGCGCGTACACGACGTCCGGCGTTCGGCCGGACACCGACTTCTTCCTCTGGAAGATCACCGAGCGCTACGAGGATCTCGGCGAGCTCGGGGCGGCGCTGAACGGCACACCGCTCGCCGGCTGGCTCGAGACCCCGTACTCGTACCTCGCGACGACGAAGGCCTCCGAGTACACATCGGCGCGCCGGGCGCGCAAGCTCGTGCCGAAGGACTCGCCCTACCTCGTCGTCTACCCGTTCGTGAAGGTGCGCCCTTGGTACGCGCTTCCCGAGGAGGACCGGCGGCGCGCCATGGACGAGCACATCCGCATCGGCCGTGAGGAGTTCCCGACGATCCACAACCACACGAGCTACTCCTTCGGCATCGACGACCAGGAGTTCATGACCGCGTTCGAATGCGACGAGCCCGCGGACTTCATGCACCTGATGCTCCGCCTCCGAGACTCGGAAGCGTCCCGCTACACCGAGCGCGACACCCCCATCTTCGTCGGCAAGCACCTGTCGATCCGAGAAGCGCTGGCCGCCTTGGACGGGGCCGCAACGCAGGTCGAAGCCTGACTTAGCAACAGACTGTTACTAGGTTCGGCCCCGAACCTAGTAGCCGTAGGTGTGCTCGGCGCGCCAGGTGCGCCACATCGCGTAGCCGCAGAGGATCAACACGAGGACGAACGAGAGCGCGTTCAGGCCCGCGGTGCCCCGGCCTGGCCAGAAGTACGCGCCAAGGTCGACGAGGATCAGGGCCGCACTGCCGTAGAAGACCCAGCGCGAGCGGTCCGACCACGTCTCGATGTCGTGGCGCATCCGGTCGCGCCAGAACATGTAGATCGCCACCGCGATCGCGATGAAGAAGACGATTCGCAGGATCAGCCAGAGCGAGCTGAGCGTCGTCTCGAGGTTGAGCACGAAGATGATCGCAACGATCACGAGGATCACGAGGAATCCACGTACCGTCGTGTTCAGTTCGCTCCACCAGCGGCGCATCGGCTCCGGATAGGATCGCTGCGATGGTCGAGGAGGGCAAGCCGGCACCGGATTTCGAGCTCGCGAGCGACACCGGCGAGCGCGTGAAGCTGTCGTCGCTGCGGGGTAGTCCGGTCGTTCTCTACTTCTATCCCAAAGACGACACGCCCGGCTGTACGACCCAGGCCTGCGGCATCCGCGACGTCTACGCGGACTTACGCGAGCGCGGCGCCGTTGTGCTCGGGGTCAGCCCCGACGACGAAGCCTCGCACGTGAAGTTCAAGGAGAAGTATTCGCTGCCGTTCACGTTGCTCGCCGATCCGAATCACAAGGTCGCAGAGGACTACGGTGTGTGGAAAGAGCGCAACACGTACGGCAAGAAGTCGATGGGCATCGAGCGTTCGACGTTCGTGATCGACGCCGACGGCAACGTCGCAAAGGCGATGCGGCGCGTGAAGCCTGAAACCCACGCGGCCGATGTTCTCGCCGCTTTGCCGCAGCAGTAGGCGCGGCACCACCGCAAACACGGTTCGAAAGCCTTACGAATCAGCCGTGCAATACCGATTGTTAATTCTAACCCGGGATGACGTGCAGTCCGGCGAATAGGGGCGTCATACTGGCGTAACGACCCGAAGAGCCGAAAGGAGCCTGCCCAGTGTCTCTGATCCCAGCTCTCGTGATCGCAACTGTGGCCATCGCCGGCCCCGGCCCCAGCGTCGCTCGCACACCGGCGGCCACCGTTTCCCGTGAGACTCGCCTACCTGCCAGGGCGTAGATCACGACGACGAGCCAACTGCCGAGGGTTCCGAGGGCCACGACGCGCTAACTGAGAAGAGCCCTCACTCGTCTCAGAGATGCGGATGAGAGGACTTGAACCTCCACGGGGTTTCCCCCACACGGACCTGAACCGTGCGCGTCTACCAATTCCGCCACATCCGCGCGGCGACACAGTGTAGCCGCGTACGATTGCCGTCCTTGAAGCGGGGTCTAGCTCTCTCTGCGGCCATCGTCGCGTTCGCCTGCCTGGGCGGCGCGGGCGCGGGCGTGCGCTCGAGCCAGGCGAAGATGGTCGAGGTCGTGGTGACGCTCGACCGGCAGGATCAAGCCGTGGTCGAGCACACGATCGAGGCGGCGATTCCGGGCTCGTGGGTCCGCTGGCGCTACCGCCATGTGCTCAACGGCCTCGCCGTAGTCGTCCCTGCCAGTGCGACGAAGCGCCTCGCAGCCGTGCCCGGCATCGCTGACGTCTACCAGAGCTACCGGTACCGCTCGACGCTCAACGAGAGCCCGGGGCTGATCAAGGCGCCGGCCCTGTGGGGCCCCGGCCTCACGACTGCCGGCGAGGGAGTGAAGATCGGGATCATCGACGACGGCGTCGACCAGGCGCACCGGTTCTTCAGCCCCGCCGGCTTCTCCGCGCCTCCAGGCTTCCCGAAGGGGAACACAAAATTCACGACGGCGAAGGTGATCGTCGCGCGGGCGTTCCCGCCGCGGGGGACGAAATGGAAGTACGCGTCCCGGCCGTTCGACCCGGAGAACTCCGAGCACGCAACCCACGTCGCCGGGATCGCGGCCGGCGACTACAACGCGACCCAACTGGGTGGCAAGCCTGTCTCGGGAGTCGCGCCACGGGCGTACCTGGGCAATTACAAGGTCTTGACGGTGCCGACCCCCGGCGTCGGGCTCGACGGCAACTCGCCTGAGATCGTCAAGGGGATCGACGCCGCGGTCGCAGACGGGATGGACGTGATCAACCTCTCCCTGGGCGAGCCGGAGATCGACGTCGAGCGGGACATCGTCGTGAAGGCGCTGAACGGTGCCGCCGCCGCGGGAGTCGTGCCGGTCGTCGCCGCGGGCAACGACTTCGACGATTTCGGGTTCGGCTCCATCTCCTCGCCCGGGAACGCAGCCAGGGCGCTGACCGCCGCGGCCGTCACGAAGAACGACGACATCGCCAGCTTCTCGTCCGGCGGGCCGAGCGGGATCGACCTCGGCTTCAAGCCTGACGTGAGCGCCCCCGGCGTCAACATCTACTCGTCGGTGCCCTCGGGCTGGGATTCGTTCAGCGGTACGAGCATGGCCGCGCCACACGTCGCCGGGGGCGCAGCGCTTCTGCTCCAGCGCCACCCGACCTGGTCGCCCGCGCAGATCAAGTCTGCGCTGGTCCTCACGGGCCGTCCCGTCTGGACCGACGTCACCCATCGCCAGGAAGTGCCGGCGACGCGTGAGGGGGGTGGCCTGATCGACCTCGCCGAGGCGAACACGCCGCTGGTCTTCGCGGCACCGACCGCCGTCTCGTTCGGCTTCCTTCGGGGGAACACGTCGGTGACGAGGAACGTCGACCTGAGCGACGCCGGCGGAGGCGCCGGCCCGTGGACCGTCAGCGTCAATGTCCAGCACGGCGTCCCGGGAGTCGGCGTCTCGGCGGACACGATCGCGGCCGTGCCCGGAGCGCTTGCCGTTCGAGCGACCAAGACCGGTTCGGCCGAGGGCGAGATCACCGGCTTCCTCGTGCTCACCCGCGGCACGACGACGCGGCGCATCCCGTTCTGGGGGCGCGCCACCGCCCCGCAGCTCGGGCGCGCCAGGCACGGCCGACTGAGCCGCACCGGCACCTACCGGGGGAACACCAAGGGCCGGGCCGCGCGGGCCTCGTGCTACCGGTATCCGACGAATCCGTCGCCGTTCGGAATCGCGCGGTGCCTGCGCGGGCCCGAGCAGGTGTTTCGCTTCCGGCTCCGCCGCCCGGCGGCGAACTTCGGGGTCGCCGTCCTCTCGCGGGCGCCCGGCGTGCACGTCCAGCCACGTGTCGTGCGCGCAGGCGACGAGAACCGCCTCACCGGCTACGCCGGCCTGCCGCTCAACCTCAACCCTTATCTGCCGACATTCGACCGCCCCAGCCCGGCGGCGGGCGCGGTCAGGCCGGATGCGGGTCTCTATGACATCGTCTTCGACACACCGAACCGGCGTGCCTCCGGAACGTTCACCTTCAGGTTCTGGATCGGCGACACGAAGCCGCCCACCATCCGCCTCCTCACGCGTCGCGTGCGGCGGGACGGCAGGCTGTCCCTCCGGCTGGTCGACCGCGGCTCGGGTGTCGATCCGGCCTCGCTGCACGCGAACGTCGACGGGCAGGCCGTGGCCGCGCGCTACCGGCGCGGGCGGGCCGCAATCTCGGTCGGCGGCCTCCGCGGCGGCACGCACACCCTCGTGGTCAGAGCATCCGACTACCAGGAGGCGAAGAACATGGAGAACACCGGGCCGATCCTGCCGAACACGCGGACGCTTCGCGCCCGGTTCGTGGTGGGCTAGGTCCGGTCGCGCTCGTCGATCGTCGGGAGCTGCGAGAGGTCGCGCTCGACGCTCGCCGCGAACTCGTCGCTCTCGTCGACGTCGCGCTCCGTCCGCAGCAGCCGGAACTGGGCCTTCCGGCGCTCGCGGCTGCGGCGCCGCCTCGCCTCGAGGCCGACGGATTGAGCGAGACGCGGCCACTCGGCGCCGATGACGGCGAGGACCGCGCCGACGAGCAGCGCGATCGAGAGCCAGCTCACGCAGATCATTCTAGCGAGGCCAACTAGCCGTCTTCGAGGGGTAAAGAAGCGGGAAAACGGGCCGATAACGCCCTCATGAAGGATCCTGCGCTCGCCATCCCCTACCTCGTCCTCTGGGCGGCGATGATGCGCGCGCTGCTCGTCCGGGCTCAGATCCTCCCGCCGACATGCGCACGGTGCGGCCGCCGCTACGAGCGGCGCGACCTGGGCGAGCCCGTCTGCTCCTGCGAACGCGGCTAGCGCTACCAGCCGACGTGCGTCGGCTCTGAGTCGGCGTCCGGGAAGGTTCGCGTGGGCAGGGCAGCTTCGGCCGCTGCGTGGCGGAGGTTCTGCATGACGTCGCTCAGGTCCGTCTCCAGCTGCAGGCGCTTCCGCTCCTTGCTCGCGACTTCCCGCTTCAGCCGCTCGATCATGTCGTTCGCTTCGTCCAGGCGCGTTTGGAGCTCGTGCTCACGGACCCGCGCGGTCTCCGTCTTCGACTCGAGCTCCGCCGCGAGGCGGCCGAGGTCGCGCTCCGCCACCTTCGCACGCTCGCGCGCATGGGTGACCGCGGCGGCGAGGTCGATGCTCTCCTGCTCGAAGTGCTGCCGGCGCGTCAGCTCGCGGGCACGCTCCTCCTGCGTTCGCACGAGCGACTTCGTCAGCGAATCCACCTCGGTCGCGAGGGCAAGCAGCTCGCCGGCGACGTTTCGGTTGGAGGCGTTGATTCCCATTGAGCGGGACTCTTTTGACGGTCGGGTCCGATGTCCTTCGCGGCCTCGCGAGAAAAGCGGATGAGCGGACGCCTTCGGGCAGGTCGAGCGAGCTGCCTGAACGAGCGCCTCGGACAGATTTGCCTCTCGGACCATCGAGGCGCAGAATCGTCGGACAGAAACGTGGCAAAGCCTAGCGGCGTCTGCGGCTCCACTGGGAAGAAGGGGGGAGCGATGTCGAAGATCATCGGGCTCATCCTCGCGACCGTGCTTCTGGGCCTCGGAGCAGGCGGCGCGGGTGTCGCCGCGGCCAAGCACAAGGGGCCCGCCGCCGCGATCACGCACGGCGTCATCGTCGGCGACGTCACGTCGTCCTCGGCGCTGCTCTGGGCGCGGGCAGACCGCGAGGCAACGCTGAATGTCGTTCTCTCCGGCGGACGGCACGGCCGGATCGCGCGCGCGCGGGCACAGGCGGCGGACGACTTCACCGTCCGCGTCCCGCTCGAGCATCTCCGGCCGGGGACGACGTACCGCTACCACGCCTGGTTCAGCGTGCTCGGGCACGGCTCGTCGCACGGGCCTGTCGCAGAGGGAACTTTCCGCACTGCGCCCAGGGACCGCGAGGCCGCGCCGCTTCGCCTTGCCTTTGGGGGCGATCTCAACGGGCAGAACGTCTGCCGCGACGCGGCCGAGGGCATGCCGATCATGGAGACGGTCCGCGCCCGGCAACCGGACGTCTTCGTGGGCCTCGGCGACATCATCTACGCCGACAACGCCTGCTCCGCCGTCGGGATGTACGGGAACGCGCAGATCCCGGGAAGCTTCGGGCCGGCTACCGACTTGCCGACGTTTCGGGCGCACTGGCGTTACACGCGCGCCGACCCGGGCTTCCAGCGCCTGCTCTCAGGAACCGACTACGTCGGCGTGTGGGACGACCACGAGGTCGTCAACGACTTCGGGCCCCTCACCGACACCCGCAGCACACCTCCGTTCACCCCGGGCGTGCACCTGATGCCGCTCGGGCTCCGGGCGTTTCTCGACTACACGCCGGTGGCGATCGCCGAGAACACCCCAGTGCGCCTCTACCGCTCGCTCCGCTGGGGCAAGAACCTCGAGCTGTTCGTGCTCGACACGCGCCAGTACCGGGATCCGAATTTCGAGCCGGATACGGACGCACATCCAAAAACGATGCTCGGCCGCGAGCAGGTGACCTGGCTGAAGGAGAAGCTCGCCGCCTCGGACGCGACGTGGAAGGTGATCGTCTCGAGCGTGCCGATGTCGATCCCGACCGGGTTCCCCGCGGTTCCGAACGGGCGCGACGGCTGGGCGAACTTCGACCAGGCGACGGGCTACGAGCGCGAGCTGCTCGACATCCTCCGCTTCATGCAGGAGCACTCGATCCGCAACACCGTCTGGATCACGACCGACGTCCACTTCGCCGAGGCGTTCCGATATGTCCCCTTCTCCGGCGACCCGGGATTCGCCGTCCACGAGCTCGTGACGGGGCCGATGAACGCCGGCATCTTCCCGACGATGGACTTCGACACGACGCTCAACCCTCAGCGGCTCGCTTTCTTCGGCCCGCCGTCGCCAGGCGCCGTGACGACGTGGACGGAGGCGAAGCGCTGGTTCAACTTCGGTGAGCTCGATCTTGCAGGCGGCGGCACCCTGACGATCCGGATCGTCAACACCGCCGGAGACATCGAGTTCGAGCGAATACTGACACCGTCGTGACGACGATCAGAAGGCATGCGGCTGGAAAATCAGATCAAGGTTGACAGGGACGATCAGATTCGATTCCGTGAGTCGAGGAGCGAGTTCTTGGAGCCCTGCCGGCGAGCTAGGGAAGGGCTTGACGAGGCGAAGACCCCCGGCGTCTAACGACCGGCGCGCTCAAGGCCGAGGCGGCGCAGCGAGCGTTCGAGCTCAGGTACGCGTGCTCGGATGCGCTCGAAGTCCTGACCGGAGAGCGAGAGGAGCCGCATCGGCGTACGCGCCACGACGGTGGCCGTCCGCTCTCCCGTAAGGAGGAGCGCAATCTCGCCGAACGTGTCTCCGGGGCCGACAGTCTGGGCCGGCTCGCCACCGTCACTCAGGACATCGGCCTCTCCCTGTTCGATGAAGTAGATGGCGGTTCCGTAGTCGTCGAGCGTGATGACCTTGGCACCTGCCGCGACCTCGACCTCGCTCATCGCGGCCGCAAGCTCTTCGCGCTCGGCTTCAGGGAGATCAGCCAAGACCGAAAATGCTCCCACCCGACCCGTATCCACGGTCGCGGATCGTGCCACAGCGAGCCTCCGAGCGCCTCCACGGCCGTCAGCGGGCCGGGCTCCTCGAGCGTTTCCACGAGCCGGTCGAGTGCGTCGAGCGCGCTAATCCGGGAGCAGCGGCATCTCCACCCCGCGGCGGCGGCCGACGAGCACGGCGCGGGTGATCGCGTTCGAGCCGAACCGCACCCGCACCTCGTCGAGCGCGGCGTCGAGCTCGTCGCTGCTGTGGGCGTCGAACGGGAGCGCGAGCTGGAGCGACCGGCCGTCGCCGAGGTTCCCGACCGCCACGCCGACGAGCGTGAGCCCGCGCTCCTCGATCAGCGGGGCCGCCACGGCGAGCAGCCCTCGAGCCGTGCTCAGGATCGTCTGCGTGCTCGCGGTGGGGTAGGGCAGCGTGTGTGAGCGGGTCGCCCTGGAGAAGTCGCCGAAGCGCAGGCGGAGGACGACGGTGCGCCCGACGCGGTCGGCGATCCGCATCCGGCGGGTGACCCGGTCGACGAGCCCGACGAGCGAGGCGTCGATCTCCTCGAAGGGGGTGGGCGAGCGGCCCAGTGCCCGCTGGGACCCGATCGAGCCGCGGCGCCGGCCGCCCTGGACGGGCCGGGGATCGCGGTTGTTGGCGAGCGCGTACAGGTGCCTGCCCGAGGCTCGGCCGAGGAGGGCGACGAGCTCCGCCTCGCCGAACCGGGCGACCTGGCCGACGGTCCCCACTCCCAGCTCATGCAGCCGGCCGGCGGTCTTCGGCCCGACTCCCCAGAGGCGTTCGACCGGGAGCGGGTGGAGGAACGCGAGCTCGCGGTCAGGCGGCACGAGCAGCAAGCCGTCCGGCTTGGCCACCCCGCTCGCCACCTTGGCCAGGAACTTCGTGCGCGCGATCCCGACTGTGATCGGGAGCCCGACCCGCTCGCGCACCTCGTGCCGGAGCTTCGCCGCCACCCGGGTGGGCGAGCCCGAGAGGCGGCGCACGCCGCGGACGTCGAGGAATGCCTCGTCGATCGAGAGCCCCTCCACGCGCGGCGAGATGTCCTCGAACACGTCGTACACGGCCCGGCTGGCCTTGGTATAGGCCGCCATTCGCGGCTCGACCACGACCGCAGCGGGGCAGAGGCGACGGGCGCGGGCGACGCTCATCGCCGTGCGCACGCCGCGGTCCTTCGCCTCGTAGCTGGCGGCGAGCACGACCCAGGCCCCCACGATCACGGGCCGCCCACGCAGCCTCGGGTCGTCCCGCTGTTCGACAGCCGCGAAGAACGCGTCGAGGTCGGCGTGCAGGATCGTCGCCTCCACGAACATATGTTCGCATGGCCCGGCGGCGTACGCTTCGCCCGATGGACGTGGCCGAGGTCGTTCAGAGGGCCGACGAGGCCGGTCTTCGCCTGATCCGCTTCCTCTGGTGCGGGAACGACGGCACCGTGCGGGCGAAGGCCTCGAGCCGGCAAGGCCTCGAGGGACGGCTGGAGAGCGGGATCGGGCTCACGGTCGGGATGCAGGCGATGAATGGGCTCGACCAACTCCAACCCGTGGACGGAATGGGCCCAGTTGGAGAGGTCCGCCTCGTCCCCGACCTCGCCACCTTCCGCGTGCTGCCCTATGCCCCTCGCGTCGGAGCCGTCCTGACCGACCACGCCGCTCTCGACGGCCGGCCGGCGCCCGTCTGCCAGCGGTCGTTCCTCAAGCGCATGGAGGCCCGGCTCGCGGAGCGCGGTCTCCTCCTCCGGGCCGCCTTCGAGAACGAGTTCTCGCTCGCCACGCGCGAGGACGGGCGCTATGTCCCGCTCGACTCCGGCCTCTGCTTCTCGACCATCGCAGCGACCGCGGCGCAGGACTACGTCGACGAGCTCGCGGCCGGGCTCGAGGCGCAGGGCATCGCGCTCGAGCAGTACTACTCCGAGCTCGGCCACGGGCAACAGGAGATCTCGACCGGCCACGCGCCCGCGCTGCAGGCCGCGGATGAGCAGCTGCTCGTGCGCGAGACCATTCGCGGGGTCGCGGCCCGGCATGGCCTCGTCGCCTCGCTGGCGCCGAAGCCGTGGCCCGACAACGCCGGCAACGGGGCACACGTCCACTTCTCGCTCTGGGCGGGTGAGCGCAATCGCTTCCACGAAGCCTCGGCGCCGGACCTCCTCTCCGCCGAGGCACGCTCCTTCGTCGCGGGCGTGCTCGAGCACCTGCCTGGGCTCTGCGGCCTCACCGCGCCGAGCTTCAACTCGTACCACCGGATCGT
>DATMIX010000034.1:0-53573 GCA_035554095.1 Gaiellaceae bacterium | reverse complement strand
GGTGTTCGCCCGCGTCGAGCCCGAGCCGCTCGCGAGCGCCTCGATCGCACAGGTCCATGCCGGTTTGCTCAAGGACGGGCGTGAGGTCGTCGTCAAGGTACGGCGACCCGGAGTGCTCGAGCAAGTCGAGCTCGATCTCGGAATCCTCCGCACCACCGATCCGCATCGGGGCAACGTTCTGCTGACCGACGACGGGCGCCTCGCGCTCCTCGACTTCGGCCTGCTCGGCCGTCTCGACGACGAGACCAGGACGACTCTCTCCCTCCTCCTGCTCGCGATCGCGCGGAACCGCGCCGACGATGCCGCCAGCCTTCTGCTCGCGCTCTCGTTGACGCCCTCGAGTCCGACAAGCCCGCGTTCGTGCACGAGCTGCGGCGCAAGCTGCCGCGCTACCACTGGCGGCCGCTCGCCAAGATCCGCGCGGGCGAGGCGCTCGCGGACCTGCAGCGCATCTGCCTCGACTTCGGGATCAGGCTGCCGCCGTCGTTCGCGCTCGTGGGCAAGACCCTTGCGCAGGCCGATTCGATCGCGCGCTCGCTCGACCCGGAGCTCGACCCGATCGGCCTGCTCGAGGGCGAGGCCCGGAGCCTGATGCTCAGCGAGGCGGAGAGGCGGCTCGAGCCCGACCAGCTGACCGGTGTCCTCTTCACCCAGCTCGGGCCGCTGGCGCGGATGCCGCGCCGGGTCATTCAGATCGCAGACCGGCTGGAGACAGGGACGCTGAAGGTCGGCGTCGTCCCGACCGACCTCGACGGCCTCGAGCACGTCATGCGCTCGGTCGCGAACCGGATCGGCGCGTCGATCATCGTGCTCGGCCTACTGCTCTCGTCCGCGCTGCTCGCGCGCGTTCACGACCTGCAGTGGCTCGCATTCGGCGGGTTCTGCCTCGCGGTCGTACTCGGCGTCTACATGCTCTGGAAGATCATCCGGACGCCGGGCGAGCTCTAGCCCGGCGCGGCCGAGCTTTGAGGTAGCGTTACTTTACTTTCAAAAGTAATGGGAGGCGAGATGGCGGAGAACGGATACGCGAAGGCGGTGCTCGTCACCACCGACTGGCTGGACGACCACCGGAACGACGAGACGGTTGTCGTCGGCGAGGTCGATGAGGACCCGACCCTCTACGACGAGGGCCACATCCCGGGGGCGATCAAGCTCCACTGGCGCGACGACCTGCTGGATCCGATCGAGCGCGACCTGATCGAGAGGCCGGCGTTCGAGCGGCTCATGAGCGAACGCGGGATCTCGAACGACACGACGATCGTTCTCTACGGCGACAAGAACAACTGGTTCGCCGCCTACGCCTACTGGTACCTCAAGATCTACGGGCACGAGGATGTCCGGATCCTCGACGGCGGGCGAACGAAGTGGGTGGACGAGGGTCGCGAGCTGACCGCGGAAGCCCCCGCGCCGGCGCAGGCTGAGTACAAGGCCGCCGAAAGGGACGAGTCGATCCGGACGTATCGCGATGATGTCAAGCAGGGGATCGGCGCGCACGAGAAGGCGCTCGTGGACGTTCGCAGCCCACAGGAGTATTCGGGCGAGCTGGTCTCGCCACCCGGCTACGAGCAGGAGGGGGCCCAGCGCGCGGGCCACATCCCGACCGCGCAGTCGATTCCCTGGGCTCAGGCGGTGAACGACGACGGAACGTTCAAGCCCGTCGACGAGCTTCGGGCGCTCTACGAGGGGAAGGGCGTGACGCCCGAGAAGGAGGTCACGGCCTACTGCCGCATCGGCGAGCGCAGCGCACACACGTGGTTCGTGCTGCGGGAGCTGCTCGGCTACGAGACGGTCAAGAACTACGACGGCTCGTGGACGGAGTGGGGGAACCTCGTCGACGTGCCGATCGAGAAGGGCTAGCGAGACCCGGGACGAACAAAGCAGGAGTCTTTGCGGCTCCTCCTCTCCCCTGACAAAGCGGCGGCCTTGGCCGCCGCTTTTTGTTCGCCTCGGGCGGGAATAAGTCGAACCGGTGAAACGTCTCTGGACGAAAGGGACACTGAGCTAAGGTCCCGAGACTCCGGGGAGCCATGGATCTCGAAGCCGCCACCGTCAAGCTCACCGACCTCGCCTCCTGCGGCGGGTGTGCCGCCAAATACTCCGCAGCGAGGCTCGAGCAGCTGCTGCAGGGCTTCGTGCCGGTCGAGGCCGAGAACCTGCTCGTCGGGCTTGCGCCTGCGGACGACGCGGCGGTCTACCGCCTCGACGACGAGCGGGCGCTGATCTTCACGCTCGATTTCTTCCCGCCGGTCGTCGACGACGCGGCCGACTACGGCGCGATCGCGGCGACGAACGCGCTCAACGACGTCTTCGCGATGGGGGGCACGCCCCTGCTCGCCCTCTCGATCGCCGCCTTCCCCGAGGAGCTGCCGACCGAGGTCCTGGCGCGGGTCTTCGCGGCCGCGGACGAGCAGGTGAGGGCCGCCGGCGCGCTCCTGGCCGGCGGGCACACGATTCGCGACGCGGAGCCGAAGTACGGGCTCGCGGTCGTTGGCACCGTCCACCCCGACGGGATCTGGCCGAAGAACGGTGCCCGCCCGGGTGACTCCCTCTTCCTGACGAAGCCCCTGGGCACGGGGCTGATCATGACCGGCCACAAGCAGGGCCTTTCCGGCTCCCAGCAGCTCGAGCGTGCCGTCGGCTGGATGCGCACGCTCAACAAGGACGCCGCGGAGGTCCTGCGGGCGCGGACACCCAACGCCGTCACGGACGTCACCGGTTTCGGGCTGTTCGGCCACGCCCACGAGGTCGCGGAACGGAGCGGCTGCCGGCTGGTGCTCGAATGGGAGCGTCTCCCGGCTATCGACGGGGCGCTCGACCTCGCCCGGAAGGGCGTCAGGACGAGCGGGGACCCGCGGAACCGCGACTTCGCCGCCGCTCACGTCGCCGTCGACGGCGCACCCGAGGCGATCGTCGCGCTCGGCTTCGATCCGCAGACGGCGGGCGGGCTGCTCGTCTCGCTGCCGGCGGACCAGGGAGTGGCGCTCGAGGCGGAGTTCGCGGCGCGCAGCCTGTACATCCGGAGGATCGGCCGCGTCGAGGCCGGCTCCGGAGTCGCCGTCGTCTAGAACGTCCGCCGTTGTGACCTCGAAGCGCGGGATGATCCACGGCCGTTTCCAGCCGTTCCACAACGGTCACCTCGACTACCTGCGCGGAGCGGCGGAGCGCTCTGACGAGATCTGGATCGGGATCACCAACCCCGATCCGGCCCGCATCAGGCCGGAGGCGAGCGACCCGCTTCGACACCTTCCCGAGTCGAACCCCTACTCCTATGCCGAGCGACTGCTGATGGTCAAGGCCGCCGCCGCGGACCTCGGCCTCGAGCCGGCCGGCGTGCACGTGATTCCGTTTCCGGTCAACGAGCCGGAGCTGTGGCCGGCATACGTTCCGCCCGGAGTCACGCAGTACCTTCGTCTCTTCTCCACCTGGGGCGGCACCAAGCTCGACAGGCTGCGCGAGGCCGGCTACGAGGTCGTGGTCCTCGACGAGGGCGCAGTGAAGACGCTCTCGGGGGCAGACGTCCGCGCGGCGCTCAGAGACGGCGGCGATTGGGCTTCGCTGGTCCCGGCGGGCGTCGCTCGCATTCTTCGCGGATTGAAACCTCCTTCCGCGTAAGAAGCGTGTAATTACACCCGCAACTTTTCAGGCGTGTTTCCGTTTTAAGCAATGTCGAGACGCCAACAGAAGGGGTTAGTGGTCATGAAAAAGCTTCTTTTGCCGCTCGTTGCCGTCGCGGCGCTCGTGGTCGGTGCGGCTCCGGCCACACCGTCGTCGACAGCGACGAAGACAGTGCTGATCAAGCGCTCAGCGTTTTCGCCCACGACGGTGACGATCAAGACGGGGGACACGGTCAAGTGGACGAACACGGACACACGGAACCACCAGGTCGTGTCCAACAACGGTTCGTTCGTCTCGCCGATCCTGGGGCCCGGCAAGTCGTATTCGCACCGTTTCAACGCTTCGGGGACCTACCGTTACCACGACGGCCTGAACTCCGCCGTCAAGGGTGTCGTCAAGGTCACCGGACCGCCTCCGGCGGTCACGATCGGCGCCTCCCTGCCGATCATCGTCTATGGCCAGGCCGTGACCCTCTCGGGCTCAATCTCGAGCGGCCTCGCCGACCAGAACGTGACGATCTACCAGCAGCCATACCCGCAGGCGTCGTTCGCGCAGCTCACCACGCTGAAGACGACAACCGGCGGCGTGTGGCAGCTGATCCTCTCGCCCGCTCCGAAGATCCTGACGAACTATCAGGCTCGCTGGAACGGACGCACGAGCATCAACGTCATGGTGCAGGTTCGCCCTCGCATCAGGCTCTCGTACCGGAACGGGAAGTTCACGACCGCTGTCCAGTCGGCCACGTCGCACGCCGGACGTTCGGTCATGGCTCAGCGGCTCTCCCGGTTCGGTCAGTGGGTGACGCTGAAGAAGGTCCGCCTCGGCGGCAAGTCGAGCGCGGTCTTCCGGCTCAAGCTTCCGAAGGGCAAGTCACGGATCCGGGTCGCGATGTCCGTGAACCAGGCGGGCGCCGGCTACCTCGCCGGCTACAGCCCGACCCGCACAGTTCGGCGCCTCTAGGGGTCAGTGGCGCCGGAAGCAGCGCGAGCGGCCGCCCAAGGGCGGCCGCTTGTGCGTCGGGGCCAAGCTGAACCCTCGCCCAGGCGTCGACTCGGTGCCCGTGTATTGAGTTAGCGTCCGCGCGTGCTTCCGATCGTCCTCGTCCTGCTGGACGGGCTCGGCGACCGCGCTCACGACGTCCTCGGCGGACGGACGGCAAATGAGGCCGCGGCGACGCCCAACCTCGACGCGCTCGCCGCCCGGGGATCGTGCGGCCTGCTCTACGCGGTCGGTCCGGGGCGCGCACCCTCCAGCGAGGTGGCTCACTGGTCGATGCTGGGTTACCGCCCGGAGGAATTTCCGGGACGCGCGGTCTTCGAGGCGGTCGGACGCGGCCAGGCCGTGAGCCGCGAGCACGTCTTCGCCTACGCAGCGCTGCGGCCGGTGGAGCGCCGCGACGACGGCTGGTGGATCACCGGGCGCCCCGACGCGGAGCGTGACGGAGACGACGCCGTGAGACTCGTCGATCGCTGTGACGGCATCGAGGTCGACGGGTTGACGTTCTCGCTCGAGCACGTCTGGCGCGGCGAGGCCGTGCTTCGCATCGCGGGAGGCGCCGACGACCGTGTCACGGACACGGACGCATTCTTCCGCGCGTGGTATCCGCTCTTGCGGCCGCGCCCGGCTGCGCCCGAGGCCGACCGTACCGCCCGGGCCTGCGAGGCCTGGACGCGCGAGGTCATGCGCAGGCTCGACGGTGAGCGCTTCAACACGATCACGCTCAAGTGGTTCGGCCGTCCGAAGCCGGTGCCCACCTTCCTCGAGCGCCACGGCGTGAGCGGAGCGTTCGTCGCGCAGTCGGCGTTCCTCCGCGGCCTGGGACGCTGTGTCGGGCTGGACCCGGTGGAGCGCCCCCTCGATCTCGCTCTGGCGCGAGAACGTCTCGAACGGGGCGACACGTTTGTCTACCTGCACGACAAGCGGGCCGACGAGGCCGGCCACACGAAGGATCCCGAGGTCAAGCGCCGCACGATCGAGGAGCTCGACGCCGAGCTCGGCGACCTCCCGATCGACGACGCCGTGGTGTGCGTCACCGGCGACCATGCCACACCGCCCTCGCCCGACGTGATTCACTCCGGCGACCCGGTTCCGCTCCTCGTCGTGGGCCCTGGGGTTCGGGCGGATTCCGTGGCGAGCTTCGGCGAGCTCGACTGCGGCGAGGGGGCACTCGGGCAGCTTCGCGGTGGCGACCTGATGCCCGTCCTGCTGAACGCGGCCGACCGGCCGCTCTTCCTGGGCTCGCGTCCGACGCCCGTCGACGGCGCCGACGGCTACCCCGCGCGGGAGGTGCTGGAACCGCTCATTTGACGACGGGGTCGGGGGTAGGCTGATCTGCGTGCACGTCGAGTCCACCTCGGTCGCGGGACGTGTGCGCGCGTTTGCACTCTCGCCGGCGTGGTTCCTGCGCCTGGTCGCGCTCGAGCTGTTCGCGCTCTGGCTGATCGTGGCGACCGGCGCGGCGGTGCGGCTGACGGACTCGGGCCTCGGGTGCGAGCACTGGCCGGGGTGCGAGGCCGGCCATCCGCTTCCGGCGAAGGACTATCACGCCTTCATCGAGTTCGGAAACCGGCTTGTCGGGGGCGTCACGATCCTCCTGACGCTGCTCGTTGCGGCGGCGGCCTGGTGGACGCCGTTGGGGAGAGGAGGCCGGCGCCTGGCCGTTGCGCTGTTCGCGGGGACGCTCGCGCAGGCGCCGCTTGGGTATCTCGCCGTCCAGACCGACCTGCGCTGGCCCGTCGTCGCTGCTCACCTGCTGCTCTCGATGCTGCTGATCGCGGGTGCGGTGGTCCTGGTGTTCCTGGCCTACGAGCGTGTGAGAGGATCGGCCGAGGCGCTCGTGCCGAGGGAGCTGCAGCGGCTCGGTGTCGGCGTCGCGGTCGCCGGCCTCGCATTGCTGGTCAGCGGCTCGCTCGCTACCGCGGCGGGGCCGCACTCGGGCGGTGGCACGGAGCATGTCGAGCGCCTTGCCCGCCTTGAGCCCGTCGTCTACGCGCACGCAGGGACCGTCGCGGTGTTCGGGTGCTCGTTCCTCTTCCTGCTCGGCTACCTAGCGGCGAGGCGCTCGCGCGCGCCGCGGCTCTTCCTGGCCTCCCTCGGCGTGCTCGGCATCCTGCTCGCACAGGCCGGTCTCGGCGAGCTCCAGTACCGGCTGCACCTGCCGTGGTACCTCGTCCTGCTCCACGTCGCGCTGGCCGCGACCGCCTGGCTCGGCGTGGTCGCGCTGGTGACGGCTTTCTGGCGACCGCCTGCGTCTCTTGCGCCCGCCCCTACGTAGACTTCTGGAATGGCGGACAGCGAGCTTCGGGTCGATTCCCGGCCGGAGCTGACGCGCCCGGTTCTCGTCGCCGCTTTCAGGGGCTGGAACGACGGTGCGCAGGCTGCGTCCCTTGCCGCCGGTTACCTCGCGCGCCTCTGGGGGGCCGACCGGTTCGCGGACGTCGATCCCGAGAGCTTCTTCGACTTCCAGGCGACGCGGCCGCACGTCTCACTGGTCGACGGCGTCACCCGGCAGATCGACTGGCCGGAGACGGCCTTCTACCATGCGCGGCCGCGGAAGCTCGACCGTGACGTCGTCCTGCTGCTGGGAATCGAGCCGAACGTGCGCTGGCGCACGTTCACCGACCTCCTCATCGGTCACGCCAAAGAGCTCGGCGTGGAGCTGGTCGTCACGCTCGGCGCGCTGCTCGCCGACGTGCCTCACACGCGTCCTGCGCCCGTCACCGGCAGCGCTTCCAGCCAGGAGCTCGTGCAGGAACTGGGCCTCTCGACCTCCCGCTACGAGGGTCCCACAGGGATCGTCGGCGTGCTCCACGACGGCTGCAACCGCGCCGGCATCCCTTCAGCGAGCCTCTGGGCCGCCGTGCCGCACTACGTCTCGCTGACCCCGAGCCCTCGCGCCGCCGCCGCCCTCTGTGAGCGGCTGGGCGGGCTGCTCGGCATCGACATCGACACGGCGGAGCTCGACCAGGCCGGCGAGAGCTACGAGGAGCAGGTGAGCCAGGCGGTGGCGACCGACGAGGAGACCTCGGCATACGTCGAGGAGCTCGAGCGGCGTGCGGACACCGTCGAGGAAGAGGTCGACATCCCTTCGGGCGACGCGCTCGCGGCCGAGCTCACGCGCTATCTCCGGGAGCGTGAGTCCGGGAACGGGGAATCCGACCCGGGACCGCGCGAGCAGTGATCACCCGAAGGTGAACGAGTAGGCCGAGACGCCCGGGGTGAACTTCAGGCGCAGCTGTGCATCGACCGTGGTGCGCGCGGTCACCGCCACGTAAAGGCGCCCGATCCCCGACACGACGAGCGTCCGGGTGCGACGGCCATCGACCGAGACGCCGACGCGGCCCTCGCCGCCGAGGACGATGTAGACGTTCCGCGCGTGGAAGTGGAGGCCGATCTGCGCGCCCCGCCCCGAGATGGCCCGCTCGTCCTCGACCGTCCAGGTGCCGCCGAAGGCCCAGTCGTTCTGGGCCAAGTCGCGTGCAGGTAGCCGGTAGGCCTGCGGTGCGTTCGGCAACACCCGATCGCCGACGTAGCGGTCGTCGGCCCGGGCGAAGCCGAGGTACGTCTCTGGCGTCACGACCTCTGTCGGCGCCATGTCCGCGAGCTCGGCCTGGGCCGGCCCCGGCTCGCCGAGCAGCTGGCGGATCAACCGTTCCGTCCGGTCGTACTCCCCCTCGCCGAAATGGGCGTTTCGGACATGGCCGTCCTTGTCGATCAGATACTCGGCAGGCCAGTACTGGTTCCCGTAGGCCTTCCACGTTCCGTACGCGGGGTCGAGCGCGACCGGCCATTTCACGCCGAGCTGCTTGACGGCCTCCTCGACGTTCGAGGGCTTCGCCTCGAACGCGAACTCGGGGGTGTGGACGCCCACGATCACGAGGCCCTTCCGCTCGTAGTCCTTCCACCACGCCTTCAGGTGGGGGAGCGTCCGCAGGCAGTTGATGCACGAATAGGTCCAGAAGTCGACCAGCACGACCTTTCCGTGCAGCCCCTCGGTGCTGAGCGGCTTCGAGTTGAACCAGTTCGAGATCCCCTGGAACTCGGGCGCCGCTCCGTAGTCGGCGAGGTCAACGGTTTCGCGATTGCAGCGGTAGCCGAGCTTGCGCTGGGCGAAGCAGCTCTTCTCCGCGTGCTGCAACGAGCTCGTGTAGTCGCCGATCTTCGTCTGCAGCGTCCGGTCGACGTGGAAGACGATCAGGAACGCCGAGGCGGCGATGACGACTCCGAGCGCGACCCGGACCTCGCGTGCATGCGAGCGGAACGACCGGAGCCCGGACGCCGCGGCGCGGCCGCCGTAAGCGATCGCGAGCATCGGCACCGCGACTCCGAGGGCGTACGCGATCGTGACGGCGATCCCCTTGGCGCCGAGATCGCCGACGCTCGCAGACTGCGCCGCGATGTAGCCCTGGATGACGCCGCCGCAGGGGATGAAGACGATCCCGAGGCTCAAGCCGAGCACGAAGCCCCCGCCGAGGTCGCCGCCCGGGCGGCGGGTCAGACGCGCGAGCGGCCGCTCGATCAGCACGCCGAGCTGCGGGAAGATCAGCATCGCCGCCACCACGAAGAGCAAGGCGATCGCGAGGTCGCGGAGCAGGTCTTCGGGCAACCCCAGCGTCCGGAGGAGCCACGTCACGATGAGGAGCGACGCAGTGAAGGCGACGACGATGCCCGAGACGATCGCCAGCGGCCTCCTCCGCCCGCCGCCGGAGGCGCCGCCCGCGAAGACAACGGGCAGCACCGGAAGAACGCACGGCGAGACGGCCGTGACCACGCCGGCAAGAAAGGCGATCCCGATGAGCAGGACCACGGTCTACGGTCCTTCGTTCCCGGCCGGCGTTACGGTTCTTTCGCGGACTCGGCCACCGGCGCGGTCTCCGCCGTCGGCGGCTCCGGCTCCGCACGGTCCGCCGGCTTGCCGTCCCGTGAAGCCTGGGGCTGACGCTTGCCGTTCTGGCCCTGCTGCTGGCCCTGGCCCTGCCCCTGCCCCTTCTTCTTGCGCCGCCGACGGCGACGCCGCGACCGGCCGCTGGGCTGCTTCGGCGCCGGCAGGTTCTCGGCGAGCGCGTGGGCGACCTCCTGCAGCGAGCCGAGCTTCTCCCTTGCGGCGTCGATCAGCTGGTTCGCGCGCGGCGTGTAGCCCTCGGCCGAGGCGAGCAGAGCCGCTCCGACCTCGAGCGGCTGGACGAGAGCGGCGTTGACGAGCTTCGCCGCGTTCTCTTCATGCCGGTGACCGCGCGAGTTTGCGAGCGCTCCGAGCAGCCGCTTGGCCTCGGGGAACTCGGCGCTCGCGCGGCGGTCCTGCACTTTCCGCGTAGCCCGCGCGAGACGCCAGATCCACCGCGAGAGGATCTGCTCCGGCGCGTCGGCCTTGCCCTCCCCGATCGCGCGCAGGAGCGTCCGCACGCCCTGGACGCGATCCTTCTCCCACGTGGGCGCCTGAGTGACGAGCGTGACGAGGTCGTCGAAGTCGGCCCGGTCGACGATCATCGAGACGCGGTCGGCCAGAGCCGTCATTCGCAGCCGCCGGTTCGGGTTCTCGGCGGCGCAGGTCGCGAGGAAGGTCTCCAGTGCCGCCTTCGAGGCGCCGCCCTCGGTGAACTTCTTCGCGAACTCGACTCGCTCGTCGAAGCGGACGTTCCGGCCCGCGATCGTCGCCCAGTAGCGCTGCTCGTCCTCGTCGAGAAAGCGCGGATCGACTCGCTGCCACTCGCGCGTGATCACGTTGAGCCGCCGCTTGACGTCCGCCGTGACGGGCACGAGCCACGGCGCCGGCGAGAGCTTCCGCCTGGCTCGTCGCTGCTGCCGCCTGCGGGGTGCCGGGGTGACCCGCGCGCCCTCGCGATAGAAGTCGGAGTCGAGCAGGCTGTGGAGCGAGACCACGCGCTCGTTGTGGGTCGCCGCCTTCGGCACGAAGTCGACGACGACACCGGCTTCCTTGCGCGGGTGGATCCTCATGATCCGGCCGATCCGCTGCTGGTAGACGCGCTTGCTGGCCGTGGGCGCGAGGTGCATGCAGACCGTCGCACGCGGGGAGTTCCAGCCCTCCGCCAGCAGCATCGCATTGATCAGGACGTCGATCTCGCCGCGCTCGTAGGCGGCGAGGATCTCCGCGAGCTTCACGGGCGGGGTCCGGCCGCTGACCGCCTCCGCTTTGAGACCTGCCGCCCGGAACTCCTTCGCGAGGTTGTAGGCATGGTCGACGCCCGCCGCGTAGACGATTCCCGGCGTCGTGTCGAAGCGGTCGCGGTAGAGGCTCGCGGCCGCCTGGTTCAGAGCCTGGTGGTCGAGGGCCTGGGCCAGGGCGCGCTCCTCGAAGTCGCCGCCCACGATCGGCACGGTATGGATGGCGGCCGCCGGGGGCACGCGCAGAGAGCGGAGCGGGGCGATCAGGCCACGCCGCGCCGCGTCCCCGAGCGGCAGGTCGTCGACCGAGGCGGGGAAGACGTCGGAGACCTGCTTCGCGATCAGCTGCTCCGTCGCGGTCATGCCGATGTAGATCGGGTTCGTGAAGCCGCGGATCGCGGCGCTCGTCTTCTCGCCGAGCGCGGTGTGGGCCTCGTCGGCGATGACGAGGTGGTACGCATCCGGATTCAGGTCTTTCGAGTGGCGAGCGAACCACGCGTAGGTCTGGATCGTGAGCGGGTTCGGCTTGGGCGGCTCCCCGCCCTTGTCGACGGCCTCGACGATCCGGTCGCCGTAGCCCTCCCCCGCGAGGTCGCGGTTGAACTGCGAGACGAGGAGCCGGCGGTGGGTGAGGATCAGGACGCCGAGCGTTCGAGCCGCTTCGACGAAGCCGGCTGCCGCGATCGTCTTCCCCGATGCCGTCGGATGCCGAAAGCGGAACCGTCGGACAGCGCCGGGGTCCTCCTCCGGCGAGAGCGGCAGGGGGAGCTCCTCGTCATCCGCCTCGGCGACCGCTGCCGACTCGTCCTCCTCTTCCTCTTCGACCTCCCCGTAGGCGCCGTTGCCGTTTCCGTTGACGGGCTCCGGTGCCTGCTGAGCTGCGGCGATCAGCTCCGTCAGCATCCCCGCTAGGGCATCGATCTGGTGGCGCCGGAGCTCCGTCCCCGAGGCGAGGTGCGGGGGGTGATCGGAGAGGACACGCTCGAGTCCGAGCATCAGCGCGTAGCGGCGCTTCCACTCGTACGAGGGGCTAGCCAGCCCGGCTTCCATTTCCTCGAGCGCGTCGTCGAGCGCAAGTCGGCGCGCAGTGCCCGGCGCCAGCACGGAGGCAGGGTCCTCGTCGGGCCTGAGGAACGGCTCCCCGGCCCAGTCCTTGGCGCGGGCGGCGGCCACGGTGAGACCGTTTGCCGCCTCCGGCGCTAGCGTCGGTTGCTCGGTCGTCTCTTGCATCGAGGCAGCACGTCCACGTGCTGCAACTTTCTAATGAGAGGCGGGCTCGCGATAACCCCTTGGCGAGCTGCGCCCTCGCAGCATATCCCATTTGCTGCGGTTTGGGGTGACGCTCAGGCCGATGCGCTCGTGCGCTCGCCGGAGACACCCGTCTGCTCGAGGTACTTTGTGATCCCGCCGAGCCAGAAGGGAAAGCCCGCGCCGAGGATGAGCGCCGTGTCGACGTCCTCCCGGCCGGCGACGACACCTTCGTCGAGGAGGTGGCGCACCTCGTCCGCCATGCCTTCCAGCGCCCGTCGGAGGATCTCGTCCGGAGACAGGGGATCGTGTTCGGCGGAGGCGATCTCCTCACGACCCTGCGCGTAATTGGCGAGCGTCTGCGAGAGCGGAAAGCGGTCGGGGTACGCCTCGTGGAGCGTTTCGAGCACGTGCAACGCGACGGTTGGTCCGACCATCTGAAGGAGCACGGACGGGGCCATCGGCAGCCCCAGGCGGAGGATCGCCTCGTCGGCTTCCTCCACGGTGTTGCCGCGCTCGACGGCGCCGAGCACGACCGTCAGCAGTCGCGTAAGGACGCGGTTCACGACGAACGCGGGCGCGTCGGCGACGAGCACTGGTCGCTTGCGCAGGTTCTCGGCCGCCGACCACGCAGTCGCGAGTGTGGCGTCGTCCGTCCGCTCGGCGCGGACCAGCTCGACGAGGGGAAGCAGCGCGACCGGGTTGAAGAAGTGGAGCCCGACGACGCGTTCGGGGTGCTCGAGACCCGCCGCCATCTGCGTCACCGAGAGCGCGGAGGTGTTCGTGGCGAAGACGGTGTCCGGCCGGCCGACGGCCTCGAGGTTGCCGAAAACGTCCCGCTTGACCTCGAGCTCCTCGAAGACCGCCTCGAGCACCAGGTCGCAATCAGCGAACTCGTCGTAGCCGGTCGTCGTGGTCACGAGCGAGGCGAGGAAGCGCGCCTTGCCCTCGTCGTAGCGACCCTTCGCGACGAGGCCGGCCAGCTCGGCCTCGATCGCATCGCGCGCCCGTTCGAGGGCCTGCTCGTCGATGTCGCGCAGAACGAGCGGCAGCTCGAGCCGCCGAAGGAAGAGCGTCGCCAGCTGGGTTGCCATGAGGCCGGCGCCGACGATCCCGACCTTCTTCAGGGCTCGTGGCTCCGCACCCAGCTCGGGAGCCTTCTTCGCGCGTCGCTCGACGAGGTCGAAGGCGTAGAGCGACGCCTGGGCCTGCCGGCCCGGCAGCAGCTCGGCGACCGCGTCCTCCTCGGCTCGGTAGCCGTCGTCGAGGCTCCAGCCGGATGCAGCGCCTTCGATCAGCTCGAGGGCGCGGTACGGCGCCGGAGCCGCGCCGTGGATCGAGTCGTCGAGCTGGGCGCGGGCCTTCCGGATGATGTCCGCAGGGGCCCTGTCCTGGGGTCTGACCCCGTTCTCGGCGCCTGATGCGCTTTCGGCGCTTCGTCGTCCGAGCTCCGTGGCGAAGTCGATCGACTCGTCGAGGAACTCGATCGGCCCGAGCAACCTGTCGGCGAACCCGAGCTCGTCCGCGGCGCGGCCGTCGAGCAGGCGGTTCTGCCGCAGCGGGTTCTCGACGATGAACCTCACCGCCGTCTCGACGCCGACGAGGCGGGTGACGAGCTGCGTCCCGCCCCACGCCGGGATGATCCCGAGGAACACCTCGGGGCAGGCGAAATGACGGACCGCGCTCGAGATCGTGCGGAAGTCGCAATGAAGGGCGAGCTCGACGCCGCCGCCCAGGCACGCGCCGTTGATCGCGGCGACGGTCGGGTACGGAAGCGCCCGAATGCGGCCGAAGAGTTCGTGACCCACGCGGCTGCCTTCGCGCGCGAGCTCCGCGGTCGCGCCGGTGAACTCGTTCACGTCCGCGCCGGTGGAGAAGAAGTAGGGCTTGCCCGTGATCACGAGCGCGGACCAATCGTCGGATTCCAGTTCCCCGAGAACGGCCTCGAGGGAACGGAGCGCCGCGCGGCCAAAGAACGTCGGTTGCGTGTGGTCGGCACCGTTGTCGATCGTCACGAGCGCGATCGAGGGCACGTCGGATCTGCTGACGCGCGCCAGCTTGAACACGGTGTCCGCCACCGCTACGAAAGCGTCACGCGGTCTCCCACAGCAGCGCTGCGCCCATGCCCATTCCGACGCAGAGCGCCGTCAGGCCGTAGCGCGCGTGAGGCCGTTCGCGCATCGCGTGGGCGAGCTGGGCGACGAGCCGGACGCCGGTGGCGGCGAGCGGATGCCCGCAGGCGATCGCGCCTCCGTAGGGATTGAGACGCTCGTCGTCTGGCGAGACGCCCATTCCGGCGCACCAGCTGAGCACCTGTACCGCGAACGGCTCGTTCAACTCGAAGACGTCGACATCGTCGATCGACACGCCCGCCTGTTCGAGAACCCTCTTCGTCGCGGGCACGGGGCCGAGCCCCATCACCTCCGGCTCGACGCCCGCGAACGCGAACGCGACCAGCCGCAGCCTCGGCTCGAGCCGGTGCTCCTCTGCGGCGCGCTCGGACGCGAGCAGCGATACCGTCGCCCCGTCGGTGAGCCCTGCTGAGTTGCCGGCGGTGACGCGACCCCCCGGGCGGAACGGGGTCGGAAGGTCGCGAATGGCGTCCAACGACGTCTCGGCACGAAGGAACTCGTCGTGGTCGGCTTCCCGCCAGCCCTCGTCCGTGAAAACGGACATCGGCACCACCGTCTCGCGCATGACGCCGTTCTGCCACGCTTCGGCGAGCCGGTGGTGCGAGCGCACGGCGTAGGCGTCGGCGTCCTCCTTGGTCAGCTCCGGCAGGCGATCGTGGAGGTTCTCGGCCGTCTGGCCCATCGTCGCCGCGGACGGGTCGATCAGTCGTTCACTGACGAAGCGCGGGTTGTAGTCGACGTCCTCGAGCATGGGGTGGCGCCCCATGTGCTCGACGCCGCCTGCCAGCACGACGTCCGCAGCGCCCATCGCGATCTCGCCGGCGCCGGTCGTGATGGCGGTCAGTGATCCGGCGCACATGCGGTCGACCGCGAACCCGGGAACGGTGCGCGGCAAGCCCGCGAGCAGCGCCACGTCTCGTCCGAGTGTCAGGCCCTGGTCGCCGACCTGCGCGGTCGCCGCAAAGACGACGTCGTCGATCTGCTCGGGCGCCAGAGATGGATTGCGTCGCAGCAGCTCCCGAACGAGCTTGACCGCCATGTCGTCGGCGCGCGTCTGCCAGAAGACGCCCCTCGGACCGGCCCGTCCGAACGCAGTGCGGACGCCGTCGACGAAATAGACCTCGCGCAGCTCGCGCATGGGACAAGGCTAGAGGATGGGGCCCGGCCTGCCGCGCCTCCGATTCACGCTTTCGACGCTGTTGTGCCACCCACACGCGCGCCCGAGCCCGCTACGCTCGCCGCGGGGAGGAGGTTGGCTGTGCCTCAACAAGGAGCCGCCGAGCAAGTGGACTGGCAGTCGCACGTCGAGCGTGAGCAGGCGCGCTACGAGGACGGCGAGAGGCGTCTCCCGGGCGCCGAGGACCGCGACGCGCGCCAACGCCAGCTCACGCGCCTCGGGAACGCAGCCGGCGGGGCCGGCCTGGCGCTGCTGATGGACGGACGCCCGGACGAGGCGAACGAGTGGCTGAACCGCGCTGCCGAGCGCTACCTCGAGAGCTTCGCCGAGGCGCCGCCGGGGAGCTGGGGCCGCCCGATCGGCGCGATGAAAGCCCGGATCTTGGCCGGCGATTGGGAAGCGGCGCGGAAGGACGCCCGCTGGGCTCTCGACGCCGGTGCCGCGGCGGCGGACTCGCCGATCGGGCGCTACGCGGCCGCACTCGCAAATCTGATCCTCGGCGACGACGAGGAAGCGCGCGTCCATGCGGATGCCATCCGAGTCCGCGACGACTTCCCGCGAAGCGTCGGCGACGCCCTCGCCTTCGTCGCCGCCCGCGACGTGCTCGGCTACACACAAGCGGTCGAGGCCGTGCTGGAGTCGTTCGAGACGCGCGACGAATATCTCGAGGACATCCCGGCCGCCGACACGGTGCTCGTCCTCCAGGCGCTCGCGCGCCGCCGCGACCTTACGGTCTCGCTTACCTCTCCGCTCTTGCCGGGCTAGTCGGTGGATCCGGTGCGGGCCGGGTGCATGAACGTCGTGATCACGAGCGGATCGGCGTCGTCGGTCTCCTCGTCGCGAACGCTCTCGGCGATCTCCTCGATCAACCTCATCGCGCGCTCCCACGGGACGCGCGCGGTCGTTTGCGTGATCCGGAATTGGCCCGATTCGCGATATTCCGCCCAGGCCCGCTGGACGTCGTCGATCATCGTCTCGCGCAGATCGGGGCCCGAGCTGGAAGAAATCAGGGCCGAGGCGACACGGACCGTACGCGCCACCGCGCGGTACGGCTTCTCGCGGCCATGGCCTCCGTTGGCCAGGGTGATCAGGCCGGCGCGGAGGAGCATGCGGACATGGAAATGCAGGTGTCCGGGGTCGACGCCGAGCCGTTGCGCGAGCTCGCGGTTCGTCAGGTACTGGCCCTCGTTCTGGCCGAGCATCTCCAGGACTCGCAGGCGAAGCGGGTGGCCGAGCGCCTTCAATTGCTCGGGTCGTTCGATCGTCAGGACGTCGAGGAGGGGCGGGGGCGATTCGGGGGTGGCCATCGCCGCGTATATATACGGAAATGGCGTTCGTTGTCTAGTCGTGCAACCGCGAGGCCGCTTGTTCATCGAGGATCGCAAGCGTCCGGCCGTGCACGGAGCGAACGAGGCTGCCGGGCACGGACGGTGCTGCCGGGCCGGCCAAGGCACGGTCCACGGCCTCGGCTTTCTCCTCGCCGGTGACGAGAAAGACGACCGTCCTGGCCGACGTGAGGGCGGGAACGGTGAGGGTGATGCGCTCGATCATCGGCTCGAGCTGCGGCTCGGCGGTGATCACGAGCCGGTCTCGCTCGCGTAACGCGGGGGCGTTCGGAAAGAGGGACGCGACGTGCCCGTCGGGCCCGAGGCCGAGGAGCAGGAAGTCGAGCGTCGTCCCGCGCAGTTGGTCCTCGTACGCCGCGGCGGCCGCCTCGGGGTTCTCCTCGCCACGGATGCGGTGCACGCGCGGTCGGGAATCCAGCCGGTCGAGGAGCGTGCGTCGGGCGAGGCCGAAGTTCGAGTTCTCGTCATCGGGCGGCACGCAGCGCTCGTCGCCCCACCAGACGCCCGCCCTGCTCCAGTCCGGCTCGAGCTCGGCGGCCAGCTGGTACGCGCGGCCGGGAGAAGAGCCGCCGGTGAGGACGATCTCGGATGCCTGCCGCGCATGCTCCGCGAGCAACTCGGCGACGCGGGCGGCCGCACGTTCCTCGTCGGCCTCGACGACGAGCTCGAGGCCGCGTGCCCTCAAGGCGCGCCGGCGGCGAGCTCGCGCGACCGTTCCATCGCCGCTTGGATCGCATTGAGGAAGGCCGCGCGAACTCCTGCCTGCTCGAGCTCGCGGACGGCACGGATCGTCGTCCCGCCGGGCGACGTGACCTTCTCTCGGAGCTCGACGGGGTGCATCTGCTCGTCGCGCAGGAGCTTGGCGGTGCCGAACATCGTCTGCACAACGAGCTGCGTCGACACCTCCCGGCCGAGCCCGAGGAGGATCCCGGCCTCGATCATCGCCTCCGAGAGGAGGGCGAAGTACGCGGGCCCGGACCCCGAGACGGCGGTGACCGCGTCCATGTACGCCTCGTCGACTCGAACGACGCGGCCGAGGTGGGCGAGCGCCTCCTCCGCCAGAGCCAGGTGCTCGTCGCGGGCGTGCGCGCCTGCACACATCCCTGCGATTCCCTCGTGCACGGTCGCGGGGGCGTTCGGCATCGATCGAACGACGGGAACGGGCTCCGCGAGCCGTGCTTCGATCAGCGCGGTCGGAATGGCGGCGGCGACCGAGAGAACGGTCTGATCCGGCTTGAGCACGGCCCCGATCTCCTCGAGCAAGCCGTCGAAGTCCTGAGGCTTGGTGGCGATGACGACGAGCGCCGCACCCTCGATCGCGTCGCGATTCGAGAGCGTCGCCTCGATGCCGAAGCGCTCGCGCAGCTCCTCGATCCGCTCCTCGCGCCGCCCCGTCGCGACGATGTCCCCGGCCTCCCGCCAGCCGCTGCTCAGGAGCCCTGCGATCAGCGCCTCGCCGATCGTCCCAGCGCCGACGACGGCGATCCGGCTGTTCGTCGCCACGGGAAGAGTCTAGGCAGCGAGCCGCCGCTGCAAGGGAATCAGCCCTTCCCGGAACCCGGCGAGCATGTAGACGCTCGCGAGGCCCGCCCACTCGCCGTACGGCTCGAGTAGCTCGGCGGTCTCCCACGGCTCGACCCAGCGGCCGCGAAGCGCCGAGCACAACTTGACGAGGCCGAGGTCGCCGATCAGGCCCCGCTCGTAGCGCCCGAGGCCCTCGAGGCAGACGACGCCCACCGACCATGGCCCGATCCGCGACTCGCGAACGAGCCGGGCCGCGGCGGCGTCGGTGGAAACGCTGCGAAGCCGCTCGAGGTCGAGGGCTCGACACAAGCGAACGAGAGCGCTCGCGCGCGGTCCCCCGAGTCCGAGCGCGCGGAGCTGGGCCGGCGAGAAGCGACCGAGGTCGGTGGACGTCGGGGGGACGTGAAGGCCGTCGACGGCGGGTGTCGTCTTCCGGACGATCCGCCGCTCGGTCGCGCGCGCCTGATGCGCCGCGATCAACTGGCCGCAAAGCGCCCGCAGCAGTGCCTGCGCGACGGTTGCGCACCGTAACGGGCGCAGCCCTCGGAACCGGGTGATCGTGCGCCCGAGCATCGGGTCCTTAACGAACCGGCGCAGAAATTCGGAATGGTCGTCGTCGAGGCCGAGGACGAACCGCATCTGCTCGACGGCTCCGTCGCTCTCGGCCCGGATGACGATCGTGCCGTCCGGACGCTGGAGCGCGTGGGCGACCTCCAGGCACCCGTCGACGTCGAACACGGCCCGAACGCGACCCCGCGACACGACTCGCGTCGCGTCGCTTCCGAGCCTGGTCGAGAGCCGAAGGGAGTAGGGGCCGCGCGGACTCAGCGCGGCTTCGCTCATGCCGGTGGGGCGCCCACCGGTTGGGCGACCGCGAGCGCCGCCGCGCGCTCCAAGACGTCGAGCGCCTCCGTATCCCGTCTCTGACGCCGCAGAACCTCCGCCCATCCGCGCAACGCCGCACTGTACTCGGCCGGTCTGCCGTTCTCCGCGAGCAGCTCCGCCGAGCGCCGGTAGGCATCTTCTGCACTTTCGAGGTCCCCTTTCAGCGCCAAACCGGCTCCGAGCGCACGCAGCGCGTCACCACGTTCGGCGGGGTCGGCGTCACCGAGGATCTCCAGCGCCTCACCCGCGCGCCGGATTGCGCGGTCGGCGTCGCCTAGGGCGACCGCGTGCTTGGCCTGCTCCGTGCGGAGGTAGGCTACGTCGATCGGATCGGCTGAAGGACCGAAAAGGCGCTCGGCCGCCTGGAGGTGCACCGCGGCTTCCTCGGCCTTGCCGACCGAGATCAGCGTCCAGGCGCACCCGAGATGCGCCTTCGCGAGGTGAACGGTGTCCTCAGTCGCTTCGAGCAGCGCGAGCGCGCGGCGGAAGTTGTCGAGCGCCGCCGTCGGTCGGCCTTCCCGCGCCGAAACCCGCGCGAGCGACCAGTAGACGCGGACGCGGGCGAGCGGGTCGGCGAGCCCCTCCGAGCGCCGAACGGCGTCGTCGAGCACCTCCTCGGCACGCTCGAACTCGCCGACGTCGGTGAGCGCGTGACTGAGGTAGATCAGGCAGCGAACCTGCGCCATCGGGTCGTCGACCGCCTCCTGGTCGAGCTCGTCGACACACTGCTCCAGTGCCTGGACGGCGAGGTCGGGCCTTCCGGACGCGGCGAGCGCCCGGCCGAGCGTCGTGTAGACCTCAGGGCGAGCCGACGGCGAAAGAACCCCCGACCCGATCGCGTCCTCCAGCAGCTCGACCGCCTCTGCCGGCCGGCCCTGTTGCCAGGAGGTGAAACCCAGCGCGACGCGCGCCCGCGTCATCGCCGAGACGTCACCCGCGCGCACCGCCTCCTCCAGCAGATCACGGAGGCGCTTCGCGGGCTCGGACGGGTCGGCGGCGAGCCTGAGCTCGAGCTCGGCATCGGTGAGGCGCAGCTCCCGCTCTTCGACGTCCCGGATCTCGCGACCGGTCTCGAGGTAGTCGGCCGAGACCCCCAGCTTCTGGGCCAGCACGCGCAGTGCCTTCACAGAAGGGCGCCGGGCCCCGGCCTCGATCCTCGAGATGTAGGCGTACGACACCCCCGGCCCCGCGAGCTCCCGCTGGGAGAGACCGCGTTCCAGGCGCAGCCGTTTCAGGCGAGCACCGACCGACTCGAGGGCCGCTTCCAGATCTGTCGTCGTCACGCGCCGTGATCTTCATGCAGGAGGGGCACGCAGTCAAACCGGTAACCGTCTTGACAAGGACTGTCCGCGCGGTTTCCGTATCGCTCTGACTCCAGCCGATCCCAGGGAAGGAGGTGCTATGTCGAGCCGTTTGAAGGGTCTCGTTGCGGCGGCCGTCGCTCTCGCCGCCGCGGCGCTGAACGCCGGATTGCCGTGGTGGTAGACCGTCTCTCGGGCGGGGGGCGTCCGCCTGCCCCCCGCCTGGGCTTCGGCCGCTAGGTTTCGTTCCGATGAGCGAATCGATCGATCCGCGTGTCGACATCGGACACGTCCACCTGAAGGTCTCGGACATCGACCGCGCGCTCGGCTTCTATCGCGACGTGCTGGGCTTCGACCTCATGCAGCGATACGCCGACCAGGCAGCGTTCCTGAGCGCCGGCGGCTATCACCATCACCTCGGGCTCAACACGTGGGAGAGCCGCGGCGGCTCCGCGCCGGCTCGCGGGACGACCGGCCTCTACCACGTCGCGATCCGTTACCCGGACCGAGCGACTCTAGGCGATGCGCTACGCCGTGTCGTCGACGCCGACATCTCGATCGACGGGGCGACCGACCACGGTGTCAGCGAGGCGATCTACCTCCGCGACCCCGACGGCAACGGGATCGAGCTCTACCGGGACCGGCCGAGGGAAGAGTGGCCGAGGGACGGCGAGGAGCTCGCCATGGTCAACGCGCCGCTCGATCTGCAGGCGCTGCTGGCCGAGGCGGGGTAGCCCTCTCTAGGCGTCGGACGTCACGGTCCGCTGCGTCTGCGGCTCGCCGACGGTCGTGTCCTGCACGACGGTTCGCCGCGAGAAGAGGCCGTGCGCGTAGCCGGCGCAGTAGATGATCAGCGCTCCGGGGGCGTAGAAGTGACCGACCCATCGGAGGGCCGTCATGTCCTCCGACCCGAAGGTCTCGACCGTCCCGCTCGACCAGAGCGGGTAGAGCACCGGCGCGACGATCAGCCAGGCGCCCGCCGCGAGCGCGAGCAGCGCACCGAGCGCGCCGCCTCCGCGTGAAGGCGTCATCAACATCAAACCGCCGAGCACGGCGACCGCGCCTGGGATCAGCTGCAGCTCCCACTGTTTCGTGGAGAAGTTCCACGTCTCGTCGTTGAAGAAGCCGAAGTTGAACAGTGGGCCGATGAGTGCGGCGACGATCACCCATGCCCCGAGCAGGGCGATCAGGAAGCCGAATGGAATCGCTCGCGGCGTCCACGCCCTTGTGTTTCTGAGCGCCACGTAGTCGGTATCGCCCAGTCGGCGGAAATCGAAACGGAGTACCTTTTGGGTATGCCGAGGGGCTATATGGAGGGTCCGGCGTCGGAAGAGGCGGAACGCCGCCTCGAAGAACTCGAGCGGGGCCCGGAGCCGGTGCCCGAGGAACAGCGACTGGCGGTCATGGGCTCGACCGACGATGATCCCGCGCCGCATTTCCTCGGCTGGCGCGACGAGGTCGACCCGGACGAGCTCTTCGAGAGCGGCAAGGCCTGGGGCCTGAAGGTCGTGCGGCGAAGCGCCGCTTGACCGCCCCGGTCTGCTGGGTTCCCGCAGCCGGATCCCGGCGCTGATGCGCCGACCACCTCGCACGGCGACGGGAGGCCGGAGAAGGAGGCTGCCATCAGGCTGAGACGCCTCATCCCCGGCGTTCCGGCGCTCGGGTTCGTCCTCTACCGGCTCGTGCTCCGAGAGCGCTCGTTCACCTGGGGCGCGACGGACCGTGAGGTGGGCGCGACGTTGCCGGGCGACGAGCTGCTCCCCGCAGCGGACATCGTCTCCACGCGCGCGATCACGATCGACTGCTCGCCCGAGCACATCTGGCCCTGGCTCGTCCAGATGGGCGGTCACGGCCGCGGCGGCGCCTACACCTACGACTGGATCGAGAACCTCCTCGGCATGGACATGCGCAGCGTCGACTACGTGATGCCGGAGAACCAAAATCCCGCCGTCGGCGACGAGATCTTCGGTTCGCCGGGTCAAAGCCTGCGGATCGAGATCCTCGACCATGAGCGAGCCCTCGTCGTCCGGTCCACGGACGGCACCTGGGTCTGGGCGTTCGTGCTCGCGCCTGTCGACGCGTCGCACACCCGTCTGATCAGCCGCAATCGCTTTACGACCGCGAGCCAGCCGCTTCCCTCACGGATCGCCTGGAGTGCGGTCGTCGACCCCGGTTCGCTGGTCATGGAACGGAAGATGTTGCGCGGGATCAAGGAGCGTGCGGAGCGACTCGCCTCCGAACGAGTCGCCGCCCCCGCCTGAGCCCCGCGCGCCTGCGCTATACCTACCGAAGTGGCCAAGCACGCCAAGCCTGTCGAGCAGGTCGACAGCGTCGTCGTCCGCTTCGCGGGCGACTCCGGCGACGGGATGCAGCTCACCGGCGGTCAGTTCACGAGCGAGACGGCCGTGCTCGGAAACGACCTTTCGACGCTGCCCGATTTCCCGGCCGAGATCCGCGCGCCCGCCGGCTCCCTGCCGGGCGTTTCCGGCTTCCAGGTTCATTTCGCCGACCACGACATCCTGACGCCGGGAGACGCGCCGAACGTCCTCGTCGCGATGAATCCGGCGGCGCTGAAGACGAACCTGCGCGATCTGCCGCGTGGGGGCACCCTGATCGTCGACGCCGACACGTTCACCGACCGCAACCTGACCAAAGCCGGCTACGACGGGAACCCGCTCGAGGACGGGACGCTCGACGACTACGACCTCTACGCGGTGCCGCTGACGACGATGACGCTCGAGGCGACGAAGGAGGCGGGCGTCACGAAGCGCGAAGCCGAGCGCTCCAAGAACATGTTCGCGCTCGGCCTGATGTCGTGGCTGTACAACCGCCCGACGGAGAAAACGCTCGGCTTCCTCGAGCGGAAGTTCGCGAAGAAGCCCGAGATCGCCGACGCCAACAAGCGCGCCTTCAACGCCGGCTACGCCTTCGGTGAGACGACGGAGACCTTCGCCGTCTCCTACGAGGTCCGGCCTGCGAAGCTGAAACCCGGCACCTACCGCAACATCACCGGCAACACCGCGCTCGCTTACGGATTGATCGCCGCCAGCGTCAAGAGCGGTCTCCCCCTCTTCCTCGGCGCGTACCCGATCACGCCCGCGAGCTCGATCCTCGAGGAGCTCGCACGCCACAAGAACTTCGGCGTCCGCACCTTCCAGGCGGAGGACGAGATCGCTGCGGTCGGCGCGGCCCTCGGCGCGAGCTTCGGCGGCTCGCTCGCCGTCTCGACCTCGGCCGGGCCGGGCGTCGTCCTGAAGTCGGAGACCGTCGGCCTGGCGGTCGCGCTCGAGTTGCCGCTGGTGATCCTCGACATCCAGCGCGCCGGCCCCTCGACCGGGATGCCGACCAAGCCCGAGCAGGCCGATCTCCTGATGGTCCTGTTCGGCCGCAACTCGGAGAGCCCCGTGCCCGTGCTTGCCGCCTCCACCCCGGCGCAGTGCTTCGACGCCGCGATCGAGGCGGCGCGGATCGCGCTCAAGTACCGCACGCCGGTCTACCTCCTCTCCGACGCCTACCTGGCCAACGGATCCGAGCCCTGGCTCCTGCCCGACGTCGACGCGATCCCGGTGATCGAGAGCGGCTTCACGACCGAAGCACCGAGCGAGGGCGAGTTCCAGCCGTACACACGCGACGACGAGACGCTTGCCCGGCCGTGGGCGATCCCGGGCACGCCCGGCCTCGAGCACCGGATCGGCGGCCTCGAGAAGCAGGACGTCACCGGCAACGTCTCCTACGACCCCGAGAACCATGACCTGATGACGCGCCTACGCGCACAGAAGATCGCGGGAATCGCCTCGGACATCCCGGAGCTCGAGGTCGACGATCCCGACGGCGCCGACCTGCTCGTCCTCTCGTGGGGCGGAACGTTCGGCCCCGTCGCGGCAGGAGTCCGGCGAGTCCGCGAGAGCGGGCGGGAGGTCGCACACGCGCACCTCCACTACCTCAACCCTTTCCCGCGCAACACCGGTGACGTCGTGCGCGGCTACGACAAGGTGCTTATCCCCGAGCTCAACCTCGGCCAGCTTCGCAAGCTGATCAGGGCGGAATTTCTCGTCGATGCCGCCGGCTTCAACCTCGTTCGCGGCCTCCCGTTCCGCGCAGGCGAAGTGGAGGAAGCGATCGAGGCGATGCTGTGAGCTGGACGAGAGTCGAGCTCGCTTCGCGTGCAAGCGCGCCCTAGGACCCGCCGGGCCCGGCCGGCAGCTCCGGCTCCGCATCGCGCCGGAGCGCCTTGATGACTTGCCCGAACGACCTGCCGATCCACGCGGCCGGGACCCGCCACAGGTCGGCCGTGCCGAAGAGGGAGAAGATCCGGATTCGCACGAGCGGTGTTCCCGGGAGGGGCGGAACGTCGCGTCCCCACTCACGGCGATGGCCGAAGATGCTGACGCCGCCGAGGTCGACCTCGACTCCCTCCGGCACGTACAGATCGACGTTCCCGAACAAGACCCAAACGGTGATCGAAGCCACGCCTCCCTCGAGCTCAGCCTGGCGCAGGTCGAGGTCGGCGTCGCCGAGCAGCACGAGCCCGGTGCTGAACCGCGGCAGCCGCCACCGCCCGGTCCTCTGAGTGTTGCCGAGCACGGCGAGCGTCAGTCGCTTCGGTCGGGGGCGGGCCCGCTCCTCCGGAGTCGCCGGCAGATCCGCGCCCAGAAGCTCGAGCTCGCCGGTCGTTCGCGCCGCGTAGACCCGTTCCGTCCGCTCGGAGAACTCCTCGAGGGTCAGCCGCCCGGCGGCCGCGTGCTCGCGGAGAACGGACAAGGTCTGGTCGCGCTCGGCGTCGGATGCACGGGCCCCGACCTCGGTCTCGAGCGCGCTCGCCGTCTGCTTCGGCGCGCGGAGGGCCGGGAAGTCTTCGGGCAACTGGGCTGCGACGAGCTGAAAGATCCTGATCGGGCGGTGAAAGTCCTTCAGGCGATGGCTGCCCAGGTCACGAAGCCGCAGCTCACGGAGCTCGTGCTCGTCGTCCTCGAGCATCGCCCGCGTCGCTTCGGAGAGCAAGACTTGCCCGCCGTGGCCCGCTGCGCAGATCCGCGCCGCGCGATGCACGGCCAGGCCGACGTACCGGTCACCTGCGAGCTCGACGGGCCCCGTGTGGATCCCCATCCGCACGCGGACCTCGGCGCCGTCGGGCCACGGCTCCGAGCGGAGCGACTTCTGGGCGGCGACGGCTGCGAGCACAGCGTTGCGCGGGCGCGCGAAGGCGACGAAGAACGCGTCCCCTTGGGTATCGACCACGACCCCTCTCTGTGCGGCAAACGCGTCTCGCAGGAGCTCCTGCTGGCGCTCGATCGCGACGGGATACCGGCCTCCGAGTTGCCGGAGGAGCTCCGTGGAACTCTCCACGTCGGTGAAGAGAAAGGTCAGCGTCTCGCTCGTCTGCTCGGTCACGTGACGGGGGTATTCTGCTCCTGTGGCCGACTCGAACGGCAACGGCACCCAGCCGAAGCGGACCGCGAAGGACTACAAGTCGGACCAGGAGGTCCGCTGGTGCCCCGGCTGCGGCGACTACGCGATCCTCGCGGCGCTGCAGGGCTTCATGCCGGAGCTCGAGATCCCCAAGGAGCGGATCGTCTTCATCTCGGGGATCGGCTGCGCGGCGCGGTTCCCGTACTACATGGAGACGTACGGCATGCACTCGATCCACGGCCGCGCGCCCGCGATCGCGACGGGGCTCTCCGCCTCGCGGCCCGACCTCTCCGTCTGGGTCGTCACCGGCGACGGCGACGCGCTCTCGATCGGCGGCAACCACCTGATCCACGCGCTCCGGCGCAACGTCAACATCAAGATCCTGCTCTTCAACAACCAGATCTATGGCCTGACCAAGGGGCAGTACTCGCCGACGTCCGAGCTCGGCAAGGTGACGAAGTCGACGCCGATGGGCTCGCTCGACTGGCCGTTCAACCCGTTGTCGCTGGCGATCGGCGCCGAGGCGACCTTCGTCGCGCGCGCGATCGACACCGATCGCGTCCAGCTGCAGGACATGCTGCGTGCCGCCGCCGGACACAAGGGCAGCGCGTTCGTCGAGATCTTCCAGAACTGCAACATCTTCAACGACGGCGCCTTCGACTTCGTGCGCGAGGACAAGGAGAACCGGATCTACCTCGAGCACGGCCGGCCCGTCCGCTGGGGGCCGAGCGGCGAGAAGGGTGTCCGGCTGCGCCCGGACGGCTCGGCCGAGGTGTTCGAGGGCGAGGACGAGGCGCTCGTCTGGGACGCCCGCCACCCGGAGGCCTCGCCGGCGTTCGCGCTCTCACGGCTGACCCGTGAGACCGTCGGCGCAACCCCGATCGGCGTCTTCAGGGACGTCGAGCGCCCGGTCTACGACGAGCTGATGGAGGACCAGCTGCGGGACGCGCGCGAGAAGAAGCAAGGTGAGCTCGCCTCGCTCCTCGGCGCCGGCGACACCTGGACGATCTCGTAGTTCGCTAGCCCTGGCTCAGCGGCCGCGTCGAGGCGGCGTGGTGCTTGAGATACGCGGTTCTGAGCTCGCGGGTTCGGTCCTCGAGGCCCGCAATCAAGGAGCGCGCCTCGTCGAGCTCACGCGTCAGCGACTCGGCCCGCCGCACTTCATCCGCGATCTCGGCCAGGGTGCTCGCCGGGTCCCCGTTGAGCTTTCCCAAGCGCTCCTCGGCCGCCCGCAGCTGAGCCTCGGTCGCGCGGGCCCAACCTCCAGCCTGATCCGCCAGCCCGCGCAGCTCGCTCTCGGTCGCGGGCGCGCCGCTGACGACCTCGCGCAGGCGCGTGGTCAGGGCGAGATCGAGCTTTTCGGGCAGACGGCTCACTGGGCGGCGGGCCGAGATTGCCACATTCGAGCCGCCCCCCGCTAGCCGCCGAACGGGAACGTCTCCCGGACGCGCATCCGATCGAGCTCGTACTCCTCCTGCAGGGTCGCCTCCGTGACGAGGCAGTGGACGGGCAGCAGCGGCTCGACGCGCGCCTTCGCCTGGTCGAACGTCGCATTGTCCGGATTCGCGTACCGCGTGAGCGTTGCGTGCGGCGCCGGGTCCGAGCCCGGCTCGCCGTACGGCGGCAGATCCGGGTACATCGCCCAGAGCCCGCGCATCGTTGACCGAAGCTCCGCGTCCGGCTCCGGCTGCGCATACGCGACGATCCCGGGGAACTCGGTCACCCGCACGAGCTCGAACTCGAGCGGCGGTCGAGAGGCGAAGTACGCGCGCAATCGCTCCAGGTCGGCCTGGGTCACCTCGGCGGCGGGCACCCACGGGTAGTGCAGCGTCAGCGAGAACGGGATGGCCTCCGGGATCCGTTCCGGGTAGAGCTCGCGATGGGCGCGCGTCAGCTCGGCATCGCAGTGCTCGAGATCGAGCGTGATCGAGGTTTGGAGCGGCCGTTCCGTCATCGCGACGGAGGCTCCAGATCGGCCCAGACGCCGAAGTGGTCGCTCGCCCAGACGCCGTCGACCGGCCTCTCGAAGATGCGCTCGCAGGCCGTGACCTCCAGCGTCGGGCCGCCGTGCTCGCCGCAGCGGACGAAGACGTAGTCGAGCCGCCGGAACGGCCAGTCCCAGTCGGCGACGAGGGGGTTCTCCGGCGTGAACGTCTCGCCGGGCTCGCCCGCGTGGACGCTCTCCCAGGCGTCCCGGTAGCAGACGCTTGTGCCGTCGAGCGACTGCCGGCCGGCGATGAAGCGGACGTTCGCCGCGTTTGGGTCGGATGTGAAGTCGCCCGCCAGCACGACGTGAGCCTCGCGCCCGTCGGCAAGGTCCTCGAGAAATCTCGCCGCAGCGAGCGCCTGCAGCTCGCGCTCGTGCTCGAAATCGAGCTGCCAGTTCGGCACGTGGTCGGCGAAGAGCAATGGGCCGTAGGGCTCGGGAGCGTGCACCTCGGCGACCAGGGTCGTGCAGGCGAAGCCGGGCGTCCTCGGAGTGACGTTCAGATCGACCTCGTGCACATCGCCCAGGGGCCAGCGGCTCGCGATCGAAGCTCCCTGGCCGTCCGGCTCGCGCTCGCGCTGGTGCGCGACGTGGAGATCGGCTCCGAGCAGGTCCACGACCTGATCGTAGTCATCCGTCTTGATCGCCTCGATGAAGGCGACCAGATCCGGTTCGAGTTTTCCCAGCCCGTCCGCCAGCACCGCCCGCCGCGCTTCCCAGTCGCCCCGCCGCCCCCAGAGATTCAGAGTGAGGGCGCGCATCTACTCGAACGCCTCGGCCGTGACGAGCCGACGGAGCCGCGTCGGCGTGACGAACACGGCGACGACCGCTCCCACGAACGCGGCCGCAGCGGCGATCGCGAAGGCGATCTCGTAACCGCGAGCCGTCGGCACGCCCGTGGCGCCGATCGCGTGCGCCGTCAGAATCGCCGCGCCGACCTGGCCGCCGATCACGCCGCCCACGGTCCGCATGACCGTGTTCATGCCGGTCGCGATGCCGGTCTCCGTCGGGCGGACAGCCTCCGTGATCAGCGTCGCCATCGCGGCGAAGGCGAAGCCGACACCCACGCCCAGGAGAGGCATCGCCGCGAGGATCTGCCACGGGTGCTCGTGCCAGAGCGCGAACGAGGCGGCCGAGGCCCCAGCGAGCAGCATCCCGGCGGCAAGCGGCCACTTGAAGCCGGTCCGTCGGCCGATGAGGCCCGCGACCGGCCCGGCGAAGAGCAGCATCACCGAGCTCGGCAGGAGATAGAGGCCGGCCTTCGTCGCGCTCGCGTCGAAGCCGTAGTCGACGAGGCGCGCCACCGACGACGAAAGCCCGTGCGGCGTCTCGACGAAGTTGGGGATCAGCACGAACGTCCCGAACATGGCGAAGCCGGTGATCAGCGCGGTCACGTTCGTCAGCAGCACGGGTCGCCGCGAGAAGACGTGCATGTCGACCATCGGTTCCGGCACCCGCAGCTCCGCGACAACCCAGGTTGTGAGCACGACCGCCGCAGCGGCGAACAGCCCGAGCACGCCGCCGGAGCTCCAGCCCCAGCTCTCGCCTTCGGTCAGGGCGAGCAGCAGGCAGATCAGGCCGGTCGAGAGCAAGCTGGCGCCGACGAAGTCGACCCGGGACGAAGTCTTGATCGGCGACTCGGGCACGAACTTGTGGACGAGGGGGACGCAGGCGGCGATCGGGATCGAGCCGATGACGAAGAGCCAGCGCCACGAGAGGTTGTCGACGATCAGCCCGGAGATGACGATGCCGAAGCCCCCGCCGACGCCGAACACGGCCGAGACCAGCCCGATCGCGACACCGACCTTCTCGGGAGGGAACTCGTCGCGGATGATCGCGAACGACAGCGGGAAGACCGCCGCGCCGATCCCCGCCAGCGCGCGGAACCCGATCAGCGAGCCGATGTTCCAGGCCAGCGCGCAGCCGATGCAGCCGGCGAGGAAGATGGAGAGCGAGATCAAGAGCATCCGCTCCTTGCCGTATTGGTCGCCGAGCTTTCCGAGCAGCGGCGTCGAGACGGAGGCGACGAGCAAGAACACGGTCAGCACCCAGGTCACCCACTCCGTCGAGGTGTGCAGCTCGTGCTGAAAGGCCGGCAGAGCGGGGATGACCATCGTCTGCTGGAGTGCGAAGGCCGTGCCGACGGTCGCGAGGATCGCGAGCGTGACGTTGTAATGCTGCCGCCGGGCGTGCGGCTCCTCCACGCCGCGCAGCCTAGCGATGGCCTATCGGCTTTTGACTCGGCCCGGATCGCGCGAAACGCTCGCGCGATGGCCATGAAAAGAACGAAGCCCGCCCCTGCGGCAAGGGCGGGCTTCGGGTGAGGGAAGAGCAGGTTTGGAGCGCTAAGAGTCGTCGTCGTCGGACTGCTGGCGCGTCACGCGAACCTTGTAGACGACCTCGCAGTTGACGTACGTGTCCTTGTCTTCCTTGACGTTGACCCAGACCCTGTCGTTGCCGGGGCCGCAGTCGGCCACGTCGGGCTGGCGGTCGCGCGCGAGCATGAAGAGCGCGTCGTCGCCATCGCCGCCCTGTAGCTGATCGGCTCCACGGCCGCCGTGCAGGCGGTCGTTGCCGAGACCTCCGTCCTCGACGTCGTTGCCGCGGCGTCCGCGCAGATGGTCGTTCCCGTCGCCGCCGAGGATGTGGTCGGCTCCTGGGCCGCCCCGGGCGAAGTCGTTGCCGCCACCGAGGTCGATCGAATCAGCGCCCCAGCTGCCGAAGACGCGGTCGTTGCCTTCGAGGGCAGCCACCTGGTCGTCGCCGGCTCGGGCGAAGATGCGATCGTCACCGGGCGTTCCCGTGAGAATGTCGCTGCCGCTCGTCCCGCGGATCACGACGCTCTCTGCGGCGATCGCGGCGCCCACGATCGAGAGGGCGGCGACCGCTGCGAGGAGAATCACCTTGACCTTCACGTCAGTACCTCCTGGTCGGATTCAGCGCCCTGATCGTCCCCGCGCTCCGTCAGGCCTCGGTTCGCCGTTGGTAAGCCGTGCGTAAAACCGCCGCCGTCCGAGCTGGGAAGGCGGACCGTGAACCTCGTCCCGCGCCCAGGCGTGCTCTCGACCTCGACCGAGCCGCCCATCCCCTGGGTCAGCTCCTTCACGATCGAGAGGCCGAGGCCCGTGCCGACCGCCCGGTCGGAGGCGTAGCGCGAATAAAGGTAGAAACGTTCGAAGGCGCGGGGGATTTCCTCCCGGCGTAGGCCGGGGCCAGTGTCCTCGACGACGAGCGCTCCCGATTCGACGGAGACGCGCACGACGCCGCCGGGCGGCGTCAGCCGCAGCGCGTTCTCGACGAGGTTCGACGAAACCTGGAGCACGCGGTCGAAGTCCCCGACCGCCGTCTGCGGCGTGGGAGCCAACGCCTCCAGCGTGACGCCGAAATCGCGCGCCGGCGTCTCGTAGCGGCGCACGACCTCGCGTGCGATCTCCGCGAGGTCGAGCGGCTCGCGGTGGATCGAGAAGTCCGTCCGGTTCATACGGGCAAGGTCGAGCAGGTCGCGCACGAGCCGCTCGAGCCGGGCTGCCTCGGTCGCGATGATCTCCGCAGCCTCGTTCGGGTCGAAGACGTCGTCGGTGACGCCCTCCGCGTAGCCGCGGATCGCCGTCAGCGGCGTCTTGAGCTCGTGGCTCACGGAGAGGAGGAACTGCTTTTCCGCGGCGCGCGCCTTCGAGAGCTGCTCTGCCATATCGTTGAACGCGCGCGCCAGCGATGCGATCTCGTACGCGCCCTCGATCGGCACGGGCTCGGGCTCGCGCTCCTGCGCCAGGTGCCGCGTTGCGTCCACGACGCGCCGAACCGGCCGCGCAATCCGGCGCGCGAGAATGAACGCGGCGAGCGCCGCCAGCGTGATGCCGGCCGCGGCGGCGATCAGCAGTCCGACCAGGAACGGGTAGAAGGCGGTGTTGCCGAGCCGCTTCGGGCGCAAAAGGACGAGCGCCTTGTTGCTGGCCGCGGGCCGTGCTGCGTAGAAGTAGCTCGTTGTCCCGACACGGACTGTTCCGTTGATCGCCTTGCGCGCCCGCAACTCGGCGAAACGATCGCGCGGCACGTATCTCGGCTGCTTCAGCGAGACGCAGCGCGCGCGTTCGTGCTGGCGCGCGAAGAAGGGCTGAACATCCTTGAGCCGGCCACAAGGAAAGACCGCAGCCCGTTCCCGTGCCGCGAGCAGGTCGGCCTGATGGGCGACGTCCTTCAGCGTCGCCCGTTCGACGGCCCGGCGCGTCAGCACCGAGCCGATCGCGAGCATCAGCCCCACGGAGAGCGCGACGACGAGAACGATCGCCGCGAACAGGTGCGTCCGCAGCGAGCGTCGAGGGTTCACGGCCTCGCGGCTTTGTACCCGGCCCCGCGGACCGTGCGGATCAGCTCGGGTCGGCCGAGCTTGCGGCGGAGCTGCGCGACGTGCACGTCGACCGTGCGCGTGCCGCCCGGGTACGTCATTCCCCAGACGCGGTCGAGCAGCTGGTCACGGCTGATCACGATGCCCGGGTTCTCGAGCAACGTCGCGAGGAGGTCGAACTCCTTCGTCGTCAGCTCGACGGGCTGCTCGTCGACAGAGACCTCGCGCGCGTCGCGATTCAAGGTCACGTCTGCGAGGGTGAGGACGTCCTCGGCGCTCCGGCCGTCAGTTCGCCGGAGAACGGCCTTCATGCGGGCCACGAGCTCGCGCGGGGAGAAGGGCTTCGTCAGGTAGTCGTCCGCGCCGAGCTCGAGGCCGGCGACCCGGTCCGGCTCCTCGTCGCGGGCGGTCAGCATCAGGATCGGAATGTCGGACTTGGTGCGGAGCGTGCGCGCGACGTCGAAGCCGTCCATCCCGGGCAGCCGGATGTCGAGGACGACGATCCGAACGGGGTGCCGCTCGACCTCGGCGATCGCCTCCTCGCCCGAGCGGACCCAGACGACGCGGTAGCCGTTGCGCTCGAGGTAGCCGCGCGTCATCGAGCCGATCGAATGCTCGTCCTCGACCAGCAGAACGGTGCCGCCGTGGCTGCCGTTCTCGCGGGCAGGCGTCGCGTTCACTTGCTCGTGGCCCAGATCTGGTCGGCGGGCTTGTCCCCGTCCCGCATCGTCGTCGCCATCATGCCCTTTCGCAGCTGCACGGAGCTGGCGGTCCGGCCGTTGAGCCTCACACGCACGCCCGGCGAGACCGTGATCGGAACCATCGTCCCATCGGCCTCACGAAGAGTGAGCGCGTAGGGAGAGGCCTGCCTGATCCGGCCACGGTCGAGCAGGTAGTCGTGGAGGACGCCGTCGCTCGACTTCAGCGCGATCTCGGCGCGGATCATCCGATTGCCGAGCCAGTACGCGACCGAGCTGAACGGGATCTTGGGGGCGCCGGCCTTGGCCGAGCCGGCGTAAACGACCTCGGCGGGAAGATCTCGGTCGCGTGGAACGGCGACCTGCATGTTGGCGCGAAGACCGCGGATGCTCGCGGGCTTGCCGTTGAAGATCACGCGCGCGTTGGAGGCGACCCGGATCGTCGCCTTCGTGCCGTCGCGCTCGCTCAGGACGAGCGATCCGGCCGAGTAGCGCTTGACGAGCCGCCCGCGGTCGATCCGGAAATCGTGGAGGACGCCGTCGGCGGACTTCAGGGCGATCTCGGAGCGAATCATCTTGCTGCCCAGGAGATAGGCGCCGGTGCTCTTCGGCAGGGCGAATGTCAGCGCAGGCAGAAGCAGCGCAAGGGCGCACGAAAACATGGCGATCCCGAGACTCCGCCTGGTCATGGTTTCATTGTCGCGACCGAGATCAGCGTTCGTTGGCCGCGATGTAAGACCAACGTAAAAAGGCTCCTACGGACGCGATGTCGCCGCGAAGATCTGCTGCCTGTAGCTGCCGCGAACGGGCGGGGACGCGAGCGAGAAGACCGGGATCGGCCGCGTGCCGACCCACGAGGTCGAGATGTAGTCGCCGAGCATGCGCCCGAGCCCGGTGTTCGCGAGCCAGTTCGACTGCACGACCTCACTCGTCAGGCGTTGCGGCGCCCCCCAGCTGCGGCCGCCGTCGGGCGACAGCGAGACCCAGGCGTCGATGGCCGCGCTGCACGAGTAGTTGCAGCCCGTCGGCTGAGGGGCCGAGTAGTAGGCGAGCGCGAGCTTGGCCTTCGTGCCCGTGCCGCGCGCGGTCAGGCCCGGGAGGAAGTGGTTCGTCGTCAGGCCACGGCCGCCGACCGGGACGCGTGCCGGCTCGGTCCAGTGGATTCCGTCGGTCGAGCGGGTGATGACGATCCCGTTCGAGGTGCACTCGCCGACGAAGCGGCAGTCGCTCCAGCTGAGGTAGATCGTCCCGCCGGCGTCGACGGCGGCCGAGGGGAGCGGCGGCACGCGCAGTTCGAAGACGTCGAGGGCGGTCAGGTCGGCGACCTTCGTCCCGGGCAGGAACGTGACGCCGCCGTCGAGCGAACGGATGGCCCCCATCTCGTTGAGGAGGCTGCCGCCGGCCTCGTAGACGAAGAACGGGATCACGAGCATTCCGTTCGGTCGCACGACCGGCTGGACGCCGTTCGTCGCGTTGTGCAGGCGCGGCGGGACGAGCCAGCCGGTCTGCGCAGACCACGTCTTGCCTCCGTCGGACGAGCGGCGCGTCATCACGCCCTGGTGCTCGAAGTCGACATACGAGAGATAGCAGCGACCGGCGAAGCGGCTCGTCCGCCAGTTGTCGCACGCGATCCATTCCTTGTCGTAGTCGCCGCCGAGGCGCTCGGCCGCGATCACCGGCGCGCTCCAGTTGAGCCCGTCCCGGGAACGGCTGATCATCAGCAGGGTGGCCGAGCTGTCGCCGCCGAGTGTGGCGATCAGCCACGTCTTGTGGACTCGGTCGTAGGCGACGACCGGATCGCTGACGAGCTCGAGCGTCCCGGGCGGCGTCGAGAAGACCGTCAGGCGGGGCAGCATTCCCGTCGTCCAGGTCGCGCCGCCGTCCTTGGAGGTCGCCCAGCCGAGGTTTGCGGCGCCGCCGTCCACGTACCGGCCGACCTGGAAGGCGGTAACGATCGTCGTCCCGTACGAGAAGGAGTCGGGCTCGACCTCGGTGCCGTGCTGGGCGCCGGTGCCCCGGTAGGGATCGCTGGAAAGCCGGCGGCTCACGACCTCGCACGCGCGGCCGATCGCGTCGTCGAGATCCGCGGTGACGATGTCGCGTCCCGGCCCGCACCGCAGGACGTCCGCCATGCCGTCGACCGCTGTGAAGCGGTCGTCTCCGGCGCCGCCGTCGAGGATGTCCCGCCCGGGGCCTCCGTTCAGGAGGTCGTTGCCGCCGCGGCCCTCGATTCGATCCTTGCCGGCGTAGCCGTAGAGAACGTCCGAGGCCGCGCTGCCCCTGATCGTGTCGGGGCGCCCGCTGCCTCTGATCGTCGCGCCCGTCGCGGCGCTCGTCGCTACGAGCGACGCGAGCGATACGACGAGCACACGACGCACTTCGACAAGAGTACTCCTGCCGCGCGCGCGTGGTTACTCGGCAGCGGCGCGGACGCGCCCCAGCTGCGGAACCGCCGCGGCCGCGACGAGCGCGGTCGCGCCGCCGGCGACGCCGAATGCGAGCTCGGTGCCTCCGGTTGCGGCGAGCCAGCCGGTCAGCAGGCCGCCGAGCGGGGCCAGGCCGTTGAAGGCGAAGTAGTAGAAGCCGATCACGCGACCGCGCAGGTGGTCCGGTGCCCGGAGCTGCAGGACGGCATTGGAGTTCGCGGTGTAGAGCGTGAAGCACACGCCGGCGCAGAACAGGAGCACCATCGCCGGCAGCAGAGAGTGCTGTGGCGCCAGGACGAGCTCGGCGACCCCCAGGCCGCCGGCGCCCGCGACGATTGCCTTCCAGCTCGCTCGCGACAGCGCCGCGGCGAGCAGCCCTCCCACCAGGGCGCCGGCGCCGAAGCACCCGGCGATCAGCCCGAAGACGTTCGGGCCCGCCTCGAGCGTGTGGCGCGCGAGCACGGGCAGCAGGACGTTGAAGTTCATCGCGATCGTGGAGATCCCGATCAGCATCGCGAGCACGAGCCGCACGTGAGGGCTCCGGCGCGCGTAGGAAACGCCCTCGCGCAACCCGCCGAGGAGGGTCGGTTTGTCCTCCTCCAGGTCGAGTCGCAGCAGCGCCGACGGGTCCATGAGCAGCAGTCCGGCGAGCACGGCAATGAAGCTCACGGCGTTGATGAGGAAGGCTGGGCCGACGCCCATGACGGCGATCAGGATCCCGCCGATGCCGGGCCCGACGATGCGGGCCGCGTTGAACAACGAGGAGTTGAGAGCGACCGCGTTCGGCAACTCGCGCCGGCCGACCATCCGGAAGGTCAACGCCTGGCGCGAGGGAGCGTCGAGCACCAGCACGATCCCCGACGCCACCGCGAGCGCGTAGACCATCCAGACCTGGACGACGCCCGCGAGGACGATGGTCGCGAGCGTCGCCGCGATCACCATCCGCACCGCCTGCGTGACGACGACCGTGCGCCACGTGTCGAGCCGGTCGACGACGACGCCGGCGACGAGCCCGAAGACGCTGAAGGGGAGGAACTGGCACGCCGCGAGGATGCCGACCGCGACGGCCGAGTGAGTCAGCGAGAGGACGAGCCAGGCCTGCGCGATCTTCTCGATCCACGTCCCGGTCTGGGAGACAGCCTGCCCGAAGAAGTAGAGGCGGTAGTTACGGTGGCGCCGCAGGCTCGCGAACGTGCGGTCGTTGAAGGCGAGGATCGCGGCGGTCACTCGTCGATCAGCTCTTGCAAGGGCTCGATCGCGGCGTCGACGGCGGCAAGCTCGGCCGCGGACAGACCGCGCAGGCGCGCGGCAAGCCAGGCCGTACGGCGGGACTTCACTGAGCGAAGGACGCGCTCGCCCTCGGCGCTGACGCGTAAGCCCACGCGACGGCGGTCGTCGCCGGGCGGCTCGCGCTCGAGGAGCCCGTCCGCCTTGAGCCGCGCGGCGTACTTCGACATGCCCGGCGCAGACATCCGCTCGAGCGCGGCGAGCTCACGCACGCCGATCCCGGGACGCCGCTGGATGCTGAAGAGCAGTGAGGCCTGGCCGCCCGTCACCCCGAGGGAGTGGATCTCGCGACGCAGGTGCCGGTTCAGCTTCAGCAGGACCGGTCGCAGGCGGTTCGCAACGGTGACTGGATCGGTGGCGACGGCAGTAGGCATCAATATCGTTAACCAAGTTAACGGTAGCAGCGCGGGCATACTTGATCCCCCGAATGAGCCCGAATCCGCTCGACGACATCCAGCGCGGACTGCAAGTCGTGCGCGACCGGCTGCGCGAGAGCGCCGGCGCCGACCCGGTGGACTGGGTCGCGGACCAGTTCCGCAAGCCGCTGCCGCCCCTGCCGATGGAGGAGCTCCAGGCCGAGCTTGACTCCCTCGTCGGCCTCGCGAGCGTCAAGGAGCAGGTTCGGGCGCTCGTTGCATTCCTGCAGGTTCAGGCCCGGCGGCTGGAGCACGGCCTGCCCGAGGTGGCGACCTCGCAGCACCTCGTCTTCCTCGGCAACCCCGGCACGGGCAAGACGACGATCGCGCGGCTGCTCGCGCAGATGTACCGCTCGATGGGCCTGCTCCAGAAGGGGCATCTCGTCGAGGTCGATCGCGCCGGACTCGTCGGCGAGTACGTCGGCACGACCGCGATCAAGACCGACCGGGCGATCCAGCGGGCTCTCGACGGCGTGCTCTTCATCGACGAGGCCTACGCGCTGGCGCGGCCGGGCGCCCACGGCCGCCACGACTTCGGGCAGGAGGCGATCGAGACGCTGCTGAAGCGGATGGAGGACTACCGGCACCGCCTCGTGGTCATCGTCGCCGGCTACCCGCGTCTGATGGAGGCGTTCTTGAACTCGAACCCGGGTCTGCGCTCGCGCTTCGCGCGCGAGATCGTCTTTCCCGACTACGCGACCGACGAGTTGCTCGAGATCACCGGCAAGTTCGCGGCCGAGAACGAGTACGTCCTCACCGAGGACGCGATCGAGACCCTGCGGCGTATCTTCGACCAGGCGCGTCGTGGCGAGGGGTTCGGCAACGCCCGCTACGCGCGGACGATCTTCGAGCAGGCGCTCAACACGCAGGCACTCCGGCTGGCCGGCGTCTCCGGCGAGATGCTGGAGCGGCTCGAGCCCGCGGAGCTGATGACGCTCACGGGCGAGGACATCGGCGCAGCCGCCCGCGCGTTGGGCGAGGGCGTCGAGGTCGGCCGGCGGCGCCGACGCTGGGGCTGGGCAATCTAGGACGGCGTGCTTCTAGGGGTTCGCGACGACGTCGACCGAAACGATCGTCTCGGGCCGGATGTAGCGCCCGTCGAAGCTGGGCCAGGAGCCGGCCTCGGGTGTGGCGAGGTCGGCCACGACCGCCTGGGCGATCGCGTCCGCCTGGGCCGCGTCCTCGGACTGCCCCGCAGCGATCAGCTCGCCGCTCGCCAACCGGATGCAGACCTTGAACAACGGCGGGGTGCCGGGGGCGGGCTCGAGGTCGGACTTAGTAACAGTCTGTTGCAAGGCTTCGGGTTGGACGTGCGCCACGATCTCGCTCTCCTCGGGAGTGGCCGCCGGTTCGATGCTTGTAACAGTCTGTTGCAAGGCTTCGGGCTCGGGCGCGGCATCGGCCTGCGCCGGCACGACCTCGACGACCTGGGCCGGCGCCGGTGCTTCGACGCCGTGGGCGGCGCGCAGGGCCGCGACCTCCTCCGCGCTCACCCAACCGCGCTCGACGACGATGTCGAGCACGGCGCCGCCCTTCTCGAGGCGGTCACGGTGGGCCTGCGCCAGCTGGCCCATAGAGAGCTTGCCCTCCTGGACGAGCTGAGCTTCGAGTGGGGGACGCAGGGTCGGATCGGGCGGGGCGGGGGCCTCGCGCAGCTCCGGGCCATCCTCCGAGAGGAGGCTGACCGGAGGCTCACCCGGGAGCCCAAGAGGGACTTGTGCAGAGGACTGAAGACTCATAGCCGCAGTGACGAAGGAACGCCGCTCCGTCGAACCTCAGTATCGGCGGGAATGCGCGCCTTGACGTCACTCGAAAGGTGGAGTTGCGTTTCGACACGACTCACGGCGGCTAGGAGGACGGCGTGCGCAACCGCGCCTTGATCTTCGCCTTCGCGTGCCTCGCGCTCGCCGGCTGCGGCTCGAGCTCCAAGAGCTCCGAGACGACCTCGCCTGCGAACACCTCCACGGCGCCGAACTCGCCAACCCCGGGGCCCCAGGTCGTCCACTTCAAGGCCGACGAAGGTGGCGCGCTCAAGTTCGACCCCGACGACGCAAGCACGCTCGCCGGCAAGGTCCAGCTGTCGATGGCGAACCCGTCGCAGCTCGAGCACAACATCGCGATCAAGGGCAACGGCGTCAACGTCAAAGGTCCCGTCGTCGGCAACGGCGGCACCTCCAACGTGAACGTGCAGCTGAAGCCCGGCGACTACGAGTTCTACTGCTCGGTGCCGGGGCACGAGGCAGGTGGGATGAAGGGCACGTTGCACGTCGGCACCTCGTAACCGATGAGATTTCGAGGTCGACGTTCTGCGGAAGCGCCGACGCAGGTAATCGAGGAAGAGGAGGTCGTTCCCGCCAGGCCTCGGCCGCCGACGCTGTGGCCGTGGCTGCTGCTGCTGCTCCTGCTCGTCGCCGGCGGCCTCGCAGCCGCGTACTACTTCACCCGCGACGACGATGACAAGCCCGACGAGGCCGTCGCGGTCACAATCCCGAACGTGGTTGGTCAGAAGCAGGAGGTGGCGGTTCGGCGCCTGAACGAGCGCGACCTCGTCCCGCGCATCGTCACGAGGGCGAGCCAGGCGCCAAAGGGCACGGTGTTCGGGGAGAATCCGGGCGCGGGCACGGAGGTCGCCCGTGAGTCGCCCGTCACGCTGCTCGTCTCGGCGACCGAGGTGACCAGCGTCCCGAACGTCGTCGGCGCCAAGAGCGCGGTCGCCGTCAACCGGCTCAAGGCGGCCGGCCTGAACGCCCAGCTGACGAGCGTCCCCTCGCCAAAGGCGGCCGGTACCGTGACCGCGCAGAACCCGGCCGCAGGGGCCAGTGTCGGCAAGGGCTCGACGGTCGGCCTCCGCGTCTCGAAGGGAGCCACGACGGTTCCGGACGTCGTCGGCCAGGATGCGTCGACGGCGCGCACCGCGCTCCGAAGCGCCGGCCTCGTCCCCGTCGTGTTCCAGGTGCCCGGTGCGGAGCCGAAGGGGACCGTGACCGCGCAGAAGCCCATGTCGGGCAAGAAGGCGCCGCGCGGCTCCAAGGTGCGCATCAACGTCTCGACCGGCTCCCAAACCTCGCCGCCTCCGCCGAGCGGCACCACGACGACGCGTGCGGCCGCCACCGTGAAGGTGCCCGATGTCGTGGGCCAGGATCAGGCAACAGCGACGTCCAGTCTCCGGGGCGCAGGCTTCACGGTGCGCGTGATCACCGTTCCGACCGACGATGAGGCCCGGGACGGAACGGTGCAGGAGGAGCAGCCGGCGGGCGGCCGCCGGGCACCGGAGGGCTCACAGGTGACGATCTACGTCTTCGAGTTCAGCGGCTGACGGGAGGCTCGCAATCGGGCGCGTCGGCGGCGGGCAAGCGCTCGAGCAGCTCGGCGAGCGTGTCCAGCTCCTCGGTCGTGAGGCGACTGCCGAACAGTTCCCGGATCCCCCCGACATGTGTCGGCGCCGCCTCGCTCAGCTTGGCATGTCCCTCCTCGGTCAGCACGGCGTAGGCCACGCGAGCGTCGCTCTCGCACGTCGCGCGCCCGACGTAGCCCGCTCCCTCGAGGCCTTCGAGCAGGCGCGTGATCCCGGACGGAGTCAGCAGGATGCGTTCGGCGAGGTCGACCCGCCGGAGCCGTCGATCGGGCGCGTGTGCGAGGTTGAGCAGCACCTCGTAGTCGTTCAGCGTCAGGCCGTGCTTCTCGAAGAGCTCGCTCGTGAACCGGCGGGTGAGCGCCGCATGGGCGCGCAGGAGCTGTGCCCAGGCCCTGATCTCGGGCGTAGCGAGGGCGATTCGGGTACCAGACGCTTGAGTGCGCAACTGTCCGACCACCATACCCTCCGGCTCTGAGCTCGCCTCCCGACTATCCGCAAGCATCGCCGCCCCGCCGCACGCTGCTTCTCGGCCGAACGCCTGCGTTGCTGCGCGAGAACCGCGACTTCCGCCGCTTCTGGACCGGCGAGACGGTCTCGCTGTTCGGAGACCAGATCACTCAGCTCGCGATCCCCCTCGTCGGCGTTCTGATCCTTCATGCCGGCGCGGCCCAGATGGGCTACCTCACGGCCGCGAACCTTGCTCCTTACCTGCTCTTCTCGCTCCACGGCGGCGCCTGGGTCGACCGCCGCAGCCGCCGCCGGCTGGTGATGATCGCTGCCGACGCCGGGCGCGCTGTGCTGCTCGCGTCGGTGCCGGTCGCCTATGCACTCGGCGCGCTGACGATTGCCCAGCTCTACGTCGTCGCATTCCTGACCGGCACGCTGAGCATGCTCTTCTTCGTCTCGCAGACGGCACTGTTCGTGGCGCTCGTCCGCCGCGAGCAGTATGTCGAGGCGAGCTCGCTGCTGAACGGCAGCCGAGCGTTCTCCTACGTGGCGGGCCCCAGCGTGGCCGGCGGTCTCGTGCAGATTCTGACCGCGCCGTACGCCCTGGTCGCCGACGCGTGCTCCTTCGTGGTCTCGGCGTTCTACCTTGCCCGGATCGATCCGGTCGAGCCACCGCCGTCGGGCGATGAGCCGGGTCAGGTGCTGGCCGGGGCGCGCTTCATCCGCAGCTCGCCGACGATGCGCTCGGCGCTGGGAGCGACCGCGACGATCAACTTCTTCAACTTCGCGTTCTTCGCCCTCTTCGTCCTCTACGCGACGCGCTACCTGCACGTGCGGCCGGGTCTGCTCGGGCTCGTGCTCGGCGCCGGCGCGATCGGCGGGCTGATCGGCGCAGCCGTGACCGGGAGGATCGGCAGGCGGATCGGGATCGGGCCGGCGTTCGTGCTCGGCTGCGTGCTCTTTCCGGTGCCGATCATGCTCGTGCCGCTGGCCGGCGGTCCGCAGCCGCTCGTCCTGGCAATGCTCTTCCTCGCTGAGTTCGGATCGGGGCTCGGCGTGATGATTCTCGACATCAGCGGCAACGCGATCTTTGCGGCTGTCGTCCCGGACCGCCTGCGGGCCCGGGTTTCGGGCGCCTACCTGGTCGTCAACTACGGAGTCCGCCCGCTGGGCGCGCTCTTCGGCGGCGCGCTCGGCAGCGCGATCGGCGTCCGCTCGACGCTCTGGGTCGCCACGGCCGGCGCCGTCGTCGGGTTCCTGTGGCTGCTGCCGTCTCCGCTGCCGCGCCTGCGCGAGCTCCCGGAAGAGCCGGAGGCCGTCTAAGCTCGCACGGATGCCCAGCAGGATCGCGCCGTACCTGCTCTACGAGGACGTCCCGGGCGCGCTGGAGTTCCTCGGCAACGCGTTCGGCTTCCGGGAACTGCTGCGGTACGCAGATGACCGGGGAACGGTCAACCATGCGGAGATGGAGCTGGGTGGGGAGTCGATCATGATGGGCAACCCGGGCCCCGACTACGCGAGCCCGAGGCGCGACGGGCACGTCGGCGCGCAGGTGCACGTGTACGTCGACGACGTCGACGGGCACTTCGAGCAGGCGCGGGCCGCCGGGGCGGAGATCCTCAACGAGCCCGCCGACCAGCCCTACGGGGACCGCCGTTACGACGCGAGGGATCCCGAGGGCCACCGCTGGAGCTTCGCCCAGCGAATCCGCGACGTCCCGCCGGAGGAATGGGGCGCGCAGTCGGCCGACAGCTGACGCGGGCCCAACGGTCGGTTTCTACGAAAGGCGAGCGACGGCCCGAGCGAGGATGTCGCGTAGCGCGCGCTGATCGGCCGCCGACAGAGCGGCGATCGCCTCTGGCGGCTCGCTCATCAGTTCGAGCACACGGCCGCGGAGCTCGGCGCCCTCGCGCGTGAGGACGAGCGCCTTGACGCGGCGGTCTCCCTCTGCGCTGCGGCGCTCGATCAGCCCGCGGCTTTCGAGGCGGTCGGCGATCCCCGTCACGTTCGATGCGTCGCAGAACAGCTTCTCCGCGAGCGAGCTCATCGGCAACGGCGCGTCGGGATCGAGGAGTCGCAGCGCGTGCGCCTGGGAGAACGTCAGGTCGAGCTCGCCGAGCGCGACGCCGATGCGTTGGCGGTGCACCATGCCGATCTCGAAGAAGAGCTTCTGCGCCTCGCGCGCGACCTCGTTCGAGGGCCGGGTTCTCGTCGCCACCCCACGATAATACTTGAGAACGAAGATACTTGACAAGCTCAAGTGTTTCGCTAGTGTGCCGCCCCGTGAGCGATTACGCGATCGAGGCGGAGAGCCTGGTACGAGAGTTCAAGAACGGCCCGCGCGCGGTCGACGGGATCGACCTCGGCGTGGCTGCCGGTGAGATCTACGGCTTCCTCGGCCCGAACGGCGCCGGGAAGTCGACCACCGTCCACATGCTGACGACCCTTTTGCCCCCGACGTCGGGAACCGCCCGGGTCGCGGGCCACGACGTCGTCGAAGAGGGGCCACAGGTTCGGGCTGCGATTGGCGCGGCGCTGCAGGAGGCCGCACTCGACCCGCTCCTCACCGGGCGCGAGCACCTGCGCCTGCAGGCCACCCTCCAGGCCCTGCCGCGGGCCGAGCGCAAGCAGCGCGCCGACGAGCTGCTCGAGCGCCTGGGGCTCGTCCACGCTGCCGACCGCAAGGTCAAGGGGTACTCGGGCGGGATGAAGCGGCGGCTCGACCTGGCGATGGCTCTCGTCCACAGGCCCGCAGTGCTCTTCCTCGACGAGCCGACGACCGGGCTCGACATCCAGAGCCGGACCGCGCTCTGGGAGGAGGTGGCTCGCCTCGCGCGCGACGACCGCGTCACCGTGTTCCTGACGACCCAGTATCTCGAGGAGGCGGACGTGCTCGCCGACCGCGTGGGGATCATCGACCACGGCAGGATCGTCGCCGAGGGCACGCCGACCTCCCTCAAGGCGCAGGTGGGGCGGCCCACCGTCGAGGCGATCCCGTCGCAGACGCAGGACCGGGACCGTGTCTCTGCGATCCTCGGCCGCTTCGGCGATCCCTGCGGCTCCGCGAAGGGCGTCGCCGTCCGGCTGCGCGAAGGCGGCGAGGTCGGGCTGGCCGAGATCGTGCGCGCGCTCGACAGCGAACAAATCGAGGTCGGGAACCTCGAGCTGCACCAGCCGACGCTCGACGACGTCTTCCTGGCGAAGACCGGCCGGTCGCTCGAGGGCTCGGACGAGGAAGAGGAGACCGAGTCCGAGTCTCCCGAGGTCGCCGTCGAGGCTGCATGAGCGCCTTCGGCGACCAGGTGCTGCTGCTGGCGCGCCGGTCGGTCGTCCGGACCGTCCGCCAGCCCGCGAACGTCGTCGCGCCACTGCTCTTCCCGATGCTGCTGCTCGCGGTCAACTCGGGCGGCCTGAAGGCGGCGACTCGTCTTCCCGGCTTTCCGACCTCGTCGTTCGTGGCCTTCGCGTTGGCGGTCCCGTTCATCCAGGGCGCGTTGTTCGCGACCATGAACGCCGGTACCGATCTCGCGCGCGACATCCAGACCGGATTCCTGAGTCGCCTCTCGCTGACGCCGATGCGCGGGATCGCGGTGCTCGCCGGCCAGCTTGGCGGGGTCGTCACGATGGGGGTCGTCCAGGCGGCGGTGTACCTCACCGTCGGGCTCATCGTGGGCGTCCGGCTCGCGTCGGGGCCGCTCGGCGTGCTCGTGCTCTTCCTGTTCGCGATCATCGTCTCGATCGGCTTCGGCGCGCTCGGGGCCTTCGCCGCGCTGCGGACCGGCTCCGGCGAGGCGGTGCAGAGCCTCTTCCCCGTCTTCTTCGTCTTCCTGTTCATTTCGTCGATGAACATGCCGCGCAACCTGATCGAGGTGCGCTGGTTCCGAGACGTCGCGACCGCGAACCCCGTCTCGTATCTCGTCGAGTGCGTCCGCAGCCTGATCATCACGGGCTGGGACAGGGAGGCCCTGGCACTCGGTTTCGGGATCGCCGCCGCGATCGCCGTCGTCGCGCTCGCGCTCGCGTCCTGGGCGCTGCGCGGGAGGATGGCGCGGTGAACACGCTCGCCGTCGCCCGAGGCGTCGCCTGGCGGACACTGCACAACGCGCTGACGAATCCGTCGCTGCTGATTCCGTCGCTCGTCTTCCCGCTCTTCTTCTTCACGGCGTTCGCCGGTGGGCTCTCGCGCATCGACCAGGCTCCGGGCTTCGACTTCGCCCAGGGCTACACGGCGTTCCAGTTCGTGTTCGTGCTGCTGCAGTCTGCGGTGTTCGGGGGCGTTTTCACAGGCTTCGGGATCGCGCGGGACTTCGAGAGCGGCTTCGCACGCCGGCTGCTGCTCGCCGCGCCACATCGGACGGGGATAGTCCTCGGCTACGCGCTCGCCGCCGTCGGCCGCTGGGTCGTCACGGCGACCGTGCTCACCGGCGTCGCCTTCGCCGTGGGGATGAAGGTCGGCGGCAGCGGGGTCGACCTCGCCGGCCTCTACGGGCTGGCCCTGATCATGAACGTGGCGGCGGTGCTCTGGTCGTGCGGCGTAGCGATGCGCTTCCGGACGATGCAGGCCGGGCCGGTGATGCAGATGCCGGTGTTCCTCGTCCTGTTCTTCGCGCCCGTGTACGTGCCCCTGTCGCTGCTGGAGGGCTGGATCCACGGAGTCGCCGTGATCAATCCGGTCACGCGTGTGATCGAGGCCGGCCGAGGCTTCCTCGCGGGTAGCCCCACCGAGGTGGCGGCCGCGTTCGGGGCGGCGCTCGGCCTCGCGCTGTTCTTCTCGATCTGGGCCCTCCGCGGCCTCCGCAAAGCCGAGGCGGCCGGCTGATCAGCCGCCTCCGTTCGACAGGCCCGGCGTCGCGGCGGAGCTCACTGAGAAGTCCTTTCCGTTGTCGTTCGTGTCGTGCCCGTCGGGGAGGCGGATGTCGCTCGAGCCCGGGCTCGCGGTAGCGGGCGGCGCCGGGGCGGCAGCGCCTTCGACGAGCGCGTTCGTCGCCGATCCGTACCCGAGCGAGTCGACGAGCACGCCCGCCGGGTCCCGCAGCCCGACGCCGCCGGCGGTCGCGGCGAGCGCTGCCGAGAAGCTTTGGTCGGCGGGCTCGGCGCCGGCGTAGCCGCTGCCTCCGAACAGGTAGAAGCCGCCGGGGGCGATCATCGTCTCCGCCGGAATCGTCGCCAGGACGACGTCCGCGGTGCCCGCCCCGGAGCGATACACGAGGCGGTAACCCCCGACATCGGCCGGGCTCGCGGCCGGATTCACGAGCTCGACGAACTCGTCCGTGGCTCGAACGGCCGTGCCGGTCGCGAGCTCGTTGACCCGGACGGGCGACCCTGCCGCGACGGCGACGCACGCGAGGGCGACGCGGCCCGCGGGGTCGTAGGCCAGCGAGACCTTGCCCGCCCCGGCGCGACAGGGAACGCCGTCGAGGGCATCGAGCGACTCGATTGGGCCCCCTTTCGGCCCAGGCGGGCCGGCAGGGCCGCGCGCGCCCGCGGGCCCTTGGACGCCCTGCGACCCGCGGGAGCCGGCCGGCCCGGCTGCGCCGGCGGGCCCGGCCGCACCCTGCTCCCCGCGCGGCCCCACAACGCTCCAAGTGAGGCGGCGCTCCCCCTTTCGGCATCCGCGGCCGCTCGCCGGGAGGCGGAGTGCGCCGTCCTTCTTCGCCGCACAGGCCTTGATCGTCGGCGGCCCCGCGTTGAACGCGCGTTCGGCCCCGACGGCGGCGACGGCGGGCGCGGCGATGCCGAGCAGCAGGGCGACCGTTCGGAACAGAGTCGCGGACATGGAGTCACGTGTAGCCGAGCCCGCTCGATGAGTCGAGCGCCCGGCGCAGTGCCGGCGCATTTGCGTCCGAAAGCCGTAGCTCGACGGCCGAGCGGGGGGTAGGCCGTTCGGCCCATTGACTCGGGTGGCTGAAAGGATCGAGGCATGAGGATCCTCCTCACGGGCGGCTCCGGCGTGCTCGGCCGCGCAGCGGTGCCGCGGTTGCGTGAGCAGGGGCACGAGGTCGTCGCGCCGGCGCGGGACGAGCTCGACCTGTTCGACGCGGCTGCGGTTCGAGACGCGGTGCGGCCGGCGGAGGCAGTCTTTCACCTGGCGACCCGCATCCCGCCGCGGGGGAGGAGGAAGGAGCCTGGCGTGTGGGCCGAGAACGACCGTTTGCGGGCCGAGGCGTCGGCTCTGCTCGTCGACGCGGCGCTCGCAGCTGCGACCGAGGTGTACGTCCAGCCGAGCGTCGTGTTCGTGTACCCGCCCGGTCCCGCGAACGAGGCCACGCCTGTGGGAGACGTGCCGGCTTCCCTGCGCTCGGCGCTCGCCGCCGAGGCGGAGGCGGCGCGCTTCGCCGACGCCGGCCGGCGGGGTATCGCCTTGCGCCTGGGTTCGCTCTGGGGGCCCGGGACCGGAAGCGACGAGGCCGACGACGACCGGTCGCTTTGGGTCGAGGACGCGGGTACGGCCCTGGTCGCGGCGCTCGCGGCGCCGAGCGGCCTCTACAACGTGGTGGCGGACGGTGCGGCGGTCTCGAACGAGCTGTTCAAGCGCGCGTCGGGGTGGTGCCCTCTGCGTTGAGCCGGGGCGACGCGCGTCTAACCCCACGTCCTGGCAATCGGCTCGTCCGGATCGCCGAATCTCTCCGCAGCCGGTAGCCCAAGTACGGTCACCCCGTGTCGAAGCGTCGGCTCCTCAGCGTCGGCCTGGGCGCCGCGATCGTCGCGGCCACGTTCTTCTTCGTCCTCCCGCGGATCGCGAACTATCGCGACGTCTGGGACGCAGCCAAGGATCTCTCCTGGCGAGACCTCGGCATCCTCGGGCTCGCGACGCTGCTGAACCTCGTCACGTACGCCCCGCCCTGGCAGGCGGCCCTTCGCGGCCTCGGCTTCCGCCGCGCGTTCGTGATGACCCAGGCCTCCACCGCGTCGACGTACCTCGCGCCTGGTGGCGCTGCCGTCGGCATGGCGCTGTCGTACGCGATGCTCCGCGCCTGGGGATTCGCCCAACGCCCGGTTGCGGTCGCCGTTGCCGTGGTGGGTGTCTGGAACCAGTTCGCGATGCTCGGGTTCCCGCTGATCGGCCTCGCCCTCCTCACCTACGCAAAGGAAGACAGCTCGCTGGTGCAGACCGTGGCGTTGATCGGTGTCGTGGTCTTCGTCGCCGCGGCGGCCGCGTTCGCGGCAGTGCTCGCAACGCCGCGCTTCGCTCGCTGGGCGGGGGTGATGGCGGCGCGGGTAACGACTCGGATGCTCGGCCTCGTCCGCGGGCGGCCGGTGGCTTGGGGCGGCGAATCGTTCGTCCGCTTTCGTAACGACGCGCTCGACCTGCTCAAACAGCGGTGGCACGTGATCACGCTGGCGACGCTCGCCGGCCATCTCACCGTCTTCCTCCTGATGCTCGCGTCGCTGCGCGCCTTCGGCGTCTCCTCCGACGAGATCAGCGCGACCGAGGCGTTCGCGTCTTGGTCGCTTGTCCGCCTGCTCGGGTCGTTGCCGATCACACCGGGCGGGATCGGCGTCGTCGAGGTGGGGCTCACGGGCGCGCTGGTCGGCTTCGGCGGCGACAACGCGGAGGTCGTCGCCGCCGTGCTCGTCTACCGCTTCCTCGCGGTCGTGCCGACGCTCGTCCTCGGACTGTTCGCCGGTGTGACGTGGCGGCGGTACCGGCCCGAGGTCGAGCCGGTACCGGGTCCGCCCCCGTCGCTCTAGCGCTTGCTGAGCGCGGCGACCTGCTTCTGCAGGAGCCCGATCTGCCGCGCCTGCAGCTCGAGCTGCTCCTCCTGCTGCTCGGAACGCTGGTACAGGGCCTTCACGCCGGCGAGGTTGACGCCGTTCAGGTCGGTGAGGCCGATGCTGCGGCTGCTCGTACCGAGATGGAAGGCGCGATAGAAGTCCTGCGCCATCGGGCCCAGGTGGCGGGCGCCGCTCTTCTCGGTCTTGAAGCTCCACGTCGTGATCGGGAGCGCCGCGATCTTCCGCAGGACGTCCGCTCCGTCGACGGTCTCGAGCTCGTGCTTCGTGTTCCGGTCGCTGGTGCAGCTGAAGACGCCGCTGCCGGCGGGCAGGTTGCAGCCGGTGCTCAGCGTCGGGTTCGTTCGCAGCCGGATGCCGCCGGCCGCGCGGATCGCGAACTCGTTGTTCGCCGTGCTGCTGAGGAACGACTCGGTGGAGTGGTCGCCCCAGACGAAGGAGCCGTCGAACGTCGCCGCGTTCTCGAAGTCGCACGTGGTTCCCGCGGCCGGGCAGGCAGCAGTCGCGGCCTTGTAGCCGAGGGCGACGTCGTTGTCGCCGAGCGCGCCGACGTTCATGCCGAGCGCGATCGAGGCGAGTCCCGTCCGGCCAAAGGGGTCGGCGCCCTGGCCGGCATTGGCCTTGTTGCCGAGTGCGACGCTGTAGGTGTCTCGGGCCTTGTTGCCGGCTCCCGCGGAGAACCCGGCTGCGCCGTTGACGGTGTTCCCGGAGCCGAACGCGATCGACGAGGTCGACTCCGCGAGGTTCGTGTCGCCGAAGGCGAACGAGTAGAGGCCCTTCGCGGTCGAGTCCGAACCGCCTGACCAGGAGAAGAACCCGGTGTTGGCGTCGTCCCAAGACCCCGGGCCGCCGGCCGTGCCACCGTTCCCGTAGCCGGCGCGGAAGGCGCCCTTGTACGGGTACCACATGAACCGGTAGCCGGCTCCCTCGACGGGAATCGTCCCGAGGCCGAGCTGCCCCGTCGCGAGCAGTCCGCCGGACTTGTCGAAGCGGAACTGGCTGTCGTAAGTGGTAGCGGTCGGCGGGTTGGCCCGCAGCCAGAGGAGCGGATCCGACTGATGCGGGATGTCGAACGTGTAGCGCTGTGGCGACGCGGGGGCGAAGTCGATCCCGACGTCGTCGTTCCCGTCGGCGAACCCGGCCGGTACGCCCTTGAGCTTCGTCCAGGCGATCGGGTTGCCGGCCGCGTTGAGCGCCCCGGCCCCTGCGAGCAAGGCTTTGAAGGCGTCGAGCTCGACCTGCGTCGCGGGGTCGAACGCAAGGTGTGCGAGACCGACGTGCCCGGGCGCGATCTGCGGCGCCGGGAAGGTTCCCACCAGGTCACCGGCGGCCGGGACGTTCGTGATCCCAGGGGCCCCCTGCGGCCCTTGCGGCCCCTGCGGGCCGGCCGGTCCCCGCAGTCCGCGGAGCCCGCGCGGCCCGCGACGGCCTCGCGGTCCTCGCACTACCTTCGTGGCGACGAGCGCCTGGCTCGGCGCCGCGGCCTGCGCGGCCGCGTCCGCCGCGCTCGGCGTCGAAGCGGCCGCGAAGGCCGCCGACGTGCCGAAGATGCAGATCGCCGCAAGAGCGAGTGCGGCGGCAAATCCTCGTTTGATACCCGTGGTCATCGTGAGCTCCCTCCGTGCATAGTTGGATGCACCGAGTCTCGGGCCGGACGGGCTCATCAGCAGTACGGGTGGCCCTACACCTGCGTTGGGGGTGGCTCTACACCTGTGTTCCGAACATCGCGCCTCTCAGATCCGCTCGAAGAAGCCGGCGAGGGCGATTACGTGCCACGGCCGCTGCTCTGATGCCTTGGCTTGAAGGTTTGGGTCCGGCTAGCCGATGAGACACGCCGCCATGCCGGGTCTACAACAAGCTGAAACCAGCTTGGATCGACACCACAGGAGGTCGAAGTGTCTGCATCAGTGCTCTACATGTCGATGTCGCTCGACGCGTACATCGCGGGTCCGAACGACGAACCGGGCAACCCCGGCGGCGACGGCTTCGACCGGCTTCACGAGTGGGGCGCGACCCCCCGGTTGACCGGCGGTTGCCGTTGTCGGCTCAGCCATGGTGGCCGGTGCGGAATCATCCCAGAGTGACTTGTCGACTCGCCGCCTTCGCCGCAGGCATCGCCCTGCTCGTTCTCGCGGGCTGTGGCGGGCACAAGAAGGGAACACATGCGGAACAGCCCCGGTTCGCCAGCTTCCAATCGCGGCCCGACCTCCAGCCGCCCACCGTCTTGGTCGAGAAGCGAACGGCCGACGTCTCGCCGGGATACATCTTTTTCGCGCCGAAGAAGAAGGTGCGCCAGCGTGGGCCCCTGATCGTCGACGATGCGGGCCACGTCCTTTGGTTCCATCCGCTCCACCTAGGTGCGACCGATTTCCGCGTCCAGCGTTATCGCGGCCGGCCGGTGCTCACCTGGTGGCAGGGCATCTCCCACGTCGGCATCGGGCACGGCGACTACGTGATCATGGACAACTCATACCGACAGATCGCGACCGTTCACGCCGGCAACGGTCTCGCAGGCGATGAGCACGAATTCCTGCTCACGGCACAGGGCACGGCGCTGATTACTGCCTACCGGCCCGTCTCTGGCGACCTGTCCTCGGTCGGCGGCCCCACGGATGGACTGATCCTGGACAGCGTGCTCCAGGAGGTCGACGTCGCCACCGGCCGAGTGATCTTCGAGTGGCACAGCCTGGGCCACGTGGGCCTTCATGAGTCGTATTGGCAACTGAAGAGAGTGAAGGGCAAGTACCCGCCCTATGACTACTTCCACATCAACTCGATCGACGTCGAGCCGGATGGAAACCTGCTCATCTCGGCACGAAACACGCACGCGCTCTACGAGGTCGATCGTCGCAGCGGCAAGGTCCTGTGGCGGCTCGGCGGAAAAAAGAGCGACTTCAAGATGGGCCCGGGCGCGCAGTTCAGCTGGCAGCACGATGCACGTCGGCAGTCGGACGGCACGATCAGCGTCTTCGACGACGGCGCCTTCCCAAAGGTGGAGGACCACTCGCGGGCGCTCGTGCTGTCGGTGGACACGGCCAAAAAACGCGTAATCCTCGTCCGTGCATACGTCTCGCCGGACAAGCTGCTCTCTAAGCACCAAGGCAACATGCAGGTGCTCCCCGATGGCCATGTGTTCGTCGGCTGGGGCAGCGAGCCATACTTCACTGAGTTCGCGCCGGATGGGACGGTCGTCTTCAACGCTCGCTTCGGCGAGAACATGGATTCCTACCGCGCCTACCGACTCCCCTGGGTCGGGCGACCGGTCGACAAGCCCGCTCTTGTCATCGAGGAGCGGGGCGAGCACCCCACGGCGTGCGTCAGCTGGAACGGCGCGACCGAGCTCGCGCGCTGGCGCCTTCTCGGCGGTTCCAGCCGGGCGAGCCTCAAGAAGGTCGCCGAGACGACGAAGAAGGACTTCGAGACCGCGGTGCCCCTACCGAAGGGAACGCGGTTTGCAGCCGTCCAAGCACTCGACGCGGGCAACCGTGTGCTCGCGATGTCGAAGACGGTCGAACTCAGGCGCCCATGACCATCGCGGCCTGTCGAAGGGCGCCATTCTCGCCAGTTGCACGAGCAGCCCGGCGGGTGTTCTTCGTCTGCGAAATGGTGCTACTGTCGGGAGGCTTCAACCTGCGGTGCCGGGGAGGGGCAGCTACCCGTGAGACAAGAGGGGACGTACCATGCCGCTGCTGATCGGTGGCGACCAAACGGTCGTCCGCGCGCTGTCGCGTTCGCCTGTCTTGGCTTCGCCGGGCTTCGGCGCCACCTACGCCATCCCCGGTGGATCGGACGCGGCTACCGCGGGGACAACGAAGGCACTCTCGCCGACGTTCTGGGCTCATGATGCGCGTTTACCCCTTGGCAATCATCTTCGCGGGGTTTGCCATCGGCGTGCCGCTTGCCTCCAGCGCAGTGTCGAACCAGCCCCCGGCGCCGACCATCATCAGCTCTTCGATCGACGCGGCGCCTCCGCCCAAACCGACCATCGACGCGGCGCCGGCGCTCGTTAGCAACGACACCAATCCGACCTTCGCGTTCTCGGACGCCGATCCCGGCGTCACCTTCGCTTGCCGCCTCGACAAAGGCGCATTCCCGCCATGCACGAGCCCCCAGCCCTACCCGGCTGTTGCCGAGGGGCCGCACACGTTCTACGTCAAAGCCGTCGACGCCGTCGGAACCGAGAGTGAGGTCGCTTCCTACTCGTGGACGATCGACACTACTCCGCCGCCGACACCGACGATTTCCAGCGGACCTGCGAATCCCAGCGGTTCGAGCAATGCGCACTTTGTCTTCTCGGATGCAGAGGCGGGGGTGGGCTTCGCGTGCCAGTTGGATGGCGGCGCCTACTCGCCCTGTTCGAACCCTCAGGACTACGCCGTCGCCGACGGAACCCACACGCTGGTTGTCGAGGCCATCGACGCGGCGGGCAACGCAAGCGGACCGTCTGCGCCGTACAGCTGGACGGTTGACACCGTCAATCCCATCGTCACGCTTGGCGACAAGCCGCCGTCGCTCACGAACCAGAGGACAGCGAGCTTCAGTTTTACGTCGAGGGCCGGCAGCACGTTCGAGTGCGCACGGGACGGAGGCGCGTTCGCCTCCTGCGCCAGCCCGCTGGTCTACCCTGGCCTCACCGACGGCTCCCACACGTTCTCCGTACGTGCCAGTTCGCCCGTTGGCAACACGGGCCCGACGACGTCGTACGCATGGATCATCGACACGGTCGCGCCGGAGACGGCCATCGCCTCAACTCCCCCGGCGATGAGCACCAGTGCAACTGCGAGTTTCACTTTCAGCAGCAGCGAGGTGGGGTCGACGTTCGCCTGCAGCCTCGACGCTGCGGGCTTCTCGCCTTGCACCTCCCCGCAAACCTACGCCGGCCTCGGCGATGGCGCCCACAGGTTCCGCGTGCAGGCTGTCGACGCGGCCGGAAACGTCGATGCGTACCCGGCCTCGTACTCGTGGCGGATTGCGGGCGTCGGGCCCGCGACGATCGATCACACTCCGCCCGGCAACGTCACGCGCCTCAAGCGAGGCGTCGGCTACCGCATTCTCCAGCTCGCCTGGACGCCCCCGTCCGATTCGGATTTCGACCACGTCGAGGTCTTGGTCTCGACGA
>DATMIX010000033.1:0-20786 GCA_035554095.1 Gaiellaceae bacterium | reverse complement strand
GGACGTCAGTGGTTAGATCCCACCGTGACCCTCGTTTGGTTCATCGTCTGGCTGATCTGCAACACCATCGGGGACAAGGAGCCGTTGACCTTCGATCCCGTCAATTGGTGGGCGGGACTTCTGCTTCTCGCTGTCGCGCTGGACCTCGGCGGCGGGCACGCGCGCCGCTCCCGACGCTAGGACGATGGCCTGCGAGTTCGAGGATTGTGAGCAGCTAGGCCGTCGGCTCGATCGACGGCCGCGGCTGCCACCGCGTTGCCGCGCTGGCGCGGGCGAAACTGCGGGCGGCCTGCTCGTCGAGACCGAACACCACCGGACCGTGGACGATCAGGCCCTCCGCCGCGCGCTCCTTGAGCAGGTCGGGAACGAACCCTTCGACGAGCCACTCCCGCCCGGCGACGACGGACGCCCGCAGCCGGATCCGTACCAGGCGCTCGTCGAGCTCGTTCACCTCCTCGACCCAGGGACGCTTCGAAAAGGTCGTGGGACCCTCCGGCAGGAGCGACTGCAGAGCGCTCACGAGCCGCTCGCCACGCTCGCGGTCGGTGACGAAGAGCTCGATCGCGAAGTCCTTCAGCCCCTCGGGCAGCACGCGGACGGCCGGCACCTGAGAGTTCGAGACGTGGATGGTCTCGCCCGCCAGCGTTCGCAACTTCGTCCGTCGGAGTGAGACGTCCTCGACTACACCCTGGAGCTCCAATGTCGGGATCGCGATCGTGTCGCCGACGTGGTACCAGCGCTCGACGAACATCATCGTCCCGGCGATCACGTCCATCAGCACACGCTGGATCGCGAAGCCCCCGAGGATGATCACGAACGACGCGCCGGCGAGGGTCGAGAGCTTGTCGAGGCCGCCCGTGAGCTGCGCGGCCGAAAGCACGATCGCGACCGTGAACGCGGCGTAGGCGATCGCCGCCCGGATCACGGCCACAGTGGTCTCGCGCCGCTTCACGTGCGCGATCCGCACGGCGACCGTCGCCGCCGCCGCCTCGCTGCGGCGGTCGTGCCAAACGAGGACCTTGCGGGCCACGTAGGCGGCCCCGCGCGACACGAGCCACGCAGCCGCTAGCAGGGAGACGATGGTGAGCAGATGGAGCATCTCGAGCACTGTTTCGTCAAGGTAGACGACACTCCGGAGGGGGCCGCAAGCCCTCCCGGCAAAATCATTACGAGGGCTTTACGGATGGCCGATAAGGACTACTCATCGACGCCGCTGACAACGAAGCTGGGAGCGAAGGCCGGGGCCGACGTCGTCGTCTACTTCACGACGCGGCGGGACGAGCTCGAGCGGCGCTTCGCCAAGCTCCAGAAGACCCTTGCACCGCCGGACGGCCTCTGGATCGCCTACCCGAAGAGGAGCTCCAGGGTCGAGACCGACCTCACGTTCGAGGCCGTCCAGCGGATCGGGCTCGAGGCCGGCCTCGTCGACAACAAGAGCATCGCCTTCGACGACGATTGGAGCGCGGTGCGCTTCGTCTACCGCCTCGAGGACCGCTGATGTGGCCCGAGCTGTCCCGGCGGCTCGAGGGGCGGCTCGTCGCGCTCGAGCCCGTCGAGCCCCGTCACGAAGAGCCGCTGTGGCAGGCCGCGCAGGATCCGGCCGTCTGGCGCCTGACCTCGTCGGACGTCGGCGCCGACCGGAGTGCATTCGACCGCTGGTGGACGCAGCTGCGCGAGGCGTTCGCAGCCGGCGAGGAGGTTCCGTTCGCGACGGTCGAGCTCGCGGACGGGCGCGTCGTCGGCAGCACGCGGTTCCTCACGCTCAGGCCCGAGCACCGCGGCGTCGAGATCGGGCACACCTGGCTCCGCAGCGAGGTCTGGCAGACCGGTTGCAACATCGAGGCGAAGCTGCTCATGCTCGAGCACGCCTTCGAGCGGTGCGGCTGCATGCGGGTCGAATTCAAGACGGATGCTCGCAACGAGCGCTCGCGGCGGGCGATGGAGGCGCTGCCGGCGCAGTTCGAGGGGATCTTCCGCAAGCACATGCTCGTCCGCGACGGCGAGGTCAGGGACTCGGCCTTCTACGCGATCGTCGAGGAGGACTGGCCCTCCGTCCGGGAGAGCCTCGAACGCCGGCTGAGCGCCCGTCGCTAGCATCCGCGCAGTGTCCGGGAGCGATTTCACGCACGTGGAGCAGGTGCGCTTTCGTGATCTCGATCCGATGGGGCACGTGAACAACGCCGTTTTTTTGACCTACATTGAGCAAGCGCGTGTTGCCTTCCTCTCCCAGGTCGGGGCCGCGACGGGACTCGAAGACATGAACATGATCGTTGCCCGCGTCGAGATCGACTTCAGAGCGCCGGTCCGCCTCGGACAGGAGCTGGAGATCTCGCTGCGTGCGAGCCGCTTCGGCACGAAGAGCTTCGACCTCGACTACGTTCTGCGCGTCGACGGCGAGGTGGTCGCGGAGGCGAAGACCGTTCAGGTCGCCTACGACTACGACCGGCGCGAGCCGATGCCGCTGCCGGCCGAATGGCGCGAGAAGCTGACCGCGATCGCCGCATGAGGCGGCGCTTGCGATGCCTCTTGAGAGGCGCCGCTGACATGGCGGCGCGGCCGCTGCGCCCGAGCTGCAAGGCACCGGTCGCACCGTCTCACGACGAGGTCACAGCGTGAGCACCTTCGAGCGACACACCCTCGGCAACGGCCTCCGCGTGCTGCTGGCGCCGATGCCGCAGGGGACCTCGGTCACCTGCATGATCATGCTGGCCGCCGGCTCGCGGTACGAGACGCGCCAGACGAACGGCATCGCGCACTTCGCCGAGCACATGTTTTTCAAGGGGACCGAGAACCGGCCCACGGCTCGGGACATCGGCACCGAGGTCGACGGGATCGGCGGCGAGTTCAACGCCTTCACCGGCAAGGAGTACACCGGCTACTACGTCAAGTGCGCGGCCGAGTTCCGGGACACCGCTCTCGACGTGCTCGTCGACATGCTCCGCAACTCCAAGTTCGCCGAGGAGGAGATCGAGCGCGAGAAGGGCGTGATCGTCGAGGAGATGAACATGTACTACGACACCCCGCGGGACTTCATCGGCGGGGTCTACGAGGAGCTCCTCTACGGAGACCAGCCGCTCGGCTGGGACATCATCGGCCGCAAGGAGACGATCCGCGACGCAAGCCGCGAGACGTTTCTCGACTACACGGGCCGCTGGTACAAGCCCTCACGGATGGTCGTCGGACTCGGCGGCAATGTCGGCGCCGACGCCGTCGAGAAGATCGAGCAGCTGCTCGGCGACCTCGAGGACGCCGACACGGGAGATCCGCCGGCCGCCGAAGTCGAGGGCTCAAACGGCGCCCGCGTCAAGATCCACCACAAGCAGTCCGACCAGGCGCACCTCTGCCTGGGCGTCCCGAGCTATCCCCTCAAGCATCGCGACCGCTACACCCTGCAACTGCTCGCGACCGTGCTCGGGACAGGCATGTCCTCAAGGCTCTTCACGGAGGTGCGCGAGCGCCGCGGACTGGCGTACTACGTCTTCGGCCTCAACCACAGCTACACGGACACGGGCTCGCTCTACTCGCAGGCGGGCGTCGACATCAACCGCGCCGACGAGGCGGTCGAGACGATCGTCCGCGAGCTGCGGCGGATCACCGACGAGCCCGTCGAGGCGAAGGAGCTCGAGAAGTCGCGCAACCTTGCAAAGGGCCGTTTCCTGCTCCAGCTCGAGAATCCGCAGGGCATGATCATGTTCGGCCTCAGGCGCGAGGTGCTCGAGGGGGAGGCCGTCGAGCCGAAAGAGGTTCAGGAAGGCTTGGACGCCGTCACCGCGGAGGACATCCAGCGCGTCGCGCAAGACGTGATCGGCGGCAGCGGTCTCAATCTCGCGCTGATCGGTCCCTTCGAAGACGCCGAGAAGTTCGAAGCGATCGTCGCGTAGGCGCCGGCCGCAGGCCGACGTTTCCGAGCGCAGCGCGCGGGCAGGATCGTCGAAGATGCCTAAGGGGTTTGCCGCGCTCGCCTTGACGCTCGTCGTGCTGGCGGCGGCCGGCTGCGGCGGGGACGCAAAGGTCACCACGACAACGAGCGCCCAGGGCAAGACCGGCCTCGCGTGCAGTGGGACCGTGCGGTTCCCGAAGGCGAAGTTCGCCCTCCACAGCGGTCTCGCGTTCGGCGCGTTCCACCGCTACATCCTCAAGCCGTACCGCGCGGGAACCTTCCGGAAAGGGGCACCCGGGCGGACGAAGGCCCTCGTCAAGGCAAGCGCCGCGGCCCTGTTCGCCTACCACGAACTCAAGGTTGCCCGAACTGACGCCGTCTGCGACGGCCCGCGGTTGAGGCGCCTGGCCGAGTCGGTCTCGAACGCGCTCTCGGCGGTCAACTCGCTCCGCGGCCTCAAGACCGGCGTGGGCCTCGGCGCGATCGACATCGCGCGTCAGGCCTTCGAGCGGCTGGGGGCGGAGGCGAAGGACAGCGGCACGCCGATCGCCGACCGGTAGCAGTCGCTTATTCGTCCGGGGCGCGCTCGCTCTCGGCGCGGTCCTTGATCTCGGAGACCACCGTGGGATCGGCGAGCGTCGTCGTGTCGCCCAACTCCCGGTGCTCGGAGACGTCGCGCAGGAGGCGGCGCATGATCTTGCCCGAGCGGGTCTTCGGCAGCTCCGGCGTGAAGACGATGTTCGCCGGGCGGGCGATCTTGCCGATCTTCTTGGCGACGTGGTCGCGCAGCTCGTCGAGCATCTCGACCGAGCCGTCCTCGCCGCCCTTGAGCGAGACGAAGGCGACGATCGCCTGTCCCGTCGTCGCATCGGCGCGGCCGCAGACCGCTGCCTCCGCGACCTTCGGGTGATCGACCAACGCGCTTTCGACCTCGATCGTGGAGATCCGGTGCCCCGAGACGTTCATCACGTCGTCCACGCGGCCGAGTAGCCAGAAGTCGCCGTCCTGGTCGATCCGCGCGCCGTCGCCGGCGAAGTACGTCTCCGCGTACTTCGACCAGTACGTCTCGCGATAGCGCTCGTCCTCTTTGTAGAGGCCGCGCAGCATCGCCGGCCAGGGCCGGCGCAGCACGAGATAGCCGCCGCCGCCCGGACCGACCTCGTTGCCCTGCTCGTCGTAGACGGCCGCGTCCACGCCCGGGAACGGCCGCGTCGCGGATCCCGGCTTGAGCGTCGTGACGCCGGGAAGCGGCGTGATCATGATCATCCCGGTCTCCGTCTGCCACCACGTGTCGACCACAGGGCAGCGGTCGCCGCCGATGTGCTCGCGGTACCAGATCCACGCCTCGGGATTGATCGGCTCGCCGACCGAGCCGAGCAGCCGCAACGACGAGAGATCGTGCCGCTCGGCGTACTCCGGGCCCCACTTCATGTGCGAGCGGATCGCCGTCGGCGCCGTGTAGAGGATGTCGACCTTGTAACGCTCGACGATCGCCCACCAGCGATCCTTGTCCGGGAAGTTCGGGACGCCCTCGTACAGGACACTCGTCGTTCCGTTGCAGAGGGGGCCGTAGACGATGTAGCTGTGCCCGGTCACCCAGCCGACGTCCGCCGCGCACCAGTACACGGAATCCGGCTTGACGTCGAAGATGTAGTGGTGGGTCGTCGCGACGCCGACGAGGTAGCCGGCCGTCGTGTGCACGATGCCCTTCGGCTTCGCGGTGGTGCCGCTCGTGTAGAGGAGGTAGAGAAGGTCCTCCGAGTCCATGGGCTCGCACGGGCATGACGCCGGGTCGTCGGGCTCGGGCTCGACGAGCTCGTGCCACCAGACGTCGCGTCCCTGCTCCATCGCGGGCCCTTCGCCGGTGCGCCGCAGGACCACCGAGTGCCGGACGCTCGGCGAGCTCGCGAGGGCCTCGTCGGCGTTCTGCTTCAACGGCACCTTGCCGCCGTTGCGCCAGCCCTCGTCCTGCGTGATCAGGACCTCGCACTCCATGTCGTTCATACGGTCGGACAGCGATTCGGCGGAGAAGCCGCCGAAAACGACCGTGTGCGGCGCGCCGACCCGCGCGCAGGCGAGCATCGCGACCGGCAGGTCGGGGACCATGCCCATGTAGATCGCGACGGGCGTCCCCTTCTTCACGCCGAGCTTCCGCAGCCCGTTCGCGAACCGCACGACGTCGCGTTGGAGCTGGGCGTACGTGATCTCCCGCCGCTCGTCCTCGGGCTCGCCTTCCCAGTAGTAGGCGACCCTGCCGCCCTTCCCGGCCTCGACGTGGCGGTCGACGCAGTTGAAGCAGATGTTCAGCCTGCCGCCGAGGTACCACTTCGCGTACGGCGGCTTCCATTCGTAGAGCCCGTCGAAGGGCTCGAACCACGTCACGCGCTCGCGGCCCTCGGTCTCCCAGAACTCCTCGAAGTCGCGGTCGTAGATCTCCGGTTGGGCATTCGCCTGCGCCGCGAAGTCGTCCGGCGGCGGGTAGCGCCGCTCCTCGAGCAGGATCGTCTCGATGGCGTGCTGCTCGGTGGCCACGCTAGCGGCTGGCTCTGCCGGGGGAACCTCCCCGTTCCCCCAGACCCCCTCCACCGGTCCGCTTAGCGGACGCGAGCCTCATGCCGTCAGCTCGTACGGATACTCGGTGATGAGCTCGGCGCCGTCCTTCGTGACCAGCGCGAGATCCTCGAGCCGGCAGCCGCCGTAGCCGCTCCGGTAGAGACCCGGCTCCAGCGTGATCACGTCGCCCTCGACGAGCTCGCCGGGGTAGCGGCTGAGCCACGGCTGTTCGTGTACCTCGAGGCCGACGCCGTGGCCGAGGCCGTGGAAGAAGCCGTCCTGGAGCACCTGGCCCTGCTGCTTGTGGAGGCCGGTGGGGTAACCCGCCTCGTGGAAGAGCTCGCACACGAGCACGTAGACGTCGCGGCCGGGAATCCCGGGCTTGACCGCCTCGAGCGAGCGTTGGAGCGCCTGGTGCACGAGGCGCTGGTACTCGGCCAGCTCCTCCGAGGGCTCGCCGATCACGTACGTGCGCGTCATGTCGGCGTAGCAGCCGGACTCCGGATCGCGAGGCCAGAGATCGATGACGATGGGTTCGCCCGGCTTGATCTCGCCGAAGCCCATCTCGTGACCCACGGCGGTCTGGGCACCGTGCGAGACGATGAACTCGTCGGAGAGCAGGCCTTTTTCGATGAACGCGTCGAGAATCGCACGCTTGACGAGCTCCGACGTCAGCGGCTCACCGTCGACGACGAGGGAGCCGTTCCGCTCCTCCGCGCGGCGGAAGAGGTCGCGCGCCGCGTCCATGCCGGCCTCGGCCCCGCGCTGCGCCCTGCGAATCCCTTCGAGCTCGGCCTCGGTCTTGACCCGCCGGCGCTGGACGAAGAACTCGCGGTCGGGCGAGACGGCGATCCCGCTCGCGCGCAGCTTGTCGGCGACCTCGAGCGGGAAGCTCGGAGGCACGACGGCATCGCTGATCCCGATCTCTTTCGCCGCCCGCACCCACGTCTCCAGCTCGACTTCCTCCATCGGCATGCCCTGGGCGACGAGGTCGTCCCAGCCGAACGTCTCGTACGGGTGGGCCTTGATCCCGTCGTGGCCGCCGACGCGCTCCGCCTCGAGCGGCGAGATGGCGACGTGCCGCTCGCCGTTCCGTTCCAGATAGAGGAACGGATCAGGGACGACGACGGGCACCTCGTGACGCATCTCCGGAGAGCGCAGGGTGTCCGCGAGGATGAGGACATCGCTCATGGCCGGCGTGATGCTACCGAGGGGAAAAGCCGCGCGTAGACTCAGCGTCGTGGACGAAGAGCTCGCCAGAGCACAGGTCGTCGTCGAGAAGTACGACGAGGCGCTACGCGACGAGCTGCCGGACGGAGCGGAGATCTTCGACGCGCACGTCCATCTCGGCACGGACATCGACGGCTTCCGCGGCGACTACGACGACCTGATTCGGATCATGGATCGCTACGGGATCTCGCGCTGCAACATGTTCTGCCTCGACGAGCCGGACCGTCATCCGGCCTTTCGCGCCGCCAACGACCGCACGCTCGCGTATGCCGAGCGCTCCGACGGCAGGATGATCCCCTTCGTCCGGCTCGACCTGGGTGAGCAACCGATCGAGGAAGCGACGAGAGTGCTCGATCTGGGGGCGCGCGGGATCAAGCTGCATCCGCGCGCGCAGAGATTCCTGCTGAACGACGAGCGGCTCGCACCCGTGTTCGAGCTTGCGGCCGACCGGCGCGTGCCGATCCTGATTCACGGCGGACGCGGCCTCCCTCCGATCGCGAAGGAGCTCGCCTCCCTCGTCGACCGTTTCCCGCAGGCCAAGCTGATCATCGCCCACGGCGGCATCGCCGACATGCCGGCGCTCGCCGAGCATTTCGCGGGCAGGGCAGGTGTCTTCTTCGACACGTCCGTCTGGAGCCCGATCGACCTGCTCGGCGTCTTCCGGGTGTTCTCGCCCGAGCAGGTGCTCTACGCCTCCGATTTTCCGTACGGCCAGCAGCCGAGCTCGCTCCTGATCGCGCTCCGGACGGCGAAGGTCTCGGGTCTCGACGAGGAGGATCTCCGGAACATGCTCGCGGGCAACGCGAACCGGATCGCAAACGGGGAGCCGCCGCTCGAGCCGACCAGGCCGAGGGGCGGCGAGACGTTCTCGCAGCCCATGGCCTTCGCCAGGATCCACCAGTACCTGTCGATGGCGACGCCCCTCCTGTGGACACGGCAACCCGACACGGTGGGCGTGATCGGACTCGCGCTGAACGCGACCTACGACCGGGACGGTCATTCGGAGGAGCGCGAGCGGATCAAGGAGCTGCTGATGGCGGCTCGCGACCTCTGGCGGGTCCTGCCCGAGGTGGAGGACGAGCAGGATCAGCGGATCGTCGGGCGGACGACGTTCCGCCTCATCCACATCGCCGACATCCTGGCGGTGACGCCCCGTGGTTGAGCTCCGCGTCAACGGAAGCGTCTACCGAATAGACACACCGGTCGGCAGGACGCTGGCGGAGGCGCTTCGCCTCGACCTCGGGCTCACGGGCACGAAGGTGGCCTGCGGCGAAGGCCACTGCGGCGCCTGCACCGTGCAGCTCGACGGCGTCCCCGTCCTCGCGTGCATCACGCTCGCCCACACGGTCGGCGACCGCGAGGTCACGACCATCGAGGGCCTTCGAGAGCACCCGCTCGTGGAAGCGTTCGTCGAGGCGGACGCAACGCAGTGCGGCTTCTGCACGCCCGGCCAGATCGTCTCGGCGGCCGCGCTGCTCGAGTCGAGCCCCAGCCCCGACAGCGAGGCGATCAGGCACGCGATGGCAGGCAACCTCTGCCGCTGTGGCACCTATCCGAAGATCGAGCGCGCGATTCACGCCGTCGCGGGCAGGGAGAAGGGAGGCTGATGGCACGGCTGATCCGCACGGAGAAGGAGGTCGAGGGCCGCTACACCGAGCAGTGGGTCGTCGTCGAAGAGGACGCGCTCGAGCAGTGGCCGGAGGGGCCGCTGCACACCGTCGGCAGGCCGGCGCCGAGAGTCGACGGCCTGGCCCGCGCCCGTGGCGAGGCGCGCTACACCCAGGATCTGCGGCTGCCCGGGATGCTCCGCACCGCCGTCCTCCGCAGTCCTCACGCGCGCGCGCGCGTGAAGCGAATCGATCTCGGGCCGGCTCGCGAAGCGCCCGGCGTCCGCGGCGTGATCGGCCCCGGCGACCTCGAGACACTCACGAACGAGCCGAACTACGAAGGGCAGGCTGTCGCTGCGGTCGCGGCGGACACGATCGAGGACGCGCGCGCCGCGGTCGGCCTGATCGGCGTCGAGTGGGAGGTGCTCGATCCTCTCCTGGACGCGCACGTCGCTCTCGAACGCGAGTCGTTCGTCGCCGAGCCGCGCCGGTATGAGCGCGGAGACGTCGAGCAGGGCTTCGCCGAGGCCGACGCCGTGGTCGAGGCCGAATACCGAACCCAGAGCGTCCTGCACAACGCGCTCGAAACCCACCAGACCGCGTGCGAGTGGGAAGGTGACACGCTCGTCGTCTACACGTCGACCCAATTCCTGTGGGGTGTCCGCGACGAGGTGGCGGCCGAGTTCGAGCTCCCGAAGGACAAGGTCCGCGTGATCTGCCGCTTCATGGGCGGCGGCTTCGGCGCCAAGGGCTCCGCCGGCGACTACACGTTCATCGCCGCCGAGCTCGCGCGGGTGACGGGCCGTCCCGTGCACTGTCGCCTCGATCGCCGCGAGGAGAACGTCAACTCGGGCAACCGAAACCCGACGATCCAGAAGCTTCGGCTCGGCGCCCGCGCCGATGGAACCCTGACCGCGATCGCCGGCGAGTACCTGTGCCTGCTCGGGTGGGACGGCTGGCTGTCGCCCACGGCCGGACCGGCGCAGATGCTCTACGCCTGCGACAACGTCGCGACCGTCGAGTACGGCGTCCGGCTCAACGCGCCCCCGATGGACGCGTTCCGCGCACCGGGCTTCGTCGAGGGGACGTTCGGACTCGAGTGTGCCCTCGACGAGCTCGCGGCGAAGCTCGACCTCGATCCACTCGAGCTACGGCGCCGCAACCACGCCGATCACGACCCGATGGACGAGCGGCCGTTTTCCGGCAAGCAGCTGATGGAGTGCTATCGGCGGGCCGAGAAGGCCTGGGCGCGGCGCGACGAGGTACGCGCCCGCTCGGAGGGACCGTGGCGCCGCGGCGTCGGGATCGCGACGCAGCTCTGGTACGGCGGCGGCGGCCCGCCCTCGTACGCCTGGGTCCGCCTCTCCGGCGACGGGCTGATCACCGTGGTCACGGCCATGCAGGACATCGGTACGGGCACCCGCACCGCGATGGCGCAGATCGCGGCCGAGGAGCTCGGTGTTCCGCTCGAGCGTGTGACCGTCGAGCTCGGAGACACGGCGCACGGCCCCTACGCGGTCGTTTCCGGCGGCTCGTCGACGACACCGTCGATGGGCCCTGCGGTCCGTGCGGCCGCCGCTGACGTCGCGCGCCAGATTCGGGAGATCTCGGCACAGAGGTTCCACGTCGAGGAACGGGTCCTCTCGCTCAGCGACGGGCGGATCGTCAGCGCGGACGGCGGCAGCTGGCCGCTCGAGGAAATCACGGGACTCCTCGAGGACGGACAGATCCTGGGGACGGGGGCCCGCGGCCCGAACCCCGCGGGGATGCGCGTGATGACCTACGGCATCCAGGTCGCCGAGGTCGCCGTGGACGTCGAGACAGGCGAGGTCGTGGTCGAGCGGATCTACGCGGTCCACGACATCGGCCGCGTGATCAACCCGCTCGGAGCCGAGAGCCAGATCGAGGGCGGGATCATCCAGGCGATCGGCCACTCGCTCTCGGAGCAGCGGCTGCTCGATCCGCGCACCGGCGCCGTCCTGACGAGGACGCTCGACGCTTACAAGCTGCCGACGATCGCCGACGTTCCCGAGATCGTCAGCGAGCTGATCGACGTCCCCGACGCGCACCTGACGAACCTCGGGTCGAAGGGCCTCGGCGAGCCGCCGATCATCCCCACGGCAGCGGCGATCGCAAATGCGATCCGTGACGCGACGGGCGCCGACGTCCGCTCGCTGCCGATCACGCGCGACGAGCTGCTGCAGGCGTTGCGGGAAGCCGCGCGGCGGGAACGCAAGCTGGAGCAGGTTGGAGCTCCTTCGGCCTGACTCTCCCGAGGCCGCGGCGGCGGCGCTCGGCAACGGCTCCGTCGCGCTGGCGGGTGGGACCGAGGTCGTGCCCCTGCTGCGCGACGGGATCCTGCATGCCGACCGGCTCGTCGAGGTGCGCGAGGTCCTGCCGCGCGGCGTCGAGGGCACGGCGGTCGGCGCCGCGACCACATTGGCCGAGCTCGAGGTCGACCCCGGGATTCCTCAGGCCCTTCGGGAGGCGTGCGCTCTCGCGGCATCGCCTCAGCTTCGCTCGATGGGAACGATCGGCGGCAACCTCCTGCAGGCGACCCGCTGCTGGTACTGGCGGCTGAAGTTCCCGTGCTACCTCCACGGCGGCGAGGAGTGCCACGCCAAGGCGGGCCAGCATCGCGAGCATGCGATCTTCGGGAACGAACGTTGTGCGTCGGCCCACCCGTCGGATCCGGCCGCTGCCCTGGTCGCGCTCGGAGCACGGATCCGGACGAGCGCGCGAGAGCTCGCCGTCGCGGACCTCTACCGACTGCCGACCGACGACAACCGGGAGGTGACGACGCTCGAGCCGGGCGAGCTGATCCTGGAGCTCGACGTTCCGTCTCCGGAGGCGAGCGTCTATCTGAAGGCCATGGACCGCAGGAAGTACTCGTTCGCGCTGGTCGGCGTCGCCGCGGCACGCTTCGCCGACCGCGTGCGCCTCGGCCTCGCCGGCGTTGCGCCGGTGCCGTGGGCGCTCGACTCTGCGGACGCTCTCGAAGCCGCGACGCCGCTACCGGGGACCGCGTACAAGGTCGACATCGCGCGGGCGCTGATCCGGCGTGCGGTGGAGGCCGTGGGGGCCGCGGACGCCGCGGCCACGTAGTAGGCACACGCGTGATCCAAGGCGCACCCAGCCTCCTCCCCGAGGCGACCGCAGCGTCGAGCAGCGCACGTGTCCGTCAGGCGGCTGTGAACAATGTGCGACATGGTCGCCGCGATCGTGCTCGCGGCCGGGGCCTCGTCACGGTTCGGCTCGCCCAAGCAACGGCTTCTCCTCGAGCCCGTCCTCGAGCGGCTCGAGCAGGCCCGCGGCATTGACGACATTCTGGTCGTGGTCGGAGCGCACCCGATCGAGACCGCTGCCCGAACGGTGCCCTGCCCGGAGTGGCAACGCGGGCCCGGTGCTTCGCTTCGCTGCGGGCTCGCAGCGCTGACGCCCGAGACAGAGGCGGCGGTGGTCGTCCTCGCGGACGGCCCCGACCTCTCGCCGGAGGCGGTCGAGCGGGTGCTCTCGGCGTGGCGCGAGGGGGCCGGCGAGGTCGTAGCCGCGAGCTACAGGGGCGAGCGCGGCCACCCGGTGGTGCTCGGGCGGCGCGCCTGGACGGCGGTCCCCGACGTGGGCGCCAAAGGCCTGCGGCCCGCGCTCGTTCCCTGCGACGACCTCGGTGCGCCGGGTGACGTCGACACGCCTGCGGACCTTGCCGGAAGGGCGCAGGAGCCGCGCGCAGAAGGATGAACGCGTCGATGTCGGTCGCGCCGCTACTCGATGCGCTGGAGCCTTCGCCACTCGCATCGGCGCGGCTCCATAGAAAGCTGACCGTCGACGAAGCTGCGCGGCGCGCCGGGTTGACCGCCGAGCAGGTCGAGTGGCTCGAGGAGGGGCGCGTCTATCGCTTTCCGAGCGCCGACGACGCCATCGCCGCGGTCGTCCTCTACGCCACCGCTCTCGGAATCGACCAGCGCGAGGCGAGGACGCTCGCGCGCCTGCCGGTCGGGCCTCGTCCGCACCGCTACCAGCGCGGGCGCATCGCCGGCGCCGTCGGGGCGGTCGTGCTGCTGGCCGCACTCGGGCTCGCGCTGCTGGGCGGCTTCGGAGGCGATACCAAGACGAAGCAGCCCGCGAAGTTCCTGACCCCGCCCTGGCGAATAAGCGTCGACGTTCTGAACGGCGGCGGCGACATCTACTACACGCGCGCCGTAGCGAGCAAGATCGGCGGCCTCGGCTACAAGATCAAGCGCGTGGCGAAGGCGAGCCGGTTCGACTACCCGGACACCGCGGTCTACTTCGAGCCGGGCGGAGAGGCGTACGGCCGTCGCCTCGCCGAGCAGCTGGGCGTCGAGGCCCGTCCGCTCCCGGGCGGAAGCAACCCGCGCCGCCTCGTCGTGATCGCCGGCCCGCCGCGGGTCGGCTAACGGCCTGCTCTACAGCAGCGGAGTCCGGAGATCGGCGAGCTTCGACTTGAGCTCCGGAGTCATCTCCTCGGTCGCAGCCTGACGGACGAAACGGCGCAGCGCCTCCTCGAAGCGGTACCGCTTGCGGCAGTACTCGCAGAGGCTCAGATGCTCCTCCGCCGTCGCCCGCTCGTCGTCGCTCAGCTCGCGGTCGAGAAAGGGCTGCAGCAGCTCCTCGCACTTGTCACACGGATCGACCGCAAATCCGCTCATCCACTACCTCCGTCGGCGAACGCCCGATCGGCGAGCTCCCGTTTCAGTATGCGCCGGCCGCGGTGTAGACGAGACATCACGGTCCCGACCGGGATGTCGAGGATCTGAGCCGCGTCGTTGTAGCTGAAGTCGCCGATGTCGACGAGGACGATCGCGTCCCGGAAGTCGTGCGGGACCGCGGAGAGCGCGGAGACGGCGTCATCCTGCGAGAGGCGCTCGATCACGCGCTCCTCGTCGGGATTCCGGTCGGGCGTCGCCTCCTCGAGGCGGTTGTAGAGGAAGTAGTCGCCTTCCTCGAGCGGCTGCATGTCCGGCGCGCGCTGGACGCGTCGTCCGCGATCGATGTTGAGGTTGGTGAGGATCCGGAGCAGCCAGGCACGCAGGTTCGTGCCGGGCTGGAAGGACCGCCAGCTGCGGAACGCCCTCGCATATGCCTCCTGCATCAGGTCCTCGGCCTCCTCGCGAGACGAGACGAGCCGGCGGGCGACGCGATAGACCTGGTCGGCCAGTTCGAGAGCTTCCTCCTCGAACCGGACGCGGTCTCGTGCATCCTCTGCCAGCTTTCTCGCCGGTGTTTCGGGTGCCGTCTCGCCCACGACGGCCACCCTAGCAACGCTCCCTTTTGAGGCTGCAACGAGCGAAGAAGAGGGTGCATTCCCGGTTACATCGTAGGCCGACCGGGTACGCAAGCGATGACGCCTAACAACGAAAGGACGAGTTCAATGGAAGGCTACGACGTCGTCACCAGTGACGATTGCAAGTACGGCCACGTGGTCGACGTGCAAGGCGGGCATCTGATCGTCGAGCACGGAACGCTGAGGAAGACGAAGCACGCCGTGCCAGAGACCTTTGCCCACGTCGACGAGGCGGAGAAGATCGTCCGCCTCAGCGTCTCGAAGGAGATCGTCGACGGCTCGCCCAAGATCGAGAACGGGTCGATCGACGCGCAGGCCGTCGCCGAGCACTACGGTCTCGCCGAGGGCACACCCGCTCCGGAGACCGAGGGCTACGGCGACGTTCGCCCCGACGATCCGGGCCGCAGCGCAGACGAGGAGGCGATCCTCGCCGGACGCGAGACGGCGGACCAGCAGCGCGCGAAGATCCGTGGGGACGGGATCCAGGAAGGGCAAGAGGATCTCGGCTCGTCGCCGGCGCTGCTCGGCGACAGGATCAAGGGCTCGCGCTAGACGGGCGGCGCGGGCCGAAAGCCGGCCTTCGCCATCGCGGCGAGGAGCGCGTCGAGGTCGGTGCGCTCCTCGTCCCAGCTGAGCACCACCTGACCCATCAGGTTTGCGTTCGCGAACTCGAGGCCGTCGTGCCCTCGCAGCGCGCCGGCGAGCCGCTGCACGCACCGCTCGCAGCGAATGCCGGTCACTTGCAGGGTCTCGGAGCGAACCGTCACGCGCTCGAGCTTAGCGTCCGCTCGACGAGGTCCGCGCACACCGCCTCGAGCCCCTCCTCACGTCCGATCTCGAGCTGCCGTTCGGCCTCGCAGGCAGTCGGTTCGAGGAAGTCGAGGAGGTCGGCCGTGCCCAGCTCCGTCGCCGGCCCGCGGACCAAACCGAGCAGCTCCTCCGTCAACTCGGGCACGCCGACGACGCGATCGCCCGCCGGATGGATCAGCTGCGCCTTGCTCCCGCCGTGCAGGGCAGCCCAGCGATTCTGCGCGTAGTCGCCCCGGGACGCGGGATTGCTACGGACCGGATGGTCGACGGCTGCGACGCAGAGCGCCTGGAGCAGCGCAGCGAAGGCGATCGTCAGCTCGAGGCGAGTCGGCTGGTCAGGCATTCGTATTTCGAGGGTCCCGAATGAGGGATGCGGCCGCACGTCCCACCAGAACCTGGTGTAGCCGTCCGCGAGCCCGAGCTCGACGTAGCGCTCGGTGAACCGCTCCCAGTCGGCGTACGAGCCGAACACAGGCGGTGCTCCCGCGCGGGGCAGCTCCGCGAGGACCTCGGCGCGAACAGACATGTGACCGGTTTCGGCACCCGAGAGGTAGGGCGAGTTCGCCGACAGCGCGAGCACGAGCGGCAGCCAGGGCAGCACATTCTCGAGGGCCTGGAAGCAGGCCTCTGCGGTCGGCATCCCCAGGTGGACGTGCGTCCCGCTCACACCCTGCCTCCGCGCCGAGATCCCCGCGTAATCCACGAACTCGAGGTAGCGCGGATCGGGAGCGATCTCCTCGAGCTCCGGCGGGCTGATCGGATGCGAGCCTGCGGCGGCGATCCGGAGCCCGTTCTCGCGCGCGATGCGATCCGCCCCGGACCGCAGCTCGGCGAGCGCCTTTCCGGCTTCCGCGACCGACGCGCAGATGTCGGTGTTCAGCTCGACGACCGAGGCGAAGAGCTCCATCTTCAGCTTTCCCGGCAGGCCCGCGCGCTCGGCGCCGGCGATCAGCACCTCGACGGACGGCGACAGCAGCAAACTGCCGCCGTCGAGGATCATCACCTCCTCCTCGACGCCGACTGAAAACGGCGGGCTCTCCCCGAAGCGCTGCTCGATCACGAAGGGCGAAGGCTAAAGCCGGAGGCCCGGGCGGGCAGCATCGGGCCCTCGCGCACGAGCCGGGTTGCGACGGACACCCGGGCAGAGCCCGGATGTCCTGGAGTCGGCATCGCAAGCGACGCCTTGAGCCGGAGGGCCCGGGCAGGCATCGGGCCCTCCGGCCAGCGCTCCCGCCGGCCGTGCTGGCGTACGGCTCCGGCGGGAGCGCGGCCCCCAGGGATCAGGGGCCGTCCAGGACGGTCAACCTGGGGGAGAGGATGGCTGCCGTCCGAGCTTCACGTTGAGGGTCAGCTTCTCGCTGCCGCGGTAGACCTCGAGGGCGACCGACTCGCCGGGCTTCTTTGCCGCGATCACGTCGCGCAGGTGGTCGATCGAGCTCAGCTGCGACCCGTCCGCCGCGACGATCAGGTCGCCGCCGACCGGCCAGCTCTCGCCGGAAACGACCGCGGTGTCGGTACCTGCGCGGAGGCCGGCGGCGGCGGCTCCGCTTCCAGGCTCGACGCTGACGACCAGCAGGCCGTGGCTGGTGGGAAACCTGAAGAGCCGCGCGATCTGGGCCGTGATCGGCTTCGCGGTGACGCCGATGAACGCATGCTCGACCTTGCCCTTCTTGATCAACTGCGCGACGACGGTGCGCACGGTGTTGATCGGGATCGCGAAGCCGATGCCGATGTTGCCGTCGCCCGCGGAGTTGCCGGTCGCGATCTGCGCGTTGACCCCGACCACCTGTCCGCGCGAATTGATCAGCGGGCCGCCCGAGTTTCCGTGGTTGATGGGGGCATCGGTCTGGATGACGTGGTCGATCGGGAACTGGTTCGGCGCGCTGATCGCGCGCTGCACGGCGCTGACGATCCCCGCCGTCACCGACCGGTCGTACCCGAGCGGGTTGCCGATCGCCACGACCGAGTCGCCGACGTGGACGTTGTCGGAATTCCCGAACGGAAGGGGCGTCAGGGCTCGGGAGCGCGCGTCGACCTGCAGGACCGCGATGTCGGTCGAGGGATCCGAGCCGACAATGCGAGCCTTCAGGTTGTCGCTGTTCGAGAAGCTGACCTCGACCGAGCGCGCGTTCGCGACGACGTGGTAGTTCGTGACGATGTGCCCGGCCTTGTCCATGACGAAGCCGGAGCCGAGGGCTTTCTCGGTCTGTGTCTGCGGGCCGAAGTCGAAGAACGGATCCGTCGGCACCGCGACGACCTGAGTCGAGGTGACCTGCACCACGCCCGGTGCGTCGCGGCGGAAGATCTCGTTGATCGAGAGCCTGTCGCCGGGCTTGGTCCCGAAGGAGGTCGGCAGGCGATCACCGAGCGCGGGCTCGATCTGCCGCACGGTCGTCGTGTTGTCGCCGATCCCGAGGGCAAAGACCCCGAGCAGGGTCACGGCGCCGCCGAGGACGCCTGCGCCCACGAGGGCAACGGCCGGAAGCCACGGTCGCGACCTCACGCCTCGGGTTATAGCCCTTGCCTGTTGGACGGTCGTTTCGGCGCGTTAAGCCTCGTTTGCGCGTCTGTTAAGCAATGTTCAGACGAGGTGCTCAAGCGCCTCGTGAGGAGGCCGATACGTGGTTAGTGAGCCACGTTCCCACCTACCGTGGTGCGTTCGGCCGCGAGCAGGCGGAGCGCCTGCTGTGGCGCGCGGGGTTCGGGCCGCGACGCGGCCAGGCCGAGAAGCTCGCCGCGCTCGGGCTGGAGGGAGCGGTCCACTCGCTGACGCATCCCGGAAAGACCAGGCTCGTCGGGCCGGCACCCAGGGACGACAAGGGCCGGCGCCTGGCACCGACGGACGCCTGGGGCCACGACGGGCTGTGGTGGCTCGACCGGATGGTGCGCTCGAACACGCCGTTGGTCGAGCGGATGACGCTCGTCTGGCACGACTGGTTCGCGACGTCGAACAACGGCGTCGGCTCGTCGAGCCTGATGCTCCGCCAGAATCGCCTCTTCCGCCGGCGCGGGCTGGGTTCGTTCCGGCGGCTGCTGCTCGAGATCACCCGGGATCCGGCGATGTTGCTCTGGCTCTCGGGGAGCGAGAACAATCGCTGGTCTCCGAACGAGAACTACGCCCGGGAGCTGATGGAGCTCTTTACGCTCGGGGCCGGCCACGGCTACACGGAGCAGGACGTCCGTCAGCACGCGCGAGCGCTGACCGGGTTCCGCAACGACTGGAGCCGCTCCAAGGGCCCGGTCCGCTTCCGCTACGACCCGAAGTACCACGACGCGGGCACGAAGCGCATCTTCGGCAAGCGTGGCCACTTCACCTGGCGGGATTCGTGCCAGCTCTGTCTCCGTCATCCCGCCCATCCGACGTTCTTCGTCACGAAGCTCTGGAGCTACTTCATCCCGACGATGCCGGCTCGGCCGACGCGGCACGCGCTCGAGCGTCTGTACGTGCGCTCGCACTACTCGGTGCGACCTGTCGTCGAGGCGATCCTTCGGCACCCCGCCCTCTACACCGGGCCGCGCATGACGAAGCCGCCGGCCGTGTTGACCGCTGGGATGCTGCGCGCGCTCGGGCGCGGGATCGACACGACCGCGTGGACGTGGCTGGGCGCGCTCTCGGGCCAGCAGCTCTTCTACCCGCCGAACGTCGCAGGTTGGGACGACGAGCGGTGGCTCGACACCGCGACGTTCCGCGCGCGCTGGATGACCGCGGGCTACGCGCTCCGGCCGTACAACATCTCGACGAAGACCCAGCGGCCGCGCGACGCCGAGGCGCTCGTCGCAGCCGCGCACGAGTTCCTCGGCAGGCCGACGCTGACACACGCGACCCACAGCGCGCTGAAGCACTTCGCGGCGGCTGCGCTCGACGACGCGAACGCGAGCTGGAAGCGCAGCCAGTACCCGTCGCTGATCGAGAACGCCCTGCGCCACTTGATCGCGGCCTCTCCCGACTACCAGACCTGCTGATGGCGAAGCACGCCTGCCATTGCGACGAGTTCACGCGCGTGTCGCTGATGCGGCGCGCCGCAGCAGAGGCGGGTCGCGGGCTGCCCGCGATCGAGCCGGGAATGCCGCTGCCGGCCGGAACCGGCCTCGACCGGCGCGCCTTTCTGGCCCGCTCGGCGGGCGTCGCGCTCGCCGTCTACGGCGCCTCCAAGCTCGGCCTGCGCGCGCTCGACGAGGGGATCGCCGAGGCGGCCGCCGCGGCTCCCAGCCAACCGGTGCTGCTCTCCGTGTTCCTGCCGGGCGGCGCCGACTCCCTCGCGGCCCTGTACCCGGTGGGGGACCCGCAGTACCGGAAGCTGCGCCCGCGGCTCGCGCTGCCCGACTCGGCCGGCCCGAAGTTCAGTCAGGACGACCGCCTCCGCTGGCATCCGTCGCTCGCGCCACTTGCGACTCTGCACGGCGAAGGAAAGGTCGCGGTCGCACCGGCGATCGGCTACGCCCACCCGGACCAGTCGCACTTCACGTCACGTCACTTCTGGGAGGTCGGCGCGACCGACGCGAACCTCCGCACGGGCTGGCTGGGGCGCTACCTCGACATCGCGGGCTCCCCGGACAACCCCCTCCAGGGGCTTTCACTCGACGACACATTGCAGCCGCCGATGGCCTCGGCGAAGGTGCCGGTCGCGGCGCTCGCCGGCGCCGACGACTACTCGTTCTGGGCGCCGGGTGTCTGGGGCGAGGTGGAGGAGCGCATGCTGGACGCGATCGGCTCGATGGGAAACGCGCGCCGCGGCGACGCGAATCTCCGCGAGGCCGCCGCCGTCGCGTCGCAGGCGGATCGGCTCCGCCGCCAGCTCGTGCCGTTCGCCTCGCTCGGCGACCGGCCGAACTTCGGCAGCTCGGTCGCGTATCCGGACGAGGACTTCGCGAAGCGCCTTGCGGGCCTCGCAGCGATGATGGCGGCCGGCCTCCCGCTTCGCTGCGTGGCCCTGAACGCTCCCGGTGAGTACGACACCCACTCCGACCAGCCGGACGACCTGGCGGAGGGGCTCAAGATCACGGCCGACAGCCTGCTCGCGTTCCAGCGCGACCTCGAGGCACGGGGATTGGCGGACCGCATGGTCACGCTCGTTTGGTCCGAGTTCGGCCGCCGCGCCGAGGAGAACGGCTCTTCGGGCACGGATCACGGCGCCGGCGGCGCGGCGTTCTTGATCGGTACACGGGTACGCGGCCAGCTGATCGGCGAGTTCCCGGGCCTCGGCCCGAGCGGGCTCGACGGTGACGGCAACCTGCGCGCGACGGCCGACTTCCGCAGCGTCTACTCGGCACTGCTCGAGCAGTGGCTCGGCGTCGACGCCGAGCGCGTGATCCCCAACGCGCGCTCCTTCGCCCGGCCCGCGCTGATCTCGTGACGAAGCTCGTCGTCGTCGGCGCCGCGGTTGCCGGGCTATTGACACCCACG
>DATMIX010000032.1:0-31151 GCA_035554095.1 Gaiellaceae bacterium | reverse complement strand
GAACGCGTTGACCGGCGGACACGGCGCGCGATGATACTCGGATGGCCGAGCGGTACTTCACGCCCGAGGAGGCAGATGCGCTGCTCGACGAGGTCCGTCCGCTCGCGGAGGCGCTCGTCGCCCACCGGCGGGCGATGGCGGTCACGGCGACGCGCCAGGCCCGGCTCGTCCAGCGGATCGCCGGCAACGGGGGTGACTTCGACCCGCAGGAGCCGCGCACGCTCGAGGAGGACTTCCGGCGCGAGGATCAGGCCGCGGTGCGGTGCGTCAAGGAGCTTCAAGCACTCGGCGTGCTCGTCAAGGACCTCGACCGCGGGCTGGTCGACTTTCCGGCCCTGCGCGGGGACGAGGAAGTGCTCCTCTGCTGGCAGGTCGGCGAGGACGAGATCGCCTACTGGCACGGCGTCGACGAAGGCTTCGCGGGCAGGAAACCGCTGCCGCTCGACTAAATGCGTCGAAATGCCCTGGTGGCATCGCCTGGCCGTGCTCGGCGGGGTCCTGCTCGTGACCCTGATCGTCGCGCGCCTCGTCGACCGGCGGCTCGCGCGGCGCGATCTCCCCGCGGCGGCGATCACGCGCTACCGCGTCCTGCGGCGCAGCGTCATCACGGCGATCGTGTTCATCGGCGTCCTGTCCGCGCTGCTCGTGATCCCGCAGGTGCGCGCGGTCGCGACCGGCATCCTCGCGTCGTCGGCGGTGATCGGAATCGTCGTCGGCTTTGCCGCGCAGAAGACGATCGGGAACTTCATCGCCGGCCTCCTGATCGCGTTCTCACAGCCGATCAGGCTCGGCGACCAGGTCGAGATCGAGGGCCAGATGGGCGTGGTGGAGGAGATCGGGCTCACGTACACATTCATCCGGCTCGAGGACAACGACCGGCTCGTGATTCCGAACGAGCGGATTGCCTCGGATACCATCCGCAACTCCTCTATTCGCGGACGAAGGAAGCTTGCACAGGTGACCGTCCAGGTGCCTCTCGATTCTGATCTCGAAGCCGTCAGCGGGCTGCTCCGCGAGGCGGCCGACGACGAGCGCGCCGAGGTTTTCGTGGCCGCGCTCGGGGACAAGGCCGAGCTGAGGGTCAGCCTCTGGGCCGACGACGAGCCCGCCGCCGAGCAGCTCGAGAGCGAGCTCCGCCTGCGCGCGCACAAGCGTCTGCGCGAGGCCGGAGTGTTTGCATGACCCCGCCTCCGCCTCGCGGACGAAGCCGTCGCGACGACGACGATTTCGAGAACGTCCTGCGCCGCACGCGCCGCCGGCGGGAGCGCGGCAAGCACCGTGGCAAACGCCGGCTCCGGATCTTCCTGGTCGTGCTTCTCGTCTTCCTGCTTGCGCTTGTCGCCGGTGGGGTCGGCGCCGTCGCGCAGTTCCGGTCCAGCTGCGACCTCACCAGGCTGCGGCCCGTCGAGAACGGCCAGAACTCGTTCGTCTACGCCGCCGACGGCTCGCTGCTCGGCTCGATTCCGGCGGAGAAGAACCGGACGAGCGTCGGCCTGCACCACATCAGCAGCTGGGAGCGGAGGGCGACAGTCGCGATCGAAGATCACCGCTTCTACGAGCACGGGGGCGTCGACTACCAGGGGATCGTTCGCGCAGCCTGGAGCGATCTCCGCGCCGGCCACGTCGTGCAGGGCGGCTCGACGATCGCCCAGCAGCTCGTGCGCAACCTCTACATCTCGAAGGAGCGGACCTTCAAGCGGAAGATCAAGGAAGCGTGTCTCGCGATCAAGCTCGCGCGCCACAAGTCGAAGGACTGGATCCTCAGCGAGTACATGAACGCGGTCTACTACGGCAACCACTCGTACGGAATCGAAGCCGCGGCTCAGACCTACTTCTCGCGCCGCGCCAAGACGCTGACGCTCGACCAGGCGGCTTTGCTCGCCGGCCTGCCCCAAGCGCCGTCGGTCTACGACCCGATCCACCGACCGCTCGACGCGCTGGAGCGGCGCGACCAGGTCTTACGCGCGATGCACGACAACGGCGCGATCACGCGGCGCCAGTTCGTCAAGGCCGTCGCGGACCGGAAGCTCCACCTCGTGCCCGGCCGCCTCTACACGCGTATCCGCGAGCCCTACTTCTTCAGCTACGTCCGCGACGAGCTGATCGCCGAGTACGGCGCGAGCACCGTGCGCACGGGCGGCCTGAAGGTCTACACCACGATCAACCCGCGCTACCAGCGCGCCGCCCACAAGGCGATCGTCGAGACGCTCTACTCGAAGACCGATCCGGCCGCCGCGATCGTGTCGATCAATCCCGCGAACGGCGCGATCCGGGCGATGACTGCGGTGACGCCGGGACGCAGGGGCAACCAGTTCAACATCGTCGCGCAGGCCAAGCGCCAGGCGGGCTCGACGTTCAAGACGTTCGTCCTCACGACGGCCGTCGCGCAAGGCATCAATCCGGAATCGACGAGCTACGTCTCCGGGCCGTTCCACTACCAGCCCGATCCGTACTCGCCGGCCTGGGACGTGTCGACGTATGACCACAGCTACCTCGGCACGACGACGATCGAGAACGCGACCCTGCACTCGGACAACACGGTCTATGCGCAACTCACGCTCGACGTCGGGCCGCGGAACGTCGCGCGGATGGCGACGAAGCTGGGCGTTCGCTCGCCCCTGACGACCAAGGAGGGTGCGTACGTGCCCTCGCTTGGCCTCGGGGCGATCCCGGTCTCGCCGCTGGACATGGCCTCGGCGTACGCGACGCTGGCGGCCGGTGGGATTTACTCGCGGCCGATGGCGATCCGGAAGGTCGTCCTCGGCAACGGGAAGGTCGACACGGACGCCGGCTGGGGCGAGCCCGAGCGAAAGCGGGTGATCAAGGACGGCGTTGCGTACACCGTTACGCAGATCCTGGAGCAGAACATGACGTCCGGGACCGGCGTCGGCGCGTACTTCGGGCGGCCGGCGGCCGGGAAGACCGGCACGACGGACAGCTATGCCGACGCCTGGTTCTGCGGCTACACCCCGAATCTCGAGGCGACCGTCTGGATCGGGTATCCACGCGGAGAGATCCCGATGACGAACGTCCACGGTATCGAGGTCTCGGGCCCGACGTTCCCCGCTCAGATCTGGCGCACGTTCATGATGAAGGCGGTCAGCAGGTCGTATCCGGCGGAGTTCCGCCGGCCGTCGGTCTGGCCGACGTGGCGATCCTTCACGCGAGGGCAGTACGCGGTCGGCTACTCGTCCGGGTCCTCCAGCTACTACGACAGCGGCTCGAACTACTCGCAGAGCTCGCCGCCGCCGCCGCCGCCGACCACGACTCGGAAGCAGACACCGCCCCCGCCCCCGCCGCCCCCTCCGCCGACCGCACCGCCGCCACCCCCGGCCACGCCCCCACCGCCACCGACCACGCCGCCGCCACCTCCGCCGCCTCCTCCTGGCGACTAGTCGCACCGCCGCCGCGCTGGGCGCGGGCCTGCTGACGCTCGCGGGTCTCGGGATCTGCGTCGCTGCTGCGTGGCCTGCCGACTCTCCGCTCGTGCCGAGACACGGCGGGTTGCTCGAGGGCGATACGAAGTGGGCGTGGCTGTATCTCGCGGGCGAGCTTGCTGCGATGGCCGCGTACGTCGCGGGACTACTGCTGCTGCGACGCAGTGCAACCCGGCTCGCCGCCGTTGCGGCTGTCGCGGTGGCGATCCAGCTGGCACCGCTCGGCGCGCCGTTGTTGATCTCGAGCGACGCCTGGACGTACTGGGACTACGGCCGGATCGCGGCGGTTCACGGCGCGAACCCCTATGACGACCCGCCGCGCGAGTTCCCCGATGATCCCGCGTACCCCCACATCGGCGGCGCATGGCACGGGTCGACGTCGGTCTACGGACCCCTCTTCACACTGGCTTCGGAGCCCGTGGCGCTCACGGTCGGCTCGTCGAAGGACGCGGCCGCCTGGACCTACAAGTCGCTCGGCGCGGCCTTCATGTTGGGCACGGTCACGCTCGCGGGCCTGCTCGCGAGAAGGCGGGTGTTCGCGATCGCGTTCGTCGGCTGGAACCCGTTGCTGGCCCTGCATTTCGCGGGGGGTGGCCACAACGACGTGTGGATGGCCGCGGCTGTGCTCGCGGCGCTTCTGCTCGGTGCACGTGGGCGGCCGCAGTGGGCCGGGATCGCCTGGGTCGCGGCGATCTTCGTCAAGTGGATCGCGGTCGTCTTCCTGCCCCTCCGTGCGCTCGAGGCGCGGGCGACGGGTAGACGTGTCGGCCACCTCGGCTTCGCCGTGACTGCGATTGTTCTCGCGGCGGCGGCGACCGCGCAGTTCGGCTGGCACTGGCTGGGCGCCTTCGGGCCGCTGGCGAGGAACGCCACGAAGGAGACGCGGTTCGCACTGCCGCACCGCCTGACGGAGATCGGGATCCCTCACGCGGTCGGCCTCGGTCTCGCGATCGCCGCGTTCGCGTTGGCGTACCTGTGGCTCGCAAGAGAGGCGTGGCGCGGACGGGCGCGGCTCGGCCTCGCGGCGGCGCTTCTGCTCTGCGCCTCGCCCTACCTCGTGCCCTGGTACACGGTGTGGGCGGTCCCCCTCGCCGCCGTCGACGACGACCCGCCGGCCCAGTGGCTCACCATCGCGCTGTGCACGTACCTGCTCTGGCAGCGCGTGCCGATTTAGCGCCGGCGCCGCAGGATCAAGACGCCGTCGTCGTCGAAGACGACTCGCCAGCGACTGCTCGCGACCACGCGCTCGATCCGGGCGACCCCCTGGCTGCCCGCCCGGTGATCGCCGAGCGAGGGCCTCTCCGTGTCCACCGCGAGCCACTCGGCGTCCTGCAGCACCGGGAAGCTGTAGATGCGCCGGCGCTCGGATAGGTGCGCGCCGAGGGAGTTGGTCGCCGTGACGACCGCGCCGGCTGGAACCACCTTCAGCGCCCGCTCGGCGACCCGGTCGTGTGCCGACACGTGCGCTGCGTCGGCCTTCAGGGTCTGTCCCCCCGGAAGCCAGCGCCAGATCGGCGCGGGCCCGAGGATGTAGTTGCCGATCACGGCCGCCGCGAGCGCCGCGGCCGCCGCGAGCTCTGGCCGGCCGCGGAGCTTTTTGGCGCCGAAGATCGCCGCGGGGACGAGCACGGCGATCTCGGCCGCCGTGTAGTGATAGTGGATCGAGCTCTGCGTTTCCGCGGAGGAGAGGAGGTTGAGAACGAGCTCCGGGACGAGGGCGACGAGCATGAGCGGAGCGAGCAGAGAGAGGCCGGCGAGCGGCAGCACGAGGTGGAGGAGGTAGTGGGAGCCGCGGTGGTCGAAGGCCGTGGAGAAGAGGCGCCCCGGGTCGGTGAAGGCGGTTCGCACGATGCCCGTCGGGGAGCCGCCGACGGCTTCGTAGCGCCCGTAGAAGTGGCTGTCCCCACCGTGGAAGTGCGGGACGACGACCTCGACGGCGATCACGGCGGTCGCGATCCCGAGCGCGGCGATCGTGCCCCCGGCGAGCCATCGCCGCCGCCCGAGGGCGTACCAGACGCCGAGGCCGGCGACGACGAGTGGGATCTCCTCCTTCGTCAGGATCGCGAGCCCGGCGAAGACTGCGAAAGCGACCAGGCGATCCTCGTCGAGGTACCAGACGGCGAAGAGCAGGAAGGGACAGGCGAGCGCGACCGGGTGGAACTCGTTCAGCGTGAGCCACTGGGTCGCGGGAAAGACGAGGTAGGCGAGCGCGAAGCCGAGCGCGGCGCGGTCCGAGGCCAGGTGCTTGCGCGCGAGCCGGTAGACCGGCAAGGCACCGAGAGCGATCAGGATCGCCTGGGCCGCCAGGAGCATGCTCGGACTCGGCCAGACCAACCAGAGCGGCGCGAAGGCGGCGAGCAGCGGATCGAAGTGGGCGGCGAGGCGAGAGGTCTGCTCCGCGTGCAGGTTCGTGACCCGCAGCGGGTGTCCGTGCGCGGTCGACCAGACCGCCTGCACCATGTTGCCGAGGTCGAAGCGGCCGGTCTCGAACGAGCGATGGCGGAGGATCGAGAGCGCCGCGAACCCGGCGCCGTACGCAGACATGGAGAGCCAGAGGAGGACGCGGGGCTGCGGAAGGCGTGGGCTCAGCCGACCACCCCTTCGATCAGCGCGCGCCAGCGCGACCCGAGCACCGCCTCGGAGGCCCGCTCCGCGAAGATCTCCCGGCCGGCAAGGCCGATCCGGCGCGCGAGCGCGTCGTCGGCTGCCAGCCGCCGTACCGCGGCGGCCAGCGCTGCCGGGTCGCCGGGCGGGACCAAGAGGGCGCTGACGTCGTCCTCGAGCAGCTCGCGAGCGGCCGCCGTGTCCGCGGTGACGACGGGTGTGCCGCACGCGAGCGCCTGGAAGACCTTGTTCGGGATCACGCGGCCTGCCTTGGCCGAGGTGCCGAAGATCCCCAACGCGCACCCCGCGCGGTGGAGCTCGTCCGGGAGCCGCTCGTACGCGATCCACGGGATCGCCTCGACGTTCAGCGGGCGATCGTGCAGCAGTTCCTCCAGCTGGCCGCTGCCGACCACCTTGAACGGGATCTCGGGGGTGAGCCGGGCGGCGGCGAGCACCGTCTCGAGCCCGTGCAGCGGGATGAGCTTGCCGACGAAGAGCGCCGTGAAGTCGTCCGCCGGATCCCAACCGGCCCGAAACAGCCGCTCCTCCGCGCCGACGAAGCACACGGCCAGCCGATCACCCGGAAGCTCTGCGAGCCCTGCGAGAAAGTCGGCGTGGGCCCGAGTGTCGGCGACGACCAGATCGGCGGCCCGCAGAGCGCGCTTGTCGATCGCCGTCAGGAGGCGCGCGGCCGGCGAGCCCGGGGGGAAGCGGCGCCGGTCGGCGACGAAGGTGTCGGCGAGCGAGACCAATGGGTTGAAGACCACGGGCCGCCCCCGCGCGGCGCGGCACGCCGCGGGGAGGTCGAGATGGCCGGGGTAGCCGACGAGGACGGCATCGAAGTCCGCGCCCGGCCGCCTCAGAAGCCGGAGCTCGGCGAGGACGAGGCGCGCGGCCTTGGCGGGCCCGGCGCGCCAGTTGTCCGCGGAGCTCTCCCAGACGGCGACGTGGTGCTCGTCGACCTCGACGCCGGCCTTCCGCAGCGCCGAGATCACCTGCGCGTTGCGTGGGTAGTCGCGCTCGTACGTCCCGAAGTAGAGGACGCGCATTGTCAAGGGTGGATCAGGAGAGGATCTCGTCCACGTGCAGTTCGGCGTGCTCCCGCCGGCCGCCGGCTTCCTCGTGCTGGCTGGTGAGCATCTCGCTGATCAGGCCGAGCGAGAAGAACTGGAGGCCGACGACGACGAGCAGCACGCCGAGCGTGAGCAGCGGCCGCTCACCGATTGCGTGGCCGAGGATCTTCAGGATCGTCAAGTAGACGAGGATCGCCGTGCCGATCGCGCCGAGGACGAGGCCGAGGCCGCCGAACAGGTGCAGGGGGCGGTGGCGGTAGCGGCCGATGAACGAGACGGTGAGCAGGTCGAGGAATCCGCGCAGATAGCGCTCCAGCCCGTACCGCGAGCGGCCGTGCTCGCGCGGACGGTGGTTCACGGGAAGCTCGGCGACGCGGAAGCCCTGGTAGTGGGCGAGGACCGGCACGAACCGATGGAGCTCGCCGTAGAGGCTCAGCCCGCGTACGACCTCTGCGCGGTATGCCTTGAGCCCGCAGTTCATGTCGTGCAGGCGCAGTCCCGAGACCCGCCCGGTGACCCAGTTGAAAAGCCGCGAGAGGACGCGCCGCCGCACCGGGTCCCGGCGCTTCAGCTTCCAGCCCGAGACGAGGTCGAAGCCCTCGTCGAGCTTGACCAGGAGCCTCGGGATCTCCGCGGGATCGTCCTGGAGGTCGGCGTCGATGGTCACGATTGTGTCGCCGCTCGCCTGGCCGAACCCGGTCGCGAGAGCCGCGGCCTTGCCGAAGTTCCGACGCAACCGGACGACGCGGACGTTGTCGCGCGCGTCGTGCAGCCGGGTCAGCGCTGCGAACGAGCCGTCCGTTGAGCCGTCGTCCACGAACACGGCCTCCCAGTCCTCCCCCAGCGGCTCGAGCGCCGCCTGGAGCTCCTCGTAGAGCAGGGCAACCGAGCGTTCTTCGTTGTGAAGGGGGATGACGATCGAGATCACGGCAGGGTCGGCGGCGGCGGCGGCGGCGGCGGGGTGCCTGTGGTGGTGGGCAAGGTAGCCGTGGTCGGCACCGTCGTGGGGGGAGGCGGCGGCGGCGGAGACGGAGGCGGCGTGCTCGGCGGCGGTGGCGGCGGGGGCGGTGGTGGCGGAGGCGGCTCAGTGGTGGCCGTCGTGGCCTTGCGTGTGGTCTCGCGCTTCGTGGAGGGCTTCGGCTTCGTGGTCGCCTGCGTGGACGTGGCGACGGCGGTTGAGCTCGTCGTGTTTCTGCCGGCCGGCTTCGTGGACGGCGGCCTCGTCTCGCCGGAGCCCTGGTCGGACGAGCGGGTCGCGAGTACCGCGAGCGCGGCCCCGGCGGCGACCAGGACGGCCAGGGCGCCGATCACGAGCGGCAGGATTTGTCGTCCGCGCGCCGGCGCGTCCTCACCACGGCCGCGGGGGATCACGACGGTCGGGTCGCCCGCCGCGAACAGCGTCGGCGCGGAGCTCATCGTCGTTTCCGTGCCGAGCAGCTCGACGACGGCGGCGCCGTCGGGTGGGCGGCGTCCGGGGTCCTTCTCCAGCGCGGCGTCGGTGACGGCAACCAGGTCCGCCGGGGCATCGGGTCGGAGGGCCCGGACCGGCGGCGGCTCGTCGTTCGCGTGCATCGCTGCGAGGTCGATCGGGCTCTCCGCCTCGAAGGGGAGCCTGCCCGCGAGCATGCGGTAGAGGATCACCCCCAGGGAGTAGACGTCGCTCGCCGGAGACGCCGTCCGGCCCGTTGCCTGCTCGGGGGAGATGTAGGCGGCGGTCCCGAGCAGCGTGCCGGCCTCGGTCAGCGTCCCGGCTCCGCTCAGGCGTGCGATGCCGAAGTCGGCGATCTTTGCGCGGCCGTCGTCGTCGAAGAGGACGTTCGCGGGCTTCAGGTCCCGGTGGACGAGCCCGCGCTCGTGCGCGTGAGCGAGCGCCGAGGCGAGCTCGCCGGCGATCCGGCGTGTCTCGTCGTCGTCGTATGGCTCGCCGGGTACGAGACGATCCTCCAGCGTCCCCCCGCCGAGGAACTCGAGCACCATGAATGGACGGCCCTCGGCCTCGCCGTAGTCGTACACCTGGCAGATGTTCGGATGCGCAAGCGCCGCAACCGCCCGCGCCTCGCGATCGAAGCGCATGGCGTCGGCGTCGCGGCCGAGGAGCTTGATCGCGACGGTGCGTCCGAGCTCCGTGTCCGTTGCCGCCCAGACCTCGGCCATTCCCCCCAAGCCGAGTCGTTCCTCGAGCCGGTAGCGGCCGCCTACCAGGTCGTCTCCCACCCGGCTAGCTTATGCGGCCTCCGTGGCCGATCTGCTCTCGATTGCGGAGGCGCAGCGCCTGATCCTCGCACGGGCGCGCCCGCTTCCGGCCGAACGCGTGGCGCTCGACCAGGCGCTCGGACGCGTGGTTGCCGAGCCGGCGACGGCCGTGACCGACCTGCCGCCCTTCGCCAGCTCCGCCATGGATGGGTTCGCCGTCCGTTCGGCCGAGACGCCGGGTGTGCTGCGCGTCGTCGAGCGAGTGCCGGCCGGGAGGCCCGCGAAGGGGCCGCTCGGCCCCGGCGAGGCGATGGGGATCGCGACCGGAGGCGTCGTTCCCGAGGGAGCCGACGCCGTCGTTCCGATCGAGGTCGTTGTCGAAAGAGACAACTCACTCGAGGTGCCGGACGCCGTCGAGGCCGGGACACACGTTCGCCCACGGGGCGGAGACGTCCGGGCCGGGGACGAGGTGGCCGCCGCAGGAACGCGCCTGACCCCGGCGCGGCTCGGTGCCCTCGCCGCCGCGGGCGTTGGCGAGATTCGCTGCGCACGGCGGCCAAGGGTGGCGGTCGTCCCGACCGGCACGGAGCTTCGCCGCCCCGGTGAGCCACTCGCCGCGGGCGAGATCTACGAGGCGAACGGCCTCATCCTGGTCTCGCAGCTCGCGGGTGCCGGAGCCGACGCCGAGCGATTCACGGCGATCGGCGACGACGAGGCCGAGCACGGACACGCTCTTTCCCGGGCGCTCGAAGCGGACCTCGTGATCACGTCGGGCGGCGTCTCCGTCGGCCCGCACGACCTCGTCCGCCGGGTCGAGGCCGTCCTCGGCGTCGAGGAGGTCTTCTGGCGCGTTGCCGTGAAGCCGGGCAAGCCGATCTCCTTCGGGGTGCGGGGCGAGACGCTGGTCTTCGGCCTGCCCGGAAACCCGGTCTCCGCGCTCGTCGGCTTCGAGCTGTTCGTTCGTCCCGCGGTGCTCGCCTTGCAGGGCGTCGGGGACCCGCTCCCGAGGCTCGAGCCCGGCATCCTCGCCCTGCCGCTCCGGCGGAACCGCCACCGCGACGAGCTCGTCCGCGCGCGCTCCGGCGTGGCTGACGGCTCGGTCGTGCTCGAGCCCCTCACCGGGCAGGAGTCGCACATGATCGCGCGGGCGGCCGGGGCGGATGCGCTCGTTCTCGTGCCACGCGGAGACGGTGAGCTCCGCGCGGGAGCGGGAGTCGAGTACCTGCGGCTCGAGTGAGCTCAGGCCTGTGAAGCGCGCCGCCGTTCGGCCTCCTGCTGCCGTCCTTGCTGGAGCAGGACGAGGCGCCTGACCGTCGCACGGATCGGTCCCACGCGCCGCCGCTCGGCGGCGCTGGGATACGGCGCGTAGCGGTTCGCCGCGAGCGCCGCCAGCTGTGCCGCGGCCGCGAGCCAGGCGAGCGCGATCACCACGGTCGGAATCGGGATGTACCGGATCGCGGCGAGCTCGACCAGGTACCACGGCGCGTCGAGTCCCAGCCCGAACCGGGTCGCGAGTGCGATGAGGAGCACCATGGGACCGAGGAACCCGAGCGCGTAGACCCCGGCCCGCGCCCAGAACGGACGCGTCTGCACCTGAGGCAGCCACAGCCAGGCGTGCAGGGACGGCAGGACGAGGATCAGCGCGTACGGGTTCGTCGCCACGACGAGGAGGCCGACCACTCCCAGCGCGAGCAGAGCGGCGGTGTGCCCCGCCAGCTTCTCGGGCGCGGTGACGGGCCGCCGCGCGACGAGCCGGTCACGAACGACGACCCACCCGAGCGCGGCGAGGACCGCGAACCCGGCGAGCCCGAGCAGGGGCCAGTCGTGCGCGACCGGGCTCTCCGGTGAGATCGGCAGCGGCGCGCCACCCGGCCAGATGCCGATCCACGCGAACAGCTCGAAGACGGCTCCCAGCCAGAGCCAGAAGACGAGGCGGCTGCGGTAGCTGCGCAGGGCGGGTGCGAGGGTCAGATGGCGCCGTCGCCCCCGCGCGAAGAGATCGACGGTGACGATCAGGAACGGCAGGAGGGCGGCGATCAGAACGAGCTGGATCGCCCAGCCGCGGATCACGCGTGCGCCGAGATAGAGGTAGTTCGAGGTCCCGCTCACGAGCTCGGCGCCCTGGTCGAGGGCACGCAGCCACTCCTGTGTACTCCTGCCGATCTGCGCGAGCCGGCCACCGTTGATGCGCTCGGGCGTGTCCGAGAACGCGTCCGGCTTGCGGTCGCCCGCGGTCGTCAAGGTGACGGCCGGAACACCGCGTGTGAGCAACGGGCCCTGCTCGTAGAGCGTCAGGGGGAAGGCGAGGTCGAGAAGTTGCGCTCCCGCGCCTGCCCGGCGAGGCCGCGCGCCGGTCTGTTCCTGGATCCGGGCGGCCGTCGTCTCGACCATCTCCGCGGACGCCTCGCGCGCGGTGTTCCCCGCGAGCTCGACCCGGGCGGTCCTCGTGCCCGCGATCGAGTCGAGCACCACGGCGGCGAGCAGGCGGTGGCGGTAGTCGCGCGCGAACCGATCGGCGCCGAGGCCGCCGAACTCTCCGCCGTCCGTGACGACGAACAGCAGTGTGTGCGCCGGGCTGACGACGTTCGTGCCCGTCGGCGTGTTCCCGGCCACGGAGCCCGCATACGAGCGGGCGAGCTCGATCAGAGCCGCGACGCCGGAGGCGTTGTTGTTCGCACCGGGCCCCGACCCGCCGTCGTCGATGTGGGCGAGCACCGCGAGCGCCTGGGGCGAGCGGCCGGGGATCGTGACCACGAGGTTCTCGAGCCTGACGCGTCCTTCGCCGGGAATCGTCGCCCTGAACGGCTGCCTACGGGCTCGCAGGCCGAAGGGCGCGAGCTGCTCGGCGACCCACTCGCGCGCGCCGAATGCCTCGGCCGAGCCGGGAGTTCGGTCTGGGAAGTTCCGGGCGAGGTCCCGGGCGAGCGTGGCGGCCCGCGTCTTGTCGAAGGCGGGTGGCAGCGCCGGGATCGCTGGTCGCAGCGGCGCCGGCTTGCCGACGCTGAAAGCCGCGATGAGCAGCGGGAAGCCGACGAGCAGCCAGGTACCGCGGTAGAGGCGGCCGCTGAGAGGGCGCTCGAGCGAGCCGGGGCGCGGCCGGGAGCGGGCGGGAGGCGGGTTCGCCGCCATGCCGGGGCTATAGTAGGTTCGAGAGCGCCTAGGCGCGTGCAGGCCGACACGCCACGCGATGCCCGACTCCTCGACCATCCTCCTCGTCGACGACGAGGACGCAGTCCAGAAGCTCCTTGCCTATCCGCTCGAGCGCGACGGGTTCCGCGTCCTCCAGGCGCGGGACGGCGAGGAGGCTCTCGCTCTCTTCGACGGTGAGCGCGTCGACCTCGTCGTGCTCGATCTCATGCTGCCGAAGGTGGACGGGCTCGAGGTCTGCAAGCGACTGCGTGCCGGCAGCGACGTCCCCATCATCATGCTGACGGCGCGGGGCGACGAGCTCGACAAGGTCCTCGGTCTCGAGCTCGGCGCGGACGACTACATCACGAAACCGTTCTCGATCCGCGAGTTCCGGAGCCGTGTCCGCGCGCTGCTGCGCCGCGCCGCGGCCCCTCGGCGGCCGTCGGTCGACGGGGAGGTGATCGAGACCGCCGACCTGCGGATCGATCCGGCGCGCCGGTTCGTCGAGCTGCGCGGTTCGCCGGTCCAGCTGACCTACGTCGAGTTCGAGCTCCTGCGCGCCCTCGCGTCGAACCCGGGCCGGGTCTACACGCGCGAGTCGCTGCTGCAGGCGCTCTGGGGCGACTCGGCCTATCGAGAGCCGCGAACGATCGACGTCCACGTCCGCCACCTCCGTGAGAAGCTCGAGCGGGAACCGCGCGAGCCGGAGTACATCTTCACGGTCCGGGGCGTCGGATACCGCTTCCGCGACGCATGAGCGCGTTCCGCTCGGTCGGTGCGCGCCTCAGCCTCGCGCTGCTCGGCGTCGTCGCGATCGCGCTGACGCTGGTCTACCTCGTCGTCATCCCGTCCCTGAAGAGCCGGCTCGTCGACTCGAAGCTCCGTCAGCTCGAGCGGAGCGCGCCGCGGCTCGCGGCCAAGTATCCGACCTACCGGGTCGCCCAGGACTTCGTCGACGATGCCGCGTTCCGGACGAACGCACGGGTCGTCGCGGCAAACCTCGTCTCGACCGAGCCGCCCTTGCTCCAGGTGGTCTGGGACTCGCGCCAGGGCGCGCCGCCCGCGGATTCGAACGCCATCGAAGCGGATTCGGTGGCGATCCGGGCCGCGCTCACTCGTTCGGCACAGCACGGGGTCGTGCATCGCCGCGGCGAGGAGTACGCCGAGGTTGCGGTGCCGGCCGCCGGCTCGAACTTCACGCTGCTCTTCTCCTCGCCGCTCCACGATGCCTTCGAGACCGTGGACTTCGTGGAGCGACGCCTCGTCGTCGCCGGTCTTCTCGCGCTGCTCGTGGCGCTCGCGATCGGCTACGGGGCGGCACGGGTGTTCGCGCGCCGCATCCGGCGACTCGAGCGGTCCGCGGACCGCATCGCGTCCGGCCGATTCGACGAGCCCGTGGCCGAGCGGAGCTTCGACGAGCTCGGCGAGCTCTCACGGGCGTTCGACCGGATGCGGGTACGCCTCGCGGGGCTCGAGCACGCGCGCCGTGAGTTCGTCGCCAACGCGTCGCACGAGCTGCGGACACCCCTGTTCTCGCTCGGCGGGTTTCTCGAGCTGCTGGAGGACGAGGAGCTCGACGAGCCGACTCGGCGCGAGTTCCTCGAGACCATGGCCGACCAGGTCCGGCGGCTGACGAAGCTCGCCGAGGACCTGCTGGATCTCTCGCGGCTCGACTCCGGCCGGCTGCACGTCGAGTCCGACGAGCTCGATCTCGCCGAAGTGGCGGCGGCTGCGGTCGACGAGTTCGCGGGCGTGGCCACTTCGACCGATCACCCGCTGGAGCTCGTGGCCAACGGCCCCGCGCGGGCTCGAGGCGACGAGCAGCGGTCACTGCAGATCGTGCGCATCCTGCTCGAGAACGCGCTCGTCCACACGCCCTCGGGCACCACGGTCCGCGTCTCGGCGGAGCGCCGGAAGGGCGACGCTGTGGTTGCGGTCGAGGACCAGGGACCGGGAATCGCGGACTCCGACCGAGCCGAGCTCTTCGAGCGCTTCTACCGGGGCGAGGGCACGAAGGCGTCGGGCAGCGGGCTCGGCCTCGCGATCGCACGAGAGCTCGCCGAGCTGATGGGCGGCCGCATCGAGCTGGAATCTCGCCGCGGGAACACCGTCTTCGCCTTGCATCTCCCCACGGAGCGCGCATCGAGCTGAGGGCGGGTCGTTTCACGTGAAAAGCGGGTAGCTACAGTGGCGCAGTGCGCCTTCGCCCGGCCTCGCTCGCGATCGTTGCGGTTGTTTCAGCCGTTCTCGGCGGTCTCGCCGTGCTCGTCGTCGGCAAGGCGGCGGGCTGGACCGCGACGACCGAGCGAAAGACGGTCGTCGTCCAGACCGCGGGCGGCTCACAGGCGATCTCGCGCCAGAGACCCGTCTCGTCGACCGCGAAGCCGCTGAGCGGGAACGGTTTCGACCCGCGCAGGATCTACAGCACCCGTGCGGCAGGTGTGGTGACGATTCATGCGCTGTCGGAGGGCATCGAAACCGTCGAGGCCCAGGGCTCGGGCTTCGTCGTCTCGCCGAAGGGCTACGTGCTCACGAACTCGCACGTGTTCACGAATGCCGGCGAAAGCGCCAAGGTCGAGGCGGCGGACCACCTCTTCGTCGAGTTCAACGACGGTGACCGTGTGGCCGCGAACGTCGTCGGCTGGGACATCTACGACGACGTCGGCCTCCTGAAGGTGAACCCGCGCGACCACGCGATCAACCCCGTCCCGCTCGGCAACTCGGCCCAGGTCCGGGTCGGTGAGCCGGTGGCGGCGATCGGCAGCCCGTTCGGGAACGTCGGCTCGATCACGGTCGGGGTCGTCTCCGCGACGGAGCGCTCGATCAGGTCCATCACCTCGCAATACCGCCTGGTCGACGCCATCCAGACCGACGCGCCGATCAACCACGGCAACTCGGGCGGGCCGCTCTTCGACGCGCGCGGGCGCGTGATCGGGATCAACGCCCAGATTCGCAGCGATTCGGGCGGCGCAGAGGGTGTGGGCTTCGCCGTCCCGATCGACTCCGCCCGGCGCTCGATGACGCAGTTGATCGCCGGCGGACGCGTCTCGTACGCGTACATCGGCATCGCGACCGAGGATCTGATTCCGTCGGTCGCCAAACGGCTCGGGTACTCCGTCTCCCACGGCGCCGTCGTCACCGAGGTCACCCGCGGATCCCCTGCGGCCGCGGCGGGGCTGCGCGCCGGCACAAACAAGGACGATGTTTTGGGGGGCGAGTTCACGCGCGGCGGCGATGTGATCGTCTCGATCGCCGGCCACCCCGTCGCGAGTGCGGAGGACGTCATCCGGGTCGTCACCGCACAGCTGTCGCCTGGCCAGTCGGTGCCGGTGACCTTCGTCCGGGGAGCGGAGCGCAAGAGCGTTCGCGTCAAGCTCGCGGAGCGGTCACCGAATCCCTGACCGGGTTAGCACCGGCCCGGTGCGGGAATGAGGGCGCAAGTGGACCCGGACGAGCCCTCAGTCCGCCTGACCATCCCCGCGAAAGCGGAGTACATCACCCTCGGCCGCCTGGCCCTGACGGCGATCGCGCGCGTGCGTCCCTTGACGGACGAGACGCTGAGCGATCTCAAGCTCGCGCTCACGGAGGCCTGCACGAACTCGGTGCGCCACGCCTATCGGCAGGGCCGCGAAGGGGTCGTCGAGATCGTCTATCACCTCGAGCCGGATCGCCTCGTCGTCGAGGTGATCGACGAGGGTGAAGGATTCAGGCCGGACGAGATGGACACGGGCGGCAACGGAGACTTGAGCGAAGGTGGGCTCGGCATCGCGATCATCCGCGCGGTTGCGGACGAGGTCGAGATCGCCGCGCGGGAGTCGGGAGGATCACGGCTTCGGTTCGTGAAGTTCCTGCCTGATTAGCGTTGTCTATCCTGGCGGCTCCGCCCGCCAGCCTGTAAACCACGGTCACATGCTCCAGCTCGTCAACGTCGGCACTAAGTCGCTCCTCGACTACGGGACGATCGCTTCGCGCGGGCTCATGGAGGAGATCCGCCGCCTGGGAGCGCAGGTCGAGGGGAAGCGCGTGCTCCATCTCTCGGCGACCGCGTTCGGCGGCGGCGTCGCCGAGATCAACTATGCGCTCGTGCCCCTGATGAGGGACGCCGGCCTCGACGTGGAGTGGCGCATCATCAAGGGTGCGGACGAGTTCTTCGGTGCGACGAAGACGATCCACAACGCTCTCCAGGGCGCCCCGCAGGGCCTGACGCCCGAGCAACAGCAGATCTACCTCCACTACAACGAGCTCAACGCGCGCGAGCTCGAGGGCGAGTACGACTTCGTCATCGTCCACGACCCTCAGCCGGCGTACATGATCGAGCACCGGTCGGAGTCGGAGGCGCGCTGGATTTGGCGCTGCCACATCGACCTCTCGTCGCCCAACGAGGACGTCCTCAGCTTCCTGCTCCCGGCCCTGAGCCGCTACGACGCTGCGATCTTCCACATGGAGGAGTACGTCCCGAAGATCGGCCGCCTCCCGCGGTCGTTCATCTGGCCACCGGCGATCGATCCGCTGACTCCGAAGAACATGGCGCTCTCGCCCGAGGACGCCGCGTACATCGTCGACCAGTTCGGCATCGACGTCGAGCGGCCCCTCCTGGCCCAGGTCTCACGCTTCGATCCGTGGAAGGACCCGCTCGGGGTGATCGACGCGTACCGGCTCGTGAAGCAGCGCTTCCCGGAGGTCCAGCTCGCGCTCGTTGGCTCGATGGCGCACGACGATCCGGAGGGCTGGGACTTCTACAACCAGACCGTCGCCTATGCCGACGGCGATCCCGACATCTACATCCTCTCGAACCTGAACAACATCGGTGGAGTCGAGGTCAACGCGTTTCAGGTGCACTCGAGCGCCGTGATCCAGAAGTCGATCAAGGAAGGCTTCGGGCTGACGATCACGGAGGCTCTTTGGAAGACGCGCCCGACCGTTGCGGGACGCGTCGGCGGGATCGTCCGCCAGATCCAGGACGGCGAGACCGGCTGGCTCGTCGACTCCGCGCAGGACTGCGCGGAGGCCTGTATCGAGATCCTGCGGGACCCCAAGGAGGCGCGCCTCCGCGCTCTCAAGGGGAAGGAATTCGTGCGCCGGAACTTCCTGATGCCACGGCTCCTTCGCGACTGGCTGGTGCTCTTCAACACGTTGCTGGGCAACGACACGGCCGGTGCAGAGCTGACGGTCCGCGCGGCCGCCTGAGGGCGGGCTCCCGTTACGGCGACGCGCCGGGGGTACCCTTCCTCCGTGCCCGACCGGCGGAAGCTGATCGTGGTCTCGAACCGGGGGCCCGTGACGTTCGCGCGTGGCGAGAACGGCGAGCGGGTCGTCCGCCGCGGCGGCGGCGGCCTCGTGTCTGCTCTCCGGAGCTTAATATCGCATCACGATGTAACTTGGGTTGCGAGCGCGATGACCGGCGAGGATCGCGCCGTTGCCCGCGACTCCGGCGGCGAGGCCACCGACGAGACGGCCGGTGACGGCTCCGCATTCCGCCTGCGGTTGATCGACCACGACCAGGCCGCCTACGACGGCTTCTACAACGTCATCTCGAATCCGCTGCTCTGGTTCCTCCAGCATTACCTGTGGGAGCTCGCGTACACGCCCGCGCTCGACCACGGCGTCTACCACGCCTGGGAGGAGGGCTACGTGCGCGTCAACAGAGGCTTTGCGGAGGCCGTCCTGGCCGAGCTCGAGCAGGAGCCCGACGCGACCGTCTTCTTCCACGACTACCACCTCTACCTTGCGCCGCGCTTCGTCCGCAACGAGGCGCCCGACGCGGCCCTGGCCCACTTCGTCCACATCCCCTGGCCGCAGCGCGACTACTGGAACGTCCTGCCCGCCGCGATCCGGGCCGCGATCCACGACGGCGTGCTCGCGAACGACGTCGTCGGCGTCCACACGGAGCGATGGCGGCTCAACCTGCTGCGCTGCGTCAGCGACATCGTGGATGCGGATTCCGATTTCACCGACGGGACGGCCTCGTACCGAGGGCGCAGGACGCTCGTGACGCACCATGCGATCTCGGTCGACGCGGCCGAGTTTGACGCTCTGGCCGAGAGCCCCGCGGTCGTCGCGGCGGAAGGTGAGCTGATCGCTCGCCGGCCGGAGAAGCTCATCGTTCGGGTCGACCGGACGGATCCGTCGAAGAACGTCGTGCGCGGCTTCCGCGCCTTCGAGCTCTATCTCGAGGCTCACACGGAGATGCACGCGCGCGTCGGAATGCTGGCGCTGCTCGACCCTTCGCGGCAGGACATCCCGGAGTATTCGGAGTATCTCGGTGCGATCCAGCGGGAGGCCCGGCGGGTCAACGATCGCTTTCAGCGCGAGGGCTGGACCCCGATCGACCTCCGGATCGAGGACAATTTCGCGCAGTCGGTGGCCGCGTACAAGCAGTTCGACGCGCTGCTCGTCAACGCGATCTTCGACGGCATGAACCTCGTCGCGAAGGAGGCCCCGCTCGTGAACACCAGGGACGGCGTGCTGATTCTGTCCGAGAACACCGGAGTCCACGAGGAGCTCGGCGGCTGGGCCCTCACGGTCAACCCGTTCGACGTCCACGGCCAGGCCGAGGCCATGCACGCTGCGCTCGAGCTCCCGGCACCCGATCGCCGCGAGCGGCTGGACGCGATCCGTGCCCACGTGCGCGAGCACGACCAGGCCGAGTGGATCGCGGATCACCTGCAAGACCTCGATCGCTGGGTCGCGCCGGTCGCGTCGCGCTAGCGTTCTCGGCGTGAAGGAGCTCTCGCACGTCGACCCGACGGGCGCGGTGCGCATGGTGGACGTCGGCGGCAAGCCGGCTTCGCGCCGCCGGGCGGTGGCGAAGGCCGAGGTGCGGATGGCCCCGGAGACCGCGCGGCGGCTGCGCGATCTGCCGAAGGGCGACGCGCTGGCGACCGCGCAGATCGCCGGGATCATGGCGGCGAAGCGGACGGCCGAGCTGATCCCGCTGTGTCACCCGCTGCCACTGTCCCACGTCGGTGTCGAGCTCGAGGTCGGTGAAGCGGAGGTCTCGATCGAGGCCGTTGCGGAAACCACGGCGCAGACCGGCGTCGAGATGGAGGCCCTGACCGCGGTATGCGTCGCGGCGCTGACCGTGTACGACATGTCGAAAGCCGTCGACGACGCGATCTCTGTCGTCCACGTCCGCCTCGTCGAGAAGACGAAGGAGCCGGCGTGAAGGCCGCCGTGCTGACGGTTTCCGACGGTGTCGCGGCTGGCGAGCGCGAGGACGAGAGCGGCGACGTCCTCACCGCGCTGCTCGATGCCAAGGGCTACGACGTCGATCGGCGGACCGTTGCGGACGACCGGGAGGCGATCGCGGACGCGATCGTCGAGCTCGCGGAGGGTGCGGCGCTCGTCCTGACGACGGGCGGCACCGGCCTCGGGCCCCGCGACGTCACGCCCGAAGCGACCGCGGAGGTGCTCGACCGCGCCGCGCCCGGCATCGCGGAGGCGATTCGCGCCGACTCGATCGCGAGGACGCCCCACGGGCTCCTCTCGCGCGGCGTCGCCGGGGTGCGCGACAGGACGCTCGTCGTCAACCTTCCGGGCTCTCCCGGAGGATGCCGCGACGGCTTCGAGGTGCTCGCGCCGGCGCTCGAGCACGCGCTCGGGCTTTTGGTCGGCGAGCGGACGGCGCACCGTCAGACGTGAGCGCGACCGCCGCTTCGTATCCGCGCCGCTTCGCGTCGCTCGTGAAGATCGAGCACACCGTCTTCGCGCTCCCGTTCGCCTACGTCGGGGCGCTGCTCTGCATTCAGGCGATCCCTTCCGCGCACGATCTCGTGTGGATCACGCTCGCGATGATCGGCGCCCGCTCGCTCGCCATGGGGCTCAACCGCCTGATCGACCGGGCGATCGACGCGCGCAACCCGCGGACGGCCACCCGCGAGCTGCCGAGCGGGCTCCTGTCGCGGGGCCAGGTGATCGCTTTCTGCGCCGCGTCACTCGCACTCTTCCTGGTCGCGGTCTTCCAGCTCGACCCGGTCGTGCGCTGGCTGTGGCCGATCCCCGTGGCCGGATTCGTCGTCTATCCCTATCTGAAGCGCTGGACCTGGCTCTGCCACCTCTGGCTCGGGGCCGTCGACGGGCTCGCCCCCGTGGGCGCCTGGGTGGCGATCACCGGTCGTCTCCCCTGGGAGGCGTGGACGCTCGGCGCGGCGGTGGCGCTGTGGGTTGCCGGGTTCGACCTCTTCTACTCGCTCTTCGACCTCGAGGTCGACCGCGAGCAGGGGCTGCACTCCTTCGCGACGCGCTTCGGCGAGCGTCGGCTGTTCTGGGGCGCACGCGCCGCCCACCTTGCGACCGTCCTCCTCCTCGCGGCTGCCGGCGCCGGTCTCGGGCTCGGCGCCCTCTACTGGCTCGGGGTCTCCGCGGTGGCGGCCCTGCTGGCTTACGAGCACGCGCTCGTCAGGCCCGGCGACCTCCGGCGCCTCGACGCCGCGTTCTTCACGATGAACGGCGTCATCAGCGTCGTCTTCCTCGGCTTCGTGCTCGCGGAGGCGGCTGGATGAGGCATCGCTTGCGATGCCGGCCTGGAGGCCGGGCCGGCTTTGCCGGCCGGGCCGTCTCGACCCGCTCGTTGGCAGGCGTCGGCGTTCGTAGCGTGGAGGCGGCTGCATGAGAGTCGCCGCGCTCTACGACATCCACGGGAACGCCGCGGCGCTCGAGGCCGTCCTCAGCGAGATCCCGACGGATGCGACCGTGGTGCTGGGCGGCGACATCGCACTCGGCCCGCAGCCGGCCGAGACCCTTGCGCTGCTCGACGCGCTGGTGGCCCGGGCCGACTGGGTCCGCGGCAACTGCGAGCGCCGCGAGCCGCACGCCGACGAGCTTTGGGAGCGCCGGCGCCTCTGGGTCGAGAAAGAGCTCGGCCAGGAGCGAAGCAAGGCACTCGCCGAGCTGCCCGCCACGGTCGTCCTCGAGGTCGACGGCCTTGGCCCGACGCTGTTCTGCCACGGCTCGCCGCGCAGCGACGAGGAGATGATCACGGTCGTGACGCAGGACGGCCGCCTCGCGGCGATCCTCGAGGGCGTCGAGGAGAGAACGGTCGTCTGCGGCCACACCCACCATCAGTTCGACCGGTCGCACGGCGATCATCGTGTTGTCAATGCAGGCAGCGTCGGCATGCCCTACGAGGGTCGGCCCGGCGCGTACTGGACGCTGCTCGGCCCCGGCGTCGAGCACCGGCGCACGGAGTACGACCTCGATGCTGCAGCCGTCGGCATTCGCGCCAGCGGCTATCCCGACCCGGACGAGCTCGTCGAGCTGCTCACCTCACCTCCGACCGCTCGTGAGGCCGCCGAGCACTTCGAGGCGCAGGCGGTCGCGAAGGCTGCGCCGTGATCCGCGCCAGCGGGCTCGCGAGACGCTTCGGCGACAAGCGGGCTCTCGAGCCGGTGGACTTCGAGCTGCCGCGCGGCGGCTTCCTCGTCGTGACAGGGCCGAATGGGTCCGGCAAGACGACGCTCCTGCGGCTGTGCGCCGGCCTGCTCGTCCCGACCGCCGGTGGGCTCGAAGTCGGCGTTGAACGCGGCCAGGTCGGCTACCTCGGACACGAGCCGCTCGTCTACCGCGAGCTGACGGCGATCGAGAACCTCGAGCTCTACGGGCGCCTTTACCGGGTGCCGGAGCGACGCGAGCGCATCGGCATGCTCCTGGAGCGGTTCGAGCTCTGGGACGCGAGAAACGAGCGCACGGGCGCGTACTCGCGCGGAATGCTGCAGCGTCTCGCCCTCTGCCGGACGCTGCTGCACGATCCGGAGCTCTTGATCCTGGATGAACCGGCGAGCGCCCTCGACGCCGAGGGCGAGGCCCTCCTGGAGCGCGAGCTCGACGAGTTGCGGCGCGAGCGAACGCTGCTCGTTGCGAGCCACGCGCCGGCGCGGCTCGAGCGCTTTGCGACGGGAAGGCTCGCCCTCGCATGAGGCGCTACCTGGCCGACGCGGGAGCGCTCGCGCGCAAGGACCTCCTGCTCGAGCTGCGGGCGCGGGACACGCTGCCCGCGATGCTGCTCTTCGTCGTCGCCGTCCTCGTCGTCTTCCACTTCGCGCTTCCCACCGATGCCTCGGAGCGCGCCTCGCTCGGGCTCCTCTGGGTGGCGATCCTGTTCACGGCGCTGCTCGGTCTCGGCCGCGCGTTCGTCGCGGAGCGGGAGCAGGGGGTCCTCGACGGTCTCGTGCTCGCGCCTTCCGATCGCAGCGCGATCTGGGTCGGGAAGGTGCTCGCGACGCTCGCCTTCCTCGTCGCCGCGGAGGTCGTGGCCCTGCCTGCATTTGCCCTCTTCTTCACGTCGATCGACGCCGCGACGCTCGCCGCCGTCGCGCTGGCCGACATCGGCATCTGCGCGGTCGGGACGATCCTCGCCGCGATGGCGGCGGCGGGGAGGGCGCGTGAGCTCTTGCTGCCGCTGCTCTTCCTCCCGCTTGCGATCCCGATCGTCGTCGGCGGCGTGGGAGCGAGCCTCGCTGACTCGAGCGGCAAGTACCTCGCCTTCCTGGCGCTCTACGACGCGATCTTCGCCCTGTCCGCGTGGGCCGCCTTCGAATACGTCGTCACGGAGTGACGGGTACGGCTCCCGGCTCGGCGCGCGAGGCCAGCCGGCGCTGCTCCCGCGCATCGGGCCACAATGCGATCACCGAGCCGAGCAGGAAGACGAATCCTGCGAGCCAGATCAGGTTGACGAGCGGTTTGACCAGCACCTTCAGGTAGACGGAGCCGTCCTTCTTGAACTCGTCCCCGATGACGAAGAGGTCCTCGGCCCGCAGCCAGTCGCTGCGGATCGCCACCTCGTTCGACGTCTGCTGCTCGGCGAAGTAGGCGTTCTTGCCGGCGCTGAGCGTGCCGATGTCCTCGCCGTCTCGGCTCACCGCGACGCGGGCCCGGATCGCCTGGTGGTTCGCCTGCCGCTGCTGCACGGAGCCGAGGTATGTGAGCTCGTAGCCACGGATCCGCATCGAGTCGCCCTCGCGGAAGCGCTGGATCTTCGTCGCGCCGTAGGCGCTCGAGCCCGCGACGCCGATCGCCAGCAACACGACCGCCGCATGGACGACGTAGCCGCCGTAGCGCCGGCGATTGCGCCCGACGAGCCCCGAGAACGCATCCCACCAGCTGCGTGCTCCGAGCGCCTTGCGCGCGCGCGTCCCCCGGACGAACTCGAGCACGATCGCCGCGAGCGCGAAGACCGAGAACGTGTAGGCGAGCAAGCCCGGAATGCTCGAGCCGGCGCCGGCGAGGAGCAGCAGCCCTCCCGCCGCGAGTGCCGCGCCCATGGGCCACAGCACCGTGTCGCGGAGCGCGCGGAGCGATGTCCGCCGCCAGGCGACGAGCGGGCCGATCCCCATCAGCAGAAGCAGCGGCAGGCCGAACGCCTTCAGGAAGAAGTTGTAGTACGGCGGCCCAACCGTCACGGCCTCGCCGCGCACGGCCTCCGAGACCAACGGAAATGCGACTCCCCACAGCACCGTCAGGGTGAAGGCGATGAGGAGCAGGTTGTTGTAGAGAAACGCCGCCTCGCGCGAGGCGAGCGACTCGAGCTTCGTCCGTGCGCGCAAGAGCGGCAGGCGCCACGCGATCAAGGCGACCGAGAACGTCGCGATCAGGCAGATGAAGCCGACGAACCAGGCGCCGATCGGCGACTGCGCGAAGCTGTGGATCGAGTTGATCAGGCCGCTCCTGGTCAGGAACGTGCCGAAGATCGAAAGGCCGAATGCGAGTGCGACGAGCGCGGCGTTCCAAACCCGGAGCATGTTCTTCTTCTCCTGCACCATCACCGAGTGCAGGAATGCCGTCGCGGCCAGCCAGGGCATCAGCGCGGCGTTCTCGACGGGGTCCCACGCGTAGTAGCCGCCCCAGCCGACTTCCTCGTACGCCCACTTCGCGCCGAGCAGGATCCCGATTCCGAGCGCCGTCCACGCGACGATCGTCCAGCGGCGGGTGGCGATGATCCACCGCTCGTCTGCGCGACCCGAGAGCAGTGCTCCGGCGGCGAAGGCGAACGGGATCGTCAGGCCGACGTAGCCGAGATAGAGGAGTGGCGGGTGGATCATCATGTACGGGTTTTGCAGGCTCGGATTGAGCCCGGCGCCGTCGGCCGGCGCCGCCTGGGTCTCGAACGGGCTCACGACGAAGACGAGGAGCAGCGCGAAGAAGGACGCAACGCCCCCGAGCACGGGAACCGTCCACGGGAGCACCTGCGTCGTCAGCGGCCGGTTCAGCGCGACCGCCGCCGACCCGAGCGCCGTCAGGACGACGAGCCAGAGCAGCAACGACCCGGCCTGGCCGCCCCAGAAGGCCGTGTACTCGTAGGGGAACGGAAGCGCGTTGCTCGAGTGCTCGGCGACGTACGAGAACGAGAAGTCGCGTGTCCGGAAGGCATTCAGCAGCACGACAGCGGCCACCGCGCTTGCCCCGAAGCAGGCGAACAGCGCGTTCCGGGCCGAGTCGACGAGCCGCCGCCGGCCCGTGTACGCGCCTAGGGCGCCGCCGGCCAGCGAGTAGAACGCGAGCCCGAGCGCGAGGGCGAGCGCGGCACGGCCGAGATCCTGCAAGTCAGGATCGCTTCGCCGGGGTGTACTTCGACGGGCACTTCGTCGTGATCCCGGTCGCAGCGAGCCGGCGCCCGTCGTACGTGCCCGTAACGTAGACGTGGCGGCCCGCTCGGAACAGGTCGGGGACGGTGCCCTTGTAGACGACCGGCACCCGTACGGCCTGTCGTGAGCCGTCGATGTCGCGCAGCCGGAAGCGCATGCCTTCCGCCGAGTGCGAGTCGCCGCGAACAGGCCCGAGCACGTAACCGCTCACCGCGACGCGGCCCGTGTGGCCCTTCAGCTGGCTCGGCTTCAGCGACGGTGTCGCCCCGCCCGCGAAACTCGTGTAGAGCAGGAACACGGCCAGCGCTCCGGCGACCGAGAGCGCGATCACGAGCCGCACCGGATTCCCCCTCCGCTGCACGGTTCCACTCTAGCCAGGCCTGAGCCTTCTGCGAAGATGCAAAGGCTTCCGTGGGACCTCGGCTGAACCCGATGGCGGCCGTCGCCGCGCTCGCTGCCGTGCTGGTCTCGGCGGCCGTCGCGTTGATCTTCTTCTACGTGCCGACGGACGCCGACCAGGGGTTCTCCCAGCGCATCTTCTATCTCCACGTCCCGGTCGCTCTGACCGCGTACGCCTGTTTCGGCTGGGGCGCCTGGAAGGCGCTGCGCCATCTCTGGAAACGAGAGCCCGGCGCGGACCTCGAGAGCTACGTCGCGATCCACCAAGGCGTGATCTTCGGCACGCTGACGCTGGTCACGGGTTCCCTGTGGGCGAAGATCTCGTGGGGCCACTGGTGGCTCTGGAGCGAGAGCCAGCTCGTCCTCTTCCTCGTCCTCTTCCTCTTCTACGGCGCCTACTTCATGCTGCGCTACTCGGTGGAGCCCGGCCCGGCGCGCGCGAACATGTGCGCCGTCTACGCGCTGTTCGGGGTCGTCCTGATCCCGATCAGCTTCCTCGCGATCCGTCTTGCGAACCAGTTGATACACCCGGTCGTCTTCACGCTGCAGGGCCCTCAGATGGCGGGATCGATGTTCTTGACGTTCTGCGTCTCGCTCGCCGGGATGCTCGCGCTGGCGGCGACCCTCTACAACGTCGAGCTGGCGGGCAAGCGGCTGGACGCACGTCTGCGCGAGCTGCGGGAGCTGCTGGCGTGATCCTCGCGATCACGAGCGCGGAGGCGAAGTACGTCGCGGCCGCATACGGCGTCGTCTTCCTCGCGATCCTCGTCTACGTCCTGATCATCGCGCTGAAGCTTGCGCGCCTCGAGCGCGAGGTGGGCGAGCTCGCGGATCGTCTCCGCGATCGGCCCGCGGTCGAGGCGAAGCGACGGGAGAAGGTGACCGTTGGCTGAGCTCGCTCTCGTCGGCGTTTCGCACCACAGCGCCCCGCTCGAGATCCGGGAGCGGGTCGCGCTCGAGCCGGAGCAGGCGTCGGCGCTCGCGCGCGAGCTGGCCGGCGACGACGGCGAGGCCGTCTGCCTCTCCACCTGCAACCGGACCGAGCTCTACGTCGCGGGCCCGGGAGTGGAGGCCCGCGCGGCCGGTGTCCTCGAGGAGGACGCCGAGGGGACGCTCTACCGCCGCCGCGACGACGAGGTCGCTCGCCACCTGTTCCGGGTCGCTGCGGGGCTCGATTCGCGTGTCCGGGGAGAGACCGAGATCCTCGGCCAGGTCCGTGCTGCCTATGCGCTCGGGACGCCCGGGCCGCTGCTCGACCGGCTCTTTCGCGAAGCGCTGCGCGTCGGCCGGAAGGTTCGCGCTCAGGCGCCGGTCGGCGATCCGGCCGCGTCGGCCGCGGGAGCTGCGGCCGTGCTCGCCGAACGCGTGCTCGGCGACCTGAGCGGGCGCCGAGTGCTCGTCGCCGGCGCCGGCGAGATCGGCGAGAGAGTCGCGGCGCGGCTGGCCGGCAGAGGTGCCCAGATCGCCTTCGTCGCGAATCGCAATGGGGAGGGCCGGCATCGGCTCGCGGCTCGGCACGGCGCCGAGGAGCTGGCGCTCGAGGACGCCGCAGGGGCGCTCGGCCACGTTGACATGGCGGTTTCGTCCACCGCCTCGCGTGACCTAGTCCTGACGCGGCCCGAGGTGGAGACCGCGCTGGCGAGCAGGGAACGCCGACCGTTGCTGCTGATCGATCTGGCCGTTCCGCGCGACATCGACCCGGCCGTTGCGTCGCTTCCGTACGCCTTCCTCTACGACGTGGACGACCTCGACGAGGCGGTGGGGACGGGGAGCGCGGAGGGCGTCGCCGCCCGCGCCGAGGCGCTCGTGGCCGAGGAGGCCGAGCGCTTTCGCGTCTGGCAGGCGTCTCGCGGCGTCGTGCCCGCGATCGCGGCACTGCGCGGCCGTGCGGAGGAGATCCGCAGCGCCGAGCTCGCGCGTGCCCGGCGCCGGTTGGCCGGCCTGTCTCCCGAGGAGCGCCGTGCGGTGGAGGCGCTGACCGTCCAGATCGTCAACAAGCTGCTCCACGATCCAACCGTGCGACTCAAGGACGCGGCCGCCGGCGCAGACGGCTCGGCCTACGCAGACGCGGTCCGCCACCTCTTCGCGCTCGATGCTGATCAGGATCGGTAGCCGCGGTAGCAGGCTCGCGCTGACGCAGGCCGAGCTCGCGGCCGACCGCTTGAGGCGCGACGGCATCGAGGTCGCGCTCGTCCCCATCACGACCGCCGGCGACAGAGACCGCACGAAGCCGTTCGGCGAGATCGGTTCGCGCGGGGTCTTCGTGAAGGAGATCGAGGAGGCCTTGCTCGAGGGCCGGATCGACGTTGCCGTTCACTCCGCGAAGGACATGACTTCGTCGGATACTGAGGGGCTGGCTGTGGGCGCCTATCTCGAGCGCGAGGATCCCCGGGACGCGCTCTGCGGCGCGGGCGAGGTCAGGGCGGGGATGCGGATCGGGACCGCATCGGTGCGGCGGAAGGCCCAGCTACTCGCGCTCGAGCCGGAGCTCTCGATCGAGCCGTTGCGGGGGAACGTGGACACGCGGCTCCGCAAGCGCGGCGAGCGGGGGCTCGATGCCGTCGTGCTCGCCGCCTGCGGCCTCGACCGCCTCGGTCTGGCCGGTGAGGTCGGGCTGCGTTTCGATCCCGAGGAGTTGCTCCCCGAGGCGGGACAGGGCGCGCTCGCGCTCCAGGTTCGCGCCGGCGAAGAGGGTCTCGTGGCCGACGCGGACCACCCGACGACGCGACACCGCGTCGAAGCGGAGCGAGCGTGCGTCTTCGAGATCGGGGGCGGGTGCCTCGCCCCCGTCGCGGCCCATCACGACGGGGAGAAGCTGACGGCGATGATCGCGGCGGAGGACGGTTCCTGGATCGAGCGCCGGTCCGGCTCCGAGCCGGCCGCGCTGGCCCGCGAGCTGGGGGCGGCGGTGCATGACTGAGTTGCCGCTCACCGGCGGCTGCCTCTGCGGCGGCGTCCGCTTCGAGGTCACGGAGGCCCCGAGCCGGGCGGGGTACTGCCATTGCACGCGCTGCCAGCGACGGACGGGCACGGCCGCTTCGCCACAGGCCCGAATCGAGAGGGGGTCGCTGCGGATCACGAAGGGCGAGGAGCTGATCCGCGCCTACGAGCCCGATGACGGCTTCGCCAAGCTGTTCTGCTCCGAGTGCGGCTCGGCCCTGTGGAGCAGGCACCCTGAGGATCCGGAGGTGATCAGCATCCGGCTCGGTGCGTTCGATGGCGACCCAGGCGTACGGCCCTCGTACCGCCAGTTCGTCGCGTACGCGGCTCCCTGGGAGCCGTTGCCCGACGACGGGCTGCCGCGGTACCCGGAAGCGCGCCCGCCGGGCGTCTGATGCGCGTCGTCGTCACGCGCCCCAAGGAACAGGCCGCACCGCTCGCCGGCCGGCTGGAGGCACTCGGCCACGAGGTCGTCGTCTGCCCGCTGATCGAGACGGAGTCTCTGGGCGACGACCCGATCGACCTCCACCCCTACGACTGGGTCGTGGTCACGAGCGTGAACGGCGCTCGCGAGCTCGCGCGCCGGGCGCGGGGCGAGCCGAAGCGGTTGGCCGCGATCGGGCCCGGAACCGCGGAGGCTTTGCGGGCCGAGGGGTTCGATCCCGAGCTCGTGCCGGCGACGGCCACGCAGGAGGGTCTCGCCGCCGAGCTGCCTCGGCCCGCCGGGCGCGTTCTCATCGCCGCTGCCGAGGCGGCGCGCCGGTATCTCGTCGACGAGCTCGAGGCCGAGTTCCTGCCGCTCTATCGCACCCGCGAGCTTCGGCCGCCGAACCCTCCAAGCGGCGACCTCGTCGTGCTCGGCTCGGCATCCGCCGCGCGTGCGCTCGCCGGCCTGCCCGTCGAGATCCCGGCGGTCTCGATCGGGCCGGAGACGACCCGCGTCGCGCGCGAGCTGGGGATCGACGTCGTCGCCGAGGCGGACCCGCACACCCTGGAGGGCCTCGTCGCCGCCGTCTCGAAGGCGGGTGCGGAGAGGCAGGAGGCGTAGGCTGCCGCCGTGTTCGTGACCTTCCTGAGCGACTTCGGTCTCCAGGACGACTTCGTCGGCACCTGCCACGGTGTCATCAAGCGGATCGCGCCGGACGTCCAGATCATCGACGTCACCCATGGGATTCCGCCCCAGCACGTGCTGCAAGGAGCGCTGGTGCTCGCGAACACGACGCCGTACATGCCTACAGGCATCCACCTCGCGGTGGTCGATCCCGGGGTCGGGGGTGCGCGCAGGCCCCTCGCGATCCGCAGCGGCGACGGCCGCCTCTTCGTCGGGCCCGACAACGGCCTGCTCGTGCCCGCCGCCGAGCGTGTGGGCGGCATCGAGGCGGTCCACGAGCTCGCGAACGCCGACTACGCGCTCGACATCGTCTCTCGGACTTTCCACGGGCGCGACCTGTTCGCGCCGGCGGCGGCGCATCTCGCTACCGGGGTCGCGCTCGAGGAGCTCGGCCCGCCGCTCGCCGTCGACGCGCTCGCCCGGCTCGATATCCCGAAGGCGGACATCGGCGAGAATCGCATCCGGGCGACCGTCCTCTACATCGACCGGTTCGGCAACGTCCAGCTCAACCTGTCGCGCGAGGACCTCCAGCACGCCGAGGTCACACCCGGCACCGTGGTCGAGGTCGAGCTCGCGCTCGACCGTTACTACGCCGTTGCGGCCCGAGCGTTCGCCGACGCCCGCAACGGCGACGTCATCCTCTACGAGGACGCCTACCGCAACATCGCGCTGGCGATCAGCGGCGGCGACGCCGCCGAGCTGTTCGGAGCCGCGCCGGGGCAAGAGGTGCGGATCCGGACGCGGGGGATTTGAACCTCCAGGCCCTCGGACGGAGGTATGCGCGGTTCGCGACCGGCGTCGCGGTGCGAAACCCGCACCTGTGGAGGCTCGTGCGCCCGCTGATGCGCCTCCAGTTCGACCGGCTGGCGGGTCGATGGGACACGATGCGCTTCGATGGGGCGTTCGCGCCCTTCGAGGCGGCCCTCGAGCGCGTCGAGGCGCCCGCGCGTGCGCTCGACGTCGGCACGGGCACGGGCGACGGCGCCTTCCTGATCGCGCGGCGCTTTCCCGGGGCCGAGGTCGTCGGAGCGGATCTGGCCGAGGCGATGGTCGAGCGGGCGCGCGAGAAGACGCCGGAGGACCTGCGTGGACGCGTCCGCTTCGATCGGGCCGACGCCTCGGACTTGCCCTACGAGGACTCGGCCTTCGACCTCGTCGCGCTCGGGAACATGATCCCGTTCTTCGACGAGCTCGCCCGCGTGCTCCGGCCCGGAGGAGCCGTGCTGGCCGCCTTCTCGGCCGGGCCGGAGACTCCCATCTACGTGCCGCCGGACCGCCTGCGGGCCGAGTTCTCGAGCCGCGGGTTCACGGATTTTGCGGAAATTTCTGCGGGCCGCGGGACCGCGTTCCTTGCCCGGAAGGGCGACCAGGCTTAGGCTCGGCACCCGAAGAAGGGCGTTCGCGGCACGGTAGCACCGGCCCGGACGCCCTTCTCTACGCATGGGGGAAACCGGGTTTCCCCCATGAGCCCCCTCCTTCTCGGCTTCCGCGGGAGCATGGTGGGCCGGCACGGGCGAAGCCCGCACCGGCGACGAAGGAACGAGAAGTCGCGGCTAAACTCGTTCAGCCGAGGCGAGGTAGCTCAGTTGGTAGAGCACACGGCTGAAAACCGTGGTGTCGCCGGTTCGATTCCGGCCCTCGCCACCTTTCTCCCAAGAGAGGCCGGCTTGGCCGGCCTCGTTCAGCT
>DATMIX010000031.1:0-2662 GCA_035554095.1 Gaiellaceae bacterium | reverse complement strand
TCCCGAGCGCGGCGTCGTCGAGCGCGTCGTCTGCGCGCGCCGGCCGGCAACGCGCCAGCGCGCGAGACAGCTCCTCGGGGCGGATCGGCTTGGAGAGGTAGTCGTCCATCCCCGCCGCGAGGCACTCGTCGCGGTCGCCCTCCATGGCGTTCGCCGTCATCGCGATGATCCTCGGAGCGTCGCTCGACCCGCGGCGCTCGCGGATCTGCCGCGTGGCCTCGAGGCCGTCAAGCTCGGGCATCTGGACGTCCATGAGCACGACGTCGTACCTCTCGCGCTCGAGGGCATCGAGCACCTCGCGCCCGTTTTCGACGACGTCGGCGTCGTAGCCGAGCCTTCTGAGCAGCGCAAGAGCCAGCTGCCTGTTGACCGCATTATCCTCGGCCACCAGCAGACGCAGGTCCACCACGGCGGATCTCAAACGATCCTTCTGGGGGCCGGGCGCGGAAACCGGTGCCGTGACGGCGGCGAGGACCCTGACGAGCGCGTCATGCAGCTGCGAGCTCTTGACTGGCTTCACGAGCTGCGCCGCGAACTCGCTCGCCCCGCGTGCCTCGGCCAGACGGCCCATCGACGTGAGGAGCAGGAGTGGCAGGGCCCTCTGGTCCCGGTAGCGGCGGATCTCGCGCGCCAGCTCGAGGCCGTCCATCTCGGGCATCTGCATGTCGAGCACGGCGACGTCGAATGGATCGCCGCGGCGGACGCGGGCCAGCGCGTCCGTAGGCCGCTCGACGACCTCGACGAGCATCTCCCACGACTCCGCGAGGCGCCTGACGATCTCCCGGTTCGTGGCGTTGTCGTCGACGAGCAGCAGACGCTTGCCCGCGAGCGGAGTCTCGTCGTGCGCCGGACGCGGCGGCGCGGCGGCCTCTCGCGCGACGATCTCGAACTGGAACCTCGAGCCCCGGCGCTCCTCGCTCTCCACCGAGAGCGTGCCGCCCATCAGGTCCGCCAGTCGCTTCGAGATCGCAAGACCCAGCCCAGTGCCGCCATAGCGCCTTGTCGTCGACGCGTCCACCTGGCTGAACGGCTCGAACAGGCGGTGCATCCGCTCCGCCGGAATCCCGATGCCGGTATCCCGGACGGAGAAGCGCACCCGCCGCAGGTCACCGCCGGCGTCCTCGGCCGTGACGGCCAGGACGACCTCCCCGGCCTCGGTGAACTTGACTGCGTTCGCGAGCAGGTTGCCAAGCGCCTGCTTCAGCCGCGTCGCGTCGCCGACGATCGCGGCCGGCACGTCGTCGTCCACGAGGCACCCCAGCTCGATCTCCTTCTGGGAGGCGGACACGGCGACGAGATCGAGCGCGCTCTCGGCACATGCGCGGATCTCGACGGAACCCTCCTCGAGCTCAAGCTTCCCTGCCTCGATCTTCGAGAAGTCGAGGATGTCGTCGATGATCCGCATCAGGGCCTCCCCACTCGTGCGGATCACCTCGGCGAAATCGCGTTGCTCGTCGGTGAGCTCGGTGTCCAGCAGCAGCCCGCCCATCCCGATCACCGCGTTCAGCGGCGTCCGGATCTCGTGGCTCATCGTCGCGAGGAAAGCGCTCTTCGCCTGGTTCGCCGCCTCGGCGTCCTCGCGCGCGCGGAGAAGCTCGGTGATGTCGTGGTAGAGCACGAGAAACCCGGTTCGCTCACCGTCGACCACGAGCGGCACCGTCAGGATCTCGACGTCGACGAGCACGCCGTCCTTGCGCGCCCGCCGGGCGATCACGTGCGCGAGGCCGTGATCCTCGGCCTGACGCTGGACCGCCCTGCTCTCCTTCCGCAAGTCCTCGGTCGGGAACAGCAGATCGTCCAGCGGCCGGTCGATGGCCTCCCCGTGTGCATAGCCAAACAGCCGCTCGGCCGCAGGGTTCCAGGACAGGACGCGCTTGTCCATGTCGAGCGTGACGATCGCGACCGGGCTCAGCCGGTGGAGCTCCTGGTAGTACGCCTTTTGCCGGGCGAGCTCGGCCTGGCTGTCGAGCAGCGCCTGCTCGGCTGCCTTTCGCTCGGTGACGTCGACCATGAACCCCTGGAGGAGGGGCTCGTCGCCATCCCGGTAGCTGACCACGACGGCCTCGTCCCGGACCCAAACCACGCGCCCGTCCGCCGTGATCAGCCGGTACTCGGTGCGGAGGGGCGCGCCGGTGGTGCGCGTGCGCTCGTGTTCGCGCAAGACACGATCGCGATCCGCCGGGTGCAGGAGCCTGACGAACAGATCGTCCTCGGCCGCCCACTGCTCGGCCGTGTAGCCGATCATGCGCTCGATCTGAGGGCTCGTGTAGACGTTCGAGCTGAGCTCGTCGAGCCGGTCGACGTAGATGGCGAGCGGCAGCTGCTCCACGAGAGCGCGAAAGCGCTCCTCGGCCGCGCGGACCGCCTCCTCGAGCTCCTTGCGTTCGGTGATCTCGACGAGGTAGCCGTAGTGGTACGTCGGCTCGCCCTCTCGGCCGGCGACCTCGTGCGCCTCGTCGAGGAACCAGAGGACGCGCCCGTCGCGGGTCATCATCCGGTACTCGGCGCGGAAGGGCTCGCCCGCCTCCTGCGTTCTTCGCTGCTCGGCCAGCACCCAGTCGCGGTCGTCCGGGTGGAGGACCTTGCTGAAGAGATCCGGGTCCGCAGTCCACTCCTCGGCGGTGTAGCCGAGGATCGCCTCGAGCTGGGGGCTCATGTACGC
>DATMIX010000030.1:0-53280 GCA_035554095.1 Gaiellaceae bacterium | reverse complement strand
AAGCCCGTCGGGTCGCCCGACAACCTGTTCGAGACCTTGCCCGGCGATCCCGGCGCGCACGGGCGTTTCGACGACCAGGCGAAGGCCTCGACCCTTTGGACTCGCCTGCGGTTGCTGATCCCCAAGCACTAGGAGGGATTGGCGAAACGCGAGCCTGAGCCGTCAGGCCGCGCTGCTCGCCCCGTGGCGGTGTCCTCACTCGCGCCCATATCTATGGATATGGCCGCTCCCTGCGTCCTTGCCACGGAACGAGCATCGCACCCTGACGACGAGGCACGTTCCGCCAACCCCTCCTAGAACGGCGTGCCGGCTCCCCCGAGGCCACCGAAAATGGCAAACGGGTTCTGCGGCATCGCTTCGTAGACCAGCTCGCCACTCGCCTCGACCTGGCCGTGTAGCCGCTCGGCGAGCGCGCGCGCCTCCTTCTCGGACGCCACCCCGACGAGCACGTACGTGTGGCGGCGAACGACCCCCCGTCCCTCGCGCTCGAGCCGGTCGGCGAGCTGATGCGCCTCGTCCGGCGAGCGGGCGTTGACCCTCACCTCCCACGGTGCGAAGCCATGAGCGCGCGTCGCCTCTTCCGGTTCGTATTCCAACGGCGGCTCTCCGCTCCAGCGCTCCTCGCCGGGGAGCCAGCGCTCCGGATCGGTGACCGCAGCGCGGATGCCCGCCTCACGCAGCTCGGCCTCGACGATCGCGCGTGCACCTTCGCTCTCCTGCCGCGAGCCCGCGTACACGAAGATCGTCTCTCCGTCGCGCGACACGACGAGACGCCGTCCTTCGAGCTGCTTCGCGAGCTCGCGCGCTTCAGACGACAAACCGAGCCCCAGCCGGTCCAGCAGGCGCTCAGCGTGCTCGTCCTCGACGTCGATGCGAATCCGCCAGTCGTCTCTCATGCGCTGCTCCGGGTTGTACCCGATCACGGAAGAACCCTCGTCGCGCTATTCGAGCTTGCCGATCAGATGGTGCGCGTACGCCCACCATCCGACGAGCCTTGCGTGATCGCTGCCGCCCTCGCGCGCGACGGCCAGGATGTCCCTGTGGTTCGCCTGGCCGAGGCGCTCATGGGTCCAGACGATGACGGCATCATCGCCGTCGAAGTAGCACAGTCTGCGCCCGCCGGGCTTGTTCGGCCCGTGAGCCCACGGCCCCTCTCCTCCCCAGTTGAGCGAATTGCATTTGCCCCGGTTTGCCGCAATCGCGTGACGCCGCATCTCGGCGCGGTATGCCGCGGTCGCGGCGGCGCCGTCTCGGTATGTCGAGACCTGCCAGCGGTCGGGCGAGAAGCTCGTTTCTGTCGCGGGCTGAACGCACACAGCCGTCTGGATCGCGCCGATGTCGGCGACGGGCTGCTTCACGCATGTCTTGCGCAGGCTCGCGGGGATCAGAGCCATCACGTCGGAGAGACGCGCCTCGGTGCTGGCTGCGCGTTGCGGCTCCGTAGCCGCGGAACTGCTCTCCCCGCTGTTTCGACCCGTTAGATAGACGACGACGCCTGCCGTCGCAGCGGCGATGATCGCCGCGGCGAGGCCGGCGCGCCACCCGAAACGCTTCGGAGACCCGAAGAACATGAAGATCCACCGCTGGCTTGGTTCTTCTTCCGGCGCCGCTCGGATGACGCGGATGGGATCTGCGATTCCCTTCAGGTGGGCGCGCCCGCGGTCGACGTAGCGAACGCCCGGGAGGCGCCCGGCCAGGTGGCTGGTCCCCTCGCTCACGATGACCTCGCCACCGTGGGCGAGCGCGCAAAGCCGCGCGGCCACGTTGAGGGCGGCTCCGCGGAAGGAACCGTCCTCCAGCGCGATCGCCTCGCCGGAGTCGATCCCGATCCCGACCCGGAGCGGCAGGTCGGCATCGGCGTCGGACTCCTCCGCGAACTGATGCTGCAGGTCCATGGCTGCTCGGATCGCCTGGCGCGCGGAATCGAACTCGGCCAAGGCTTCGTCGCCTCGGATCTCGACCAGCGTTCCGCCGCGCATCTGGATCGCCTCGCGGACGATGTCGGTGAATTTCGACGTCAGCCTGGCCGACGCCTCATCGCCGTACTCCTGCGTGAAGCGGGTATAACCGCGGATGTCCGCGATCAGGAACGTGCGTACCGGTGCATGCCCAACAGACAGGGTGCGGCGAGTGTACGCGTCCCGAATCCGCTGCTCAACGCCGGTTCGGTCCTTGGATTCCTCGCGCTACGGCCTGAAACCACTACGGAACTAGGCGCTTCGGACGTCGAAGAAGAGGACGTCGTACTGCTCGACTGCGCGCATCGTGCCGCCGGTTTCCTCCTCCACGCGAGGTCGGATGGTACGCGCCTTCGCATCACTGGCCGTCCTCGCGTCTTCGCTTTCCCAAAGCGTCACGCCGAGTGCCTTGCCGCTCTCGCGGTCGCCGAGCACGATGTAGCCGAGGTACCCAACTTCGTCACGGATCCCGGGATGGACGACCTCACGCACGACTCGAGCAACGTCGCCGACCCGACCTGGCTCCGTCTCGAGGAAGTTCACCCTCGACACCATCTCCGCCTCCTCTGCTTTCGCGGGTCGGCCGATTATCGCCGCCGGCCCACGACGAACCCGAGCACTCGCTTTTGGATGGCGACGTCGTCGTAGCGTCTACCCGGTTGCATCTTTGTCGGCAGTCCACGGCGCGTCTGCTCGTGCGTGAGCTCGACGTCTTCGCCCTCGCTCTCCGTCCCGCCTTCCGGCGGTACGTGGCTTGCGAGGTTCCGGGCGCGCAGGCTCGCGACGATCTCGAAGTCCGGTGTGCTCACGAAGACTTGGTGCGGGAGCGTTTGCCTGATTTGGTTCTCCTGCTCGAGCGCGCGGATCCACGCTTCGTGCCGGTCTTCGTCTGACGATTGCTACCCGTATCCGCGGCACCGCTCGTTCCTTCGGCCCCGCCGGCTCCTTGCATCTCGCGGCGACGCTGACGCCGCTCAGCGCGCTCGCTCCGGCTCTTTTCAAGCTGGTCGGTATCCAAGCTTCGCTGACGACGACCGGGCTGCGCCTCGTCACCTTCCTGACCGTTGCCCCCGACACCGGCGACCTCCTTGACCCGGCCGAGCAAGTCCGGGATCACGTCGGTGGCCGTGTCCTTGGCCTGACCTACGAGTGCTTTGGCCGAACGCCCGACGCCACCGAGTCCTCCGAGTCCGTCACCACCTCCGACCGCCTTTCCTGCGGCGCCGCTCAGCCCGCCCAACGCTTCGCTGGCCGCACCTCCCGGCCCGAGGGCCTGCTGCGTTGCCTGCCCGACACCGCCAAGGGTCTCGCTGACCGCGCCGCCGGGGCCGAGTGCCTTCTGGCCCAGGTCGCCGACAGTGCCGACGGTGTCGTCGACCGTGTGGACGAGGCTCTCGAGGATCTGGGGGTTGCGGTCGAGCGTCGTCAGCGCTCGATCGAGGATGTCGTACAGGTTCTCGAGCCGCACCTTCAGCTGCGCCTGCGCCTCGACGCCCTTGATATCGACCTCGACCTTGCCCAGGTGGACGTGGACGCCGGCAACAACCTGCAGCATGTTGGCGAGCCTGCAGTGAAGCGCGAGATGCGCCTCCAACTGCTCCACGTCGACGTAGATCTCATCCACCTTCACCTTCGGGACGTCGACGAAGACGTCGGGGTCGTGGCTCGGCGGCCGGCCCTCCAGCTCGGCCGTGTCGAGCTTTTTCGACCCGCGGGCGCGTGCCGATGAACCCGAACCGTTTGCTCTGCTCCGCTGCTGGGCCATTTGCCGCTCCTCCCTTTTGACTTGCGAAAGACGACCTTCCCGCCGACCGGTTCCCCTAACCCTGCCGCCGTATCCGGTCCTCAGGTTCGCCCGTTCTCGTAAGGAGGCGCCGAGGACAAGGGGGACTACCGGCAGTTTCACCGTCTGCGGCGCCTCTCTCGTCAGCTGTGATCAGTAGCCGCTGAAGCGGTCCGGGCGAATCCGGTCTTCCGGGACGTTCGCTTGCTTCAGTTCCTCGACGACGCCTTCGACCATCGGGGGCGGCCCGGCGAGCAGGTAGATGTGGTCGTTCAGGTCGCCGAGCTTCGTCTCGAGGAACTCGGCGTCGACCCGCCTTGTCTCGCCCTCCCACTCCGGGTCGCCGGTCATCGTCGCGACCAGCTCGAAGCCGGGGATCTGGCGCTCGAGCTCCTGGAGCTCGTCGAGGAACGCGGTCGATTCCCGGTCACGATTGGTGTACACGAGCGTGACGCGGTGTGGCGAGTGCGTGTCGGCGATGTATCGCAGCATGCAGCGAAAGACGGTGATCCCGATCCCGCCCGCAATGAAGACGTAGTGGGGCTCGGTGTCCTCCGGCAGAAGAAAGTCCCCCTTCGGCTCCTCGACCTCGATCGGGGCGCCGACCTCGAGCTCGGCCAGCGAGCGCTTGAAGGCCGTGTCGCGCAGGCGGGTGCAGAGGCCGAGGACGTCGCCTTCGGTGGGCGACGTCACGACCGAGATGTGGCGGCGCGGACCACGGTCGTCGTTGTATGGCGGGTCGACCAGCTCGACCCAGAAGTACTGGCCGGGCGTGAAGTCGACGCTCCGGCCGCCGAGGTCGAACACGAACAGCAGCGTTCCGCGCGCGACCTCGCGCTTTTCCTTGACCGTGGCGCGCACGTCCCGAAGTATGCGCGACGGTCGCTTCTCAGCGCGTCGAACGGCCGGTGGCGGAGGGGCGCCGGCGGGGCACGCGCTGAACGTACGACTCCGCCGGCCCTTGCCGATCCAGACGCGGACGCCGATCCCCGCGGCGGAGGTGTGGCCCGGCACGCACCGCGACGACGACGTTCACGTAGGCCCGCGAAGGCGCCGAGGTCAGGCCGAGGTTCAACGGGGGAGTCGCCCCGGCCGGAGCCGCGAAGGCGCCGACGACGACGATCGTCCCGCCGGCTCCCTTCTTGCGCCCCGCCTTCGCCTTCATGCCTTGTCCGACGCACCGCCCCGGCCTAGAGTTTGCAAAGGAATTTTGCAATGCCCGAGGCGCCGATTCACCAGCTCAAGCGGGTCGAGATGTGGGCCACTGCGCACCCGATCCGATTCCGCCTCTTCGAGCTTCTGCGCGAAGGGCCGTCGACCGCGTCGCGCCTCGGGCGCCGGCTGGGCGAATCGAGTGGAACCGCGAGCTACCACCTCCGGATCCTTGCCCGGGCCGGGGCGATCGAGGAGGCGCCCGAGCTCGGCACGGCGCGCGAGCGCTGGTGGCGGCGGCCGGAGCAGCTCAGCGTCATCCCCACCGACGACGACCCCGAGGGCAGGGCGATCAGCGCCCGGATGTTCGCGATCTTCTTCGCGCGTGACGCGGCCGCGCGCCAGCAGTTCGTGACGACGCTGCCTGAGCTCGACGCCCCGTGGCACCGCAACTCGTTCGTCGGCAGCTGGATCGTCGAGCTGACGCCCGCCGAGGCGGGGGAGCTCGGCACGCGCCTGCTCGAGCTGGCCGACGAGTACCGCCGCAGGCGAACGCGGCCGTCGGATGCGGAGTCCGCCCTCGTCTCGGTCAGCGTCCTCCCCTGGCGGAACTAGGAGGCTCGTTCGTCCGGGTCCCCGTCGGACGTGCGTGGTCCAGACCAGTCCCGGTGTCCGACGTTGGTTACCGAAGTGTGACGACGGCCCCGAAATCGCTGCTCAGCGCGACAGTTCGCCGGTGTCCGACGTCGGGACAGGAGGGCCCGTGCGGCCGAGGCGGGCCGGGACGGGAGCCACGCTCGGGGCGGAGGGGGCCTTCGCCGGCTGCTGCGAGGGCGTTACCCTGACGCCGTGGCCGTCCTCGAGTCCCACGTCGAGCCGGGCGAGGAGCACGAGCGCCGGCGGGCGCGGATGGAGGCGCTCGTCGCCGAGTTGCGCGAGCGGACGGCCGAGGTCGCGCGAGGCGGCGGCGAGAAGGCCTTGGAGCGTCACCGCGCCCGCGGGAAGCTGACCGCACGCGAGCGGATCGACCGCCTGCTCGACCCCGGCTCCGCCTTTCTCGAGCTTTCCGCCCTCGCCGCGTGGGATCACTACGACGGCCAGGCGCCGGGCGCCGGCATCGTCACGGGCATCGGCGTCGTCGAGGGTCAGGAATGCGTCTTCGTCGCGAACGATGCGACGGTCAAGGGCGGCACGTACTTCCCGCTGACGGTCAAGAAGCACCTGCGTGCGCAGGAAATCGCCGAGCAGAACCGCCTCCCCTGCATCTACCTCGTCGACTCGGGCGGGGCGTTCCTACCGCTCCAGGACGAGGTCTTCCCCGACCGGGACCACTTCGGACGGATCTTCTACAACCAGGCGCGTCTCTCCGCGCAAGGGATCCCGCAGATCGCGTCCGTGATGGGCTCCTGCACCGCGGGCGGCGCCTACGTCCCCGCGATGAGCGACGAGACGATCATCGTCAAGGGCACGGGCACGATCTTCATCGGCGGACCGCCGCTCGTGAAGGCCGCGACGGGCCAGGAGGTCTCGGCGGAGGAGCTCGGCGGCGCGGACGTCCACACGCGCCTCTCGGGCGTGGCCGACCACTACGCGAGCTCGGACGAGCACGCGCTCGCGCTCGTGCGGCAAATCGTCCGCAACCTGAACCTGCGCAAGCCGGCCGCGCCTTGGGAACCGGCGTCGCCGCAGCCGCCGGCAGCCGATCCCGCGGAGCTCTACGGCCTGATTCCCGACGACTTCCGCGAGCCCTTCGACCCCCGCGAGGTGCTCGCCCGCATCGTCGACGGCAGCCGGTTCGACGAGTTCAAGGCGCTCTACGGCGAGACCCTCGTCTGCGGGTTCGCGCGCATCGAGGGCTACCCCGTCGGGATCCTCGCGAACAACGGCGTCCTCTTCGCGGAATCCTCGCAGAAAGGCGCGCATTTCATCGAGCTCGCGTGCAAGCGGAAGATTCCGCTCGTCTTCCTGCAGAACATCACCGGCTTCATGGTCGGGAAGGAGTACGAGGCCGGCGGCATTGCCCGCGACGGCGCCAAGCTTGTGACCGCGGTCGCCTGCGCCGAGGTGCCGAAGTTCACGGTGATCGTCGGCGGCTCGTTCGGCGCGGGCAACTACGGGATGTGCGGGCGCGCCTACTCCCCGCGTCAGCTGTGGATGTGGCCCAACGCGCGCATCTCCGTGATGGGCGGCGAGCAGGCGGCGACCGTCCTGACCATGGTCGGCAACGCCGACGCCGACGAGATCCGCGCCAAGTACGAGGAGGAAGGCAACCCCTACCACTCGACCGCCCGGCTCTGGGACGACGGCATCATCGACCCGCTCGACACCCGGCGCGTGCTCGCGCTCGGGATCTCGGCGGCTCTGAACGCGCCGATCCCGGAAACGACGTTCGGTGTCTTTCGGATGTAGAGGAGGAGGATGGGTTACACGAAGGTGAACGTGCACGAGATCGAACCGGCCGGCCCGGGCGGCAGTGTTCGGTTCGTGAGGCGCGAACTCGGCCTCGAGGCGTTCGGGATCAACTGGTTCGAGCTGCCGCCGAACTCCGAAGGCAACCTCCACGACGAGCAGGACACGGGCCAGGAGGAGGTCAACATGATCGTCCGTGGATCCGGCACGTATGTGATCGACGGCGAGGAGGTGCCGGTGCGGGAAGGCGACGTGTTCCGATTCGACCCGGAAACGGAGCGCGGCCCGAAGGCCGGGCCCGAGGGCCTGACGATGGTCGCCGTGGGGACGCGGCGCGGGAGCTACGAGCAAAGGGGGCCTTTCTGATGGCGGCGCACACGATCGAGCTCACGAACGACGAGCTCAGGCTCGTCCGCAACGCGCTGCACGCGTACCTCGACGATTTCGGCCACGACGAGGCCGAGGTGCTCCGCGACCTCAAACACCTGCTCGAGAAGCTGCCCTACCACGAGCGCTTCTTCGACGAGTAGCCGGGCGTGCTCGTCCGTTTCGTCCTCTGGAATCTCGCCGACTCGAAGACGAACATCCAGGAGCTGCGGCGCTACCTTCGCGACGAGTCGGTCGACCAGTTCGCCGAGGTTCCCGGCTTGCGGTTCAAGGCCTGGATCTCCGACGACGCCACGGAGCGCTGGGGCGCTGTCTACGTCTGGGAATCGACCGAAGCCGCGCGCGGCGACCTTCCGGGGCGAGCGCGCGAGCTGATCGGAAGGGAGCCCGATATCGCGGAGGAGTTCGACGTCGAGGCCTCGATCGAGGGCGCCTTCGCCGTCGAGGAGCTTTCCCGGCGCGGGCTCGCCTTCGACGATCAGTAGCGCGAGCCGCCGTCCAGTCAGTACCGTTCAGGCGCTATGCCACTTACACGTGAAGGCCGGGGGACCGGTGTCTCGGTCGCCGTCGACCTCGTCAACACATGGGACGAGCTCGAAACGGAGCCCGATCTGATCGACGACGCAAGGGACGTCCGCTACTGGCTCGAATGGCACGGCCTCCACGGGGCGGCTCGGAAGATTCGCGAAGCCGACGTCGACCGCGTTCGGGAGCTCCGCTCGAGATTCGACCGTGTCTTCGACGCCGGGAGCGAGGCCGAGGCGGCGCGCCTTCTCAACGAACTCGCCCGCGAGTTCGCCACGGCTCCGCAGCTCGAGAAGGTCGACCGCGGGTGGCGCCTGCGCACCTGGCCGGACGAGAAGGAAGGCCTCGACGCCGTCGCCGCCTACGCGACGACGGGCCTGCTCGAGGCGCTGCGCGATCTCGGCTGGAAGCGCTTCGGCCGCTGCGCCGGCTCGCCGTGCCGGTGCGCGTTCGTCGACCGAAGCCGGAACAGGTCGCGGCGTTTCTGCTGCACCCTCTGCGCCGACCGTGTCGCGCAGGCGCAGTACCGCGAGCGCCGGAAGAAAAAGCGCCCCGCCTCCTGAGGAGGGGGCGGGGCGCCGGGGGCAGGTAGGAGGAGGCCTAGGACAGCCCTTCGCAGGTCGCCGGGAACTGGCTCGCGTCCTGTTGTCCCGTCGACTTGAGGATCACGAGCGGCGTGGCCGGATCGCTCGCGTCCGCGATGTAGACGAGCTTGCCGACGGCGGCGAAGATCGTTCCCTCGCCGGGCTCGGTCAGATGCCCGTCGTTGCCGTTGATGGTCACCGTCACCGTTCCGTCGCCGTTCGGCTCGACGATGAACGGGCCGGCGAGCACCGTGCTCAGCGTCTTGCCGTTCGCCGGGTTCGTGTAGGTGATGTGGAAGTCGACCGCCAGCGTGACGTCCTTTCCGCTGGAGAAGACCATCTCGCGAAGCGTGCCCTCCGTGTGGACGATGAACGGGAATGGGCACGCGTTCGGCCCGGCCGGGATCGTCCGCGTTCGGTCGAAGTGGACCTCGGTCGTGATCGGCTGATCGGCCGCGGCTGTGGGCGCGAGCACGAGCAGCGCACCGGCCACGACCGTGGCGACCAGCGCGAAAGCCTTTCTCTTCATCCCTCCTCCTTCGTCAGCTGTATGGCTGTCTACGGAACTGACGCTACTGCGTCAGGAGCTAAGACGCTTTCGCAGCTGACTAGTTAGAGGACGAGCTCTTCGGGAAACACGGCGTCGCCCGCGAAGCGGTCGAGCCGGTAGGGCGAGAGGTCGGAGCTGGGATCCAGCCCGAGCACCTCTTCGGCGACCGCGCGCCCCACCGCTGGGCTCGTCATGAACCCGTGGCCCGAGAAGCCGCAGGCGGCGTAGACGCCGTCCGCGACGCGCCCGAGGATCGGATGCGCGTCGGGAGTCATGTCGTAGAGGCCGGCCCAGCCCCGCTCGATCCGCGCGGCTGCCGCGGGCGGGAACCGGTGGATCAAACGTGCGAGCCGATCGTCGAAGAGCGACTCGTCGACCGTCTCCTCGAACCCCCACCGCGGCTCGGGGTCGACCATGGCCAGCACGAGGCGGTCGCCGCGGCGCCGGAAGTGAAAGCCGGTCTCGGATTCGATCGTCATCGGCAGGTCGTGACCGAGGCCGTCGATGGGCGTCGTCTCGAGCAGCTGCCTGCAGAGCGGTCGAATGGGCAGCTCCACCCCGAGCCGGCCCGCAACCTCGCGCGACCAGGGACCGCATGCGACGACGACCGCATCCGCCTCGAGATCGGCAACGTCGGTTCGCTCGCGCACCTCCACCCCGCGCTCGGCAGCTCTTCGGACGAGCTCGCGGGCGACGGCGGGCGGATCGGCCACTCCGTCCTCCCAGCAGGCGAACGCGCCGACGACGTCGTCCGAGCGGACGCCTGTCGGGGCCTCGGCGCGCTCGACCGGCACCCCGAGCGAGCGCTGGAGCTCGACCCGCTCCTCGAGCTCCGCCAGCCCGGCAGCGCTCGTGGCGAGGAACAGGTAGCCGACCTGCTCGAAGAACGGCGGGCCCAGCTCCTCGAAGAAGCGGATGCTCGCCTGGGCGAGCTTCACCTCCGGCGCGGTCGAGAACTGCTGGCGCACCCCGCCCATCGCCTTCGCCGTCGCGCCTTCTGCAATCCCGCCGCGGTCGCAGAGGACGACGTCGTCGGCCCCGAGCTCGGCCAGGTGATACGCGACGCTCGCGCCGGCGGCGCCGGCTCCGGCTACGACGATTCGAGCCATTCGTCCAGCTCTCTTCCTTCAGCCTCGGTCAGCCTCCGCAGCGGTGCACGAACCGCCTCCCGGATGGGCAAGCCGCGGCGCGCCAGCGCACGTTTCGCCGCTGCCTGGAACGGAAAGCGTTCGAGGCCCTCGCGCAGCCGCTCCAGCTCCCCCGCATCGGCAGAGCGCTGGTGAACCGCGCGCGCCACCGGTTCCGGGAACACGGTCGCCAGCCCCGAGACCGCGCCGGCGGCGCCTGCCGCCAGACCCTGGGGGATCAGGCTCTCGGGACCGACGAACACGTCGAGCCCCTCGAGGAGGTACGGCTCGAAGCTCGCCCAGGGCTTGTCGGACACCTTGAGGCCGGCGAGGTTCGTGGCCCGCTGCCGAAGCTCGGCGAGGACGTCGAGCGGAACCGAGTAGCCGCTCCGGGCCGCGAACTCGTAGACGTAGAACGGAAGGGGCTCGCACGCCCGGGCCGCGGCCTCGAAGTGATCGACGAGCGCTCGGTCGTCGAGTGCGTAATAGGGCGGCGCGATCACGGCGACGGCGTCGGCCCCGAGATCGGCCGCGTGGCCCGCGAGCTCGCTCGTCTCGCGAGTCGTCTGTGCGCCGCAGTGGACGGCGATCGCGAAGCCGTCCGGGCGCGCGGCGACGAAGAGCTCGGCCGCCCGGCGTCGCTCGTCGGGGTCGAGCAGGATTCCCTCGCCGGTCGTACCGAGGCCGAGCAGCCCGTCGACGCCGCCCGCGGCGAGAAAGGCGACGAGCGGATCGAACGCGTTCTCGTCGAGTCGCTCACCGCCCTCTGCAAGCGGCGTCACTGCTGCGGCGACGGCACCTCGAAGCACGGCCACGACTTTAAGCTGCGGAACAGTGGGCGCGCTCCGGATCGAGCGAGAGGGGCCGTTGCTCCGGGTGACGCTCGCGCGCCCCGAGCGGCGCAACGCGTTCGACGCCGTGCTGATCTCCGAGCTGACCAAGGCGTTCGCCGACGTCGACGACGCGCGCGTCGTGCTGCTCGCGGGTGACGGCGAGAGCTTCTGCGCCGGCGCCGACGTCGACTGGCAGCGCTCTGCCATCGATCTCTCATACGACGAGAACGTCGAGGACGCGCTGCGGCTGTACCGGATGCTCGAGGCGATCGACTCGTGCCCGGCGCCCGTGATCGGCCGCATCCAGGGGTACGCGCTCGGCGGCGGCTCCGGCCTCGTCTGCTGTACCGACGTCGCCGTGGCCGAGCCGGGCGCCACGTTCGGGTTCTCGGAGGTGAAGCTCGGGATCGTCCCGGCCGTGATCTCGCCGTTCGTGTTTCCACGCATCGGCATCGCCGCAGCACGCCGCTACTTCCTGACGGGAGAGCGGTTCGACACCGAGGCGGCCCTGCGGATCGGGCTCGTCTCCGAAGTGACGGCCGATCTCGACGCGGCGGTCGGGCGACTCGTCGCCGAGATCCTGACGGCGGGTCCCGAGGCTGCCCGCGCCGCCAAGCAGTTGATCCGCGATCGGCCGCAAGCGGAGGCGGCCGCCAGGCTCGCGGCGAAGCTCCGCACCGCCCAGGAAGGACAGGAGGGCCTGCGGGCGTTCCTCGACAAGCGACCCGCGGCATGGAGATCCGAAAACTCCTCGTAGCCAATCGCGGCGAGATCGCCGCGCGGATCTTCCGGGAAGCGCGCGCCGAGGGAATCGCGACGGTTGCCGTTGCAGCGCCGGACGATCGCGGCTCGTTTCACACGCGCCAGGCCGACGAGGTCGCCGAGATTCGGGGCTACCTCGACCCTGAGGAGCACATCCGCGCGGCGAAGGCGACCGGAGCCGACGCGGTGCACCCCGGCTACGGCTTCCTTGCCGAGAATGCGGAGTTCGCCGAGGCGGTCGAGGCCGCGGAGCTCGCGTTCGTCGGCCCTTCGCCGGAAGCGCTCCGCCGAACCGGCGACAAGCTCGAGGCCAAGCGCGTCGCCCGCGAGGCGGGGGTGCCGACCCTTCCGACGGGGGAACCCGCGGAGATCGGCTTCCCGCTGATGATCAAGGCGGCGGGCGGCGGCGGCGGGCGCGGCATGCGGGTCGTCAGGGAGGCTTCCGAGCTGGACGAGGCTCAGGCCGCGGCCCGGCGCGAGGCGCAGGCCGGGTTCGGCGACGACACGGTCTTCTTCGAGCGCTACCTGGAGCGACCCCGCCACGTCGAGATCCAGCTGCTCGCCGACGCACACGGGAACGTCCACTCCCTTGGCGAACGCGAATGCTCGATCCAGCGACGCCACCAGAAGGTGCTCGAGGAGGCGCCGTCCCCCGCTCTCGACGTCGAGCTGCGCGCACGCATGAGCGACGCCGCCGTCGCGTTCGCGCGCGCGGTCGGATACCGCAGCCTCGGCACCGCGGAGTTCCTCCTCGACGGCGGCCGGTTCTACTTCCTGGAGCTGAACGGCCGGATCCAGGTCGAGCACCCGGTGACCGAGGAGGCGACCGGCCTCGACCTCGTCGCGCTGCAGCTCGCGGTGGCGCGAGGAGACGAGCTGGCCTCGGTGACCAACGGCTTCCGAGGCCACGCGGTCGAGGTGCGACTCTACGCCGAGGACCCGCGAACGTTCTTGCCGCAGACTGGCCCGGTCGAGCGGTTACGGCTCCCATCCGGGATCCGCGTCGACGCAGGCGTCGCGGAGGGCGACGAGGTCGGCGTCGCATACGACCCGATGATCGCCAAGCTGATCGCCGGCGGCGAGACCCGGGCCGAGACACTCGACCGGCTTGCTGCGGCCCTGGAAGAGACCGAGGTCGCCGGGGTGACGACCAACCTGCCGTTCCTGCGCTGGCTCGTCGGGCATCCGACCGTTCGCGCCGGAGCCGCCACGACGTCGTTCCTGACCGAGTACGCGCCGCTCTCCGCGGTTCCGCAGCGCCTGCCGGCCGGCCCCTGGGCGGAGCCGTGGCGGCTGAACCTACCGACGCCCGCCCCGGCGCCACTGCCCGACCCCGACGCGGTCACGCACGACGATCGGCACACTGGTGTCCAGTCGAGCCTGACGGCGCCGATGCCGGGAACCGTGATCCGCGTCGCCGTAACCGAAGGCGAGTCCGTCGAGCCACGCCAGCCGCTCGTCGTGCTCGAGGCGATGAAGATGGAGACGCCTGTCGTGGCGCCCTACGCTGCCGTGATCCGAAAAGTGCACGTCTCCGAAGGCGATCGCGTCGTCGGCGGCGCCGTTCTCGTCGAGCTCGCGGACTGACGTAAGGACTTCGTTAGGAGCGGTTTTCAGCCTCTTTCGGCGGGCAGAAACAATCGGAACACGCACTCACGATTGTCGGTTGCGCCACTGCGGCGGCGCATGCGCCGACCATCACGCTCGACCAGAGCACGCACGACTACCTCATCTTCAGCTGACTAGGGGGTCGGTTCAGCTGATGCCAGCGGGGGAGCTTCGGCTCCCCCGTTGCGTCTCTCAGAAGAGTTGCTGCAGCTTCATGGCCTGGCCCATGTCGCCGCGAACCTTCAGCTTGCCCGTCATGTAGGCGGTGGTCGCGTTCTGCTCGCCCCTGACGACCTTCATGAAGGTCTCCTCGGAGGCGGCGATCGTCGTGCCCGCGTCGCCCTCGCCCTCCGCGACGCTGACCTCGCCGTTCTCGACCGTCACCGTCCACTTGCCGGCCCCGTCGATGTCGAACAGGTACGTCGCGTTGAGGCCCGCCGCCTTGGACGAGCCGCCGGCGCGTGACTCGAGGGTCTCGAAGAACTGGCGCGCGTTCTCGAATTCCACGGACTCGAACCCTACGGCACGACCGGCTCGGCGGCGAGGGGGCGCTGCAACCGCGACGAGGGGAGGAGCATCGCGAGCACGAGCGCGACGAGCGCGGCGCCTGCGGCGACGTACATCGCCGCCTCGAGGTCGATCGAATCCGCGACGGCTCCGAGCGCGATCGCGCCGATGCCGCCGAGGCCGATCGACAGGCCGATCGAAAGGCCCGAGGCCATGCCGATGTGCCGCGGCAGATACTCCTGGCTCATCACCATCGTCACGCCGAAGGTGCCGATCACCGCGATGCCGACGCCCGCCAGGGCGATCGCGCCCGGGATCCCGCCGACCACGACGAAGACGAGGATCAGCGGCGCGGTGGCCGCGGTGCTGACGAGCAGCACGGGCCGGCGGCCGAAGCGATCGGCAAGCGGGCCGGCGGCGAGGGTGCCTAGGCCGCCCGCGAGCAGCATCAGCGACAGCAGGTGGTTCCCGTGCGCCTTCGAGTGCCCGAGCGAGACCTCGTACAGGGGCACGAAGGTGACGAGCCCGAACCACGAGACGCTGCGAAAGGCGATGACGCCGAGCAGCAGGAGCAAGGCACCGACTCGATCGGGGTCGGTGGACTGGATGCGCCGCCCCGTTTCGGCGGGTAGCGAGCCGAGGAACGGCGCGACCCTGACGAGGACGGCGGTGACCACGATCGCGGGCAGCGCGAGGAAGAGACCGCCGGTGAGCCCGAAGGCCAGCACGAGCGGCGTCGCGATCGTGGGCCCGAGCGCGTAGCCAACGTTGCCGCCGATCGAGAACAGGGACATCGCGCTGGCGCGGCGCCGGCCGCCCGCGAAGGCGGCGAACTTCGATCCCTCGGGATGGAACGCCGCCGTCCCGAGCCCGGAGACGACGACGAAGAGCAGCACGACGGCGTAGTTCGGAGAGACGGCGGCGAGCGCCATGCCGACGCCGGCGAGCAGCACACCCGCGGGGAGAAGCCAGATCGCGCCGCGCCGGTCGGACCAGAGGCCGAACAACGGCTGAACGACGGACGATGAGATCGCGGACGCGAGCATCGCCGCGGCCGCGAGCGTGTACGAGAGGTCGAACTTGTCGACGAAGAACGGCAGCAGCGCGGGCAGTGCTCCGCCGGCGAAGTCGGTCGCACAATGGCCGCTCGAAAGCGCCGCCATCGCGCGCCTGTCCAGCTGCGCCCGCACGGCGGCAGGCTAGCGAGGCGGCCTTGGGCTAAGCCGCGTTCGAAGCGGCCGGCGGGGCCGGCAGGTAGAGCTCGATCAGCGCGCGCGAAAGCTCCCACTGGCAGTGGACGATCGCCAGCCGGTTCCGCTCGAGCTCTTCGATGTGGGCTCCTTCCGACCGCAGCTGCTGGCGCTCGAACACAAGCGTCGTGTGCATGTCGCGAAGGGCTTCGACCGAGCGCTGTGAGCGCACAGGGATGCAAGGCCGCAGAGAGACGGACGCCATTGCCCTTCTATCGGCGCGACGGCGCCGAAGTTGAGGCCGGCCCCGCATGCGAGGGAGGCTAGGCAGGGCGTCGGATAGCATCGCCCCGCGATGCGGCTCGAGGTCGAACCGGGCTCACCGGAGTCGGTCGACGCCGACGTCCTCGTCGCCCCCTTGCTCGCGGGGAACGTCCTCGAGGGCCCCGCGGCCCAGCTCGACGCGCGGCTCAACGGGCTGCTCGCGAGGCTCGCGCGCGAGGGCGAGCTGAACGGAAAGCTGAAGACTGCTCCGCTCGTGCACGTGAACGGGGAGCTCGAGGCGTCGCGGCTGGCCGTTGCGGGCCTCGGCGCCAACGAGGCGCTCGACGCCGACGCCCTGCGAACCGCCGCGGCGACGGTCGTCCGACAGACGCGCGGATTCGCCGAGAGCGTGGCCTGGCTCCTCGACGAGTCGCTCGCCCTACCGCCCGTCGAACAGGCCCGGGCAATCGTCGACGGCACGTTGCTCGGGGCCTACGACCCCGGCCGCTGGAAGAGCGAGGACGGCGAGGCGAGACTCGACCGGCTGATGATCGTCTCGTCCGAGCCGGACGTGCGGGAGGCGGCCGAGCGGGCCGCCGTCGTGGCGGAGTGGACGAACCACGCGCGAGACCTCGCGAACGAGCCTGCAAACGTCCTGACCCCGGAACGGCTGGCGGAACGGGCAGTCGAGATCGCCTCCGGTTCGCCGCACCTCTCCGCGAAATCGTCCGGCCTGGACGAGATCCGCGCGCTCGGAATGGGCTCCTTCGCAGGTGTCGCCCAGGGGAGCCACAACCCGGCCCGCCTGATCGTCATGCGCTACGACCCGCCGGAGCGCGCCCCGGACGGCGTCGTCCTCGGCCTGGTCGGCAAGGCGGTCACCTTCGACACCGGTGGCATCTCGATCAAGAAAGCCGACTACATGGAGGACATGAAGGGCGACATGGCCGGCGGCGGTGCGGTGGTCGCGGCAGTGGGCGCCCTGGCCGAGCTCGAGCTGCCGGTGCAGGTGATCGCGGTTGTCGGCGCGACCGAGAACGCCGTCGGGGGCGGATCCTTCCGGCCCGGGGACATCCTCACCGCGATCAACGGCAAGACGATCGAGATCGTCAACACGGACGCGGAAGGCCGCCTCGTGCTCGCCGATCTGCTCCCTTACGCGCGTCGGCTCGGCGCCACGCACGTCGTCGACCTCGCGACGCTGACCGGCACGATGGAGCGCGCGCTGGGCGATTTCTATGCCGGCGTGTTCGCGAACGACGCGGACTGGCGAACCCTCGTCGTCGAGGCGGGCGAGGCGAGTGGCGATCACGCGTGGCCGTGGCCCCTCCACTCTCGCTACCGGCAATTCGTGGACTCCGAATTTGCGGACCTGAAGAACTCGAACATTCGCTCCCAGGGAGTGCCCGTCTTCGCCGCGGAGTTCCTGCACGAGTTCGCGGGCGACGGCCCGTGGGCGCACGTCGACATGGCCGGCACGGGCTTTCTCACCTGGCCGCGCCACGACTACGTCTGGCAGAAGGGCGGCACCGGCTACGGCGTCCGCCTGATCGCGGAGCTGGCGCGAAGGCTCGTCGCGTGAACCTCGATCTCACGCAGGAGCAGGAGCTCGTCAGGCGAACCGTCCGCGAGTTCGCCGAGTCGAGGATCGCGCCCGTCGCCCAGCAGCTCGACCGCGAGCACCGCTTTCCCTACGACCTGGTCGCTGAGCTGGCCGATCTGGGACTGATGGGGATGACGATCCCCGAGGAGTACGGCGGCGCGGGTGCCGACACGGTTGCGTACGCGATCGCGGTCGAGGAGCTGACGCGGATCGACTCGTCGGTCGCGATCACCGTCGCGGCGCACCACTCGCTCGGGACGCTCCCGATCTACTACTACGGGAGCGAGGAGCAGAGACGGCAGTGGCTGCCGGAGCTCGCGTCCGGCCAGAAGCTGGCCGCCTTCGGCCTGACGGAGCCGGGCGCAGGCTCCGATGCGGGCGCGACGCGGACCACCGCGGAGCTTCGCGACGGCGAGTGGGTCGTCAACGGCTCGAAGATCTTCATCACCAACGCGGGTACGGACATCACGGCCTGCGTGACGATCACCGCCCGGACCGGGGACGACGAGATCTCGAACGTGATCGTTCCGAATGGAACCGCCGGCTACGAGATCTCGCAGCCGATGGAGAAGATGGGCTGGCACGCCTCCGACACGCGCGAGCTCTCCTTCCGCGACGTCTCGGTGCCCGACGGAAACCTGCTCGGGCCCCGGGGGGAGGGTTTCCGCCAATTCCTCGAGATTCTCGACGGCGGTCGGATCTCCGTCGCAGCGATGGGCGTCGGCCTCGCGCAGGGCGCCTACGACCTCGCGCACGCGTACGCGCGGGAGCGCGAGCAGTTCGGCCGACCGATCGCGGGTTTTCAGGCCGTCCAGTTCCGGCTCGCCGACATGGCGACGGAGATCGAGGCCGCCCGCAACTTGGTTTACAAAGCGGCGTGGGTCAAGGATCAGGGCCGCCCGTTCGGCAAGGAGGCGGCAATAGCGAAGCTCTACACCGGCGAGATGTCGAACCGCGTCGTCAACTCGGCCCTGCAGATCCACGGCGGGTACGGCTACATGGACGAGTTCGCGATCTCGCGGCTCTACCGTGACCAGAAGATCCTCGAGATCGGAGAGGGCACGAACGAGGTCCAGCGGATGGTGATCGCGAAGCACCTGGGGCTCTGAGCCAGGGCCTCTCCCTACACTGATTGCCGATGCGCCGGCTCGCCGCGCTGCTGCTGTTCGTGCCCCTCGCCGCGGGCTGCTCCTCCTCGTCGGGGTCGAACTCGATCGACATCGCGCCCGCCAAGCGGTACCGGCTGGTCGACTTCCGGCCCGCGGGAACGGTGGCGCCCGGCAAGCCGACCACGGTCGGCTTCGCGATCCTCCAGCCCTCCGACGAGGCGCTGACCGCCTACCGCACAGGATCGGGCCCGCACACCGGCGTCCACCTGATCATCGTCCGGGACGACCTCTCGACGATCATCCACCGGCACCCGCCGATGCAGGACGGCGGCCGGTTCGAGCAGCGTGTCGTCTTCCCCTCACCGGGCCGTTACCGGGTGATCGTCGACGCCTATCCGCGCAGCGGCGTGCTGCCGAACTTTCAGCTGTTCAAGGACGTTGTCGTACGCGGCTCGGCGAAGCGCGAACCGCTCGGCGGCTATCCACGAAGAGCGACCGTGAACGGCCTGAGGTTCTCAGCCCCGCCTCAGCCGCGCCTGCGGGCCGGCTTCCCGGCGTTTCTCACGATCCGTGTCACCGGTTCCGCCGGCAGGCCCGCCAGATTCGTGCCCTGGTACGGAGCTCTCGCGCACGCGATCTTCTTCCGCGCAGGGACGCTCGACTACTTCCACACCCACGTCTGCGCCCCGGGAGCGTCGGGTTGCGCCTCGGTCGTGGCCGGCTCGCGCGTCGCCGGGCGGAGTAGTGCGCCGGGCAAGCTGACGATCGGAGTCTTCCTCCCCACCGCAGGAACCTGGAAGATGTTCCTGCAGGCCCGCCCGAACGGCCGACTCGTGAGCGTCCCCTACGTCCTCCACGTCAGGTGAGGACACGCGCACCCTTCTGGCTCGGCGTTCTCGCGCTCGTCGTGCTCGCGGGCCGCGCGGTCGCCTACGCGCTCTCGCCCTCGCCGCTCGCCGCGGAGCTGTCGGGGCGAGCTGGGGGGCCGGCGCTCCCCGTCGTGGCCGTTGTCTCCCTCGTTCTCGCGGTCGGGGTCTCGGCCGCCGTCCTCTGGCTCGCCGCCCTCGGCGTGCGCGAGCGCCGCCTGCTGGAGCCGCACGCCGTCGTCGCGCTCGAGCGCGTGCGCCTGGTGCGGCTTGTCGCGCGCTCGGCTGCGCTCTTCGCGGGCGCCCTGCTCGTGTTCGGGCTCCTCGAGTCGTACATCCACTGGCGGGCCGGCCTGGGGTGGCACGGCCTCCACTGCCTGACGGGCCCGGTTCACGCCGACGCGGTCCCGCTCCTCGGCGGGTTCTCACTCGTCGCCGCGGCGCTCGTCGCGGCCGCAGATCATGTCGTGGCGTGGATGCGGCGGACGCTGGCCGAGCTTCGGCGCACCCCGCGCCTGCCGGAGCTCGCACTCATGGTTCCGCCGCTCGGCGCCGCCGACCGGGCCACGCCGGCGTTCGCGGGCGCTTCCGGCGCGCGCGCTCCTCCCCGCCTCGGTTGATCCGGCTGCGGCCACCGGCCGCGGCGTCTGTCCACCGAAAGGAGAGCGAAGCCGATGAAACGCCTTGGCGCGAGCGCGCGAGCGCTCGCAGTCGTGGCCGCCGCAGCGTGCGGACTGGCGGCCGCCTCGAGCGCGTGGGCTCACGCGCACGTCAGCCCGACCGTCTTCGTCGCGAAGAACGACGACGTGTTCGCGCTGACGGTTCCGACCGAGAAGGAGGGCGTCACCACGACGGCGGTCGAGCTGACGCCGCCCGAGGGCTTCACGATCGACGCGTTCGCCGCCTCACCGGGCTGGAAACGTGAGGTGGAGACGACCGGCTCCGGCGAGAACACCAGAATCACGAAGGTGACCTGGTCGGGCGGCTCGGTGCCGATCGACGACAGTGCGTTCTTCCAGTTCGTCGGGGAGGCCGAGTCGTCGCAGTCCTACGCATTCGGCGTCCGTCAAACGTACTCGGATGGTGAGGTGGTCGAGTGGAGCGGGTCGGAGTCGTCCGATACGCCCGCGCCCGTGGTCGAAGCGAAGTCGTCGCTCGGAGGCGGCGGCAGCTCGACGCTCGCGGTCGTGGCGCTGATCGCCGGCGCCGTCGGAATCCTGTTCGGGGCGATCGCGCTCGCGACCCGTGGAGGGACACGCCCGCTCGCGTGAGGTTCCGGCGCACCGCCATCCTGGGCCTCGCCGCTGTCGCGGTCGCGGTTGCGCTGCCGGCGGCGGCGTTCGCCCACGCCGCGCTCGTGAGGGCGACCCCCTCCGCGAGTGGGCTCGTCAACACGCCGCCGCGGCAGGTGACGCTCCAGTTCACGGAACCGGTCGAGCCACGGTTCGCCATCGTCTCGGTGACCGACGCGAACGGCGACCAGAAGACCGCCAAAGCGCCCAGGCGGTCGCCTGCCGACCGGAACACCCTCGTCGTCCCGCTGGAGAGGCTTGCGCACGGCTGGTATCTCGTCTACTGGCGCGTGATCTCCGTCGACGGACACCCGGTGCGAGGCGCGTTCACGTTCGCTGTCGGCCCGAACCCCGGGCCGGCCCCGCAGTTCGTGATTCCCTCGACATCCGAGACCGCGGCGACGCCGAAGCTGATCGCGGCACGCTGGGCGGCACTGGTGTCGCTGATGGCCGCGATCGGGCTCTTCGTGCTACGGATCGCCGTCGCGCGACCGCTGGTGACGCGCGTGGCCGGCTCGCGGCTCCGCCGCGTGACGCTCGCCTTCGGCATCGCCTCGGCGGTCGCACTCGTCGCGATCCCCGTGTACTTCCTGCTCGCGACGTCCGAGTTCGCCCTGCGCTCGTTCTGGGACTTCGGGGACGTCTTCCCACTCGTGCGGGCGTCCGCTTTCGGCCGCGGCTGGCTCGACCTCGAGCTCGTCTTCGCGCTGTTCGCGGGCGCCGCCGCGATCGCGATCTGGCTGGACCGGCCGGAACGCAGGGCGCGGTCCGTGGCCGCACTGATCGCCCTCGGCGGCGCGCTCGCGGCGGCGGGAGCGACGCTGCTCGTGCCCGGGACCTCGGGCCACCCGGGCCAGACGGCTCCCCGCGGTCTCTCGCTCGCCTTCGACTGGTTCCATCTCGCCTCGGGCTCGATCTGGGTCGGCGGGTTGATCGGCCTGCTCGTTCTCGCCGCGAGCCAGCCGGCGGCGCAGCGCGTCGCCGCGCTCGTCGTCTGCGTCCCCCGTTTCTCGAACGTGGCCCTGGCGTCGGTGCTCGTCCTGATCGCGTCGGGCATCGGCTCGGCGATCAAGCAGCTGCCGACGCTGGCGACGCTCTGGGAAACGTCGTACGGCCAGACGCTGCTCGTCAAGATCGGGCTCCTCGCGGCCGCGTTGCTGCTGGCAGCCGTGAACCTCCTGCGGACGACCCCGCGGTTCAGGGCGTCCGACCTGCGGCCCGAGCTGGGGCCGCCGGCGGCCTCGCTCCTCCGGAAGCTCGTCGGCGGGGAGGTGCTCCTGGTCGTCGGCGCGGTGCTGGGAGCAGCGGTGCTGACAAGCCTCGCGCCGCCGTCGAAGGCCCTCGCCTCCATCGGGCATGCGAACGCCCGGGTCGGGCCGGGCAGGGTCGACTCGGTAGTCCAGAAGAACGGCTACCGACTCGCGTTCCGCGTGACGCCGAACCGCGCGGCGGTGCCCAACTCGTTCGAGGTCGGCGTCACGAGGAACGGCCGGGCGGTTCGCGGCGCGGACGTGACCGTCAACTTCGCGATGCTGGACATGTCCATGGGCGAGCAGGAATACCGGCTGCCCGAGCGGTCGCCCGGCCGCTACGGTCGCGCCGAGCCCGCCCTCGTCATGGTCGGCCACTGGGGCCTCGAATTCCGGGTCGCGCCGCGCGGAGGGAGCCCGTTCACGGTCGTGCTCGTCGACAAGGCGAACGGATGAGGGGGCAGGCAACGGCGATCCGCCTCGCGGCAGCGTGTCTCGCGCTGGCGGCGGGAATCGCCGCGGTCGTGATCGTCGTCCTCCTGATCCAGGACGCGATCTAGAAAGGCATGATCTGCGCGTGAAGTGGCTTGCGGTCGCGCTGGCCCTGCTCGCGGCCGGCGGCGTCGCGACCGTCGCGCGTGCGAACGGCGACCCGGCGAGCGACGTCCTCCCCTTCAAGCCGGTGTTCCTCTCGACGCAGGAGCCCAGCTCTTCCGATGCGGGTGAGAACTTGCTGTTCCTGGCCGACGAGGCGAAGAAGAGGAAGCTCGAGATCCGGGTCGCGGTGATCGCACAGCAGTCGGATCTCGGCCTGGTTCAGAGCCTCTGGCGGAAGCCCCAGGCGTACGCGAACTTCCTCGGCCGGGAGCTGATCACCTTCAGCCGCTATCACGGCACGCTGCTGGTTGCGATGCCGAACGGCTTCGGGGTCTTCGGGCCCGGTGCGACGCCGAGGGCGGCCCAGGCGCTCGCGGCGCTGCCCAAGCCGGGCACCGGAAACGTCGAGCCGCTGGGCAACGACACGGCGACGGCGATGCGCCGTGTCGCCGCCGCCAACGGGCGGCCCCTGCCGGCCGAGAGGCCGGGCTCGGGGACTCCGGCCTGGGTTTTCGTGCTCGCGGCGCTCGCCGGGACGACGCTGATCGCCGGCCTCGTCTTCTTCGCCATGCGGCGCTGGCTGACCAGTCCGTAACCGGCTCACTTCAAGAAAACAAGCCGAACGGGTTGTTACGGTCGGCGCGTGATCTTCCGTCAGTTCGTCGACGACGATCTCGGCTGCGCTTCGTACCTGATCGGCGACGAGGAAACCGGCGAGGCCGTGATGGTCGACCCCGGCTACGAGATCGCGCACTACCTCCGCGCCGCAGAGCAGGAGGGTGTGCGGATCGTCCGGGTGCTCGAGACACACACGCACGCGGACCACGTCTCCGGCCACGGCCGCCTCGCGCTCGAGCATGACGTGCCCGTCGGGATCCACTCGGCCGCCGAGGCCGAGTACCCGCACGAGGCGCTCGAGGACGGCCGCGAGATCGTGCTCGGCGATGTCGCGCTGCGGGTAATCCACACTCCGGGGCACCGGCCCGAGCACTGCTGCTTCACCGTGATCGACCGGACAAGGGCGGAGGAGCCCTGGCTCGTGCTGACCGGGGATTCGCTCTTCGTCGGCGACGCAGCCCGGCCGGACCTCGCTGTCGAGGCGGTCGACGGCGCGCGCGAGCTCCATCACAGTCTGAAGCGACTGCTGGAGCTCGACGACGGCGTCGAGGTCTATCCGGGGCACGTGGCGGGATCGCTCTGCGGCGCGGCGATGAGCTCGAAGGCTTCGACGACGATCGGCTTCGAGCGCCGGTTCAACCCGATGCTCAGGGCCGAGAACGAGGACGACTTCGTCAACGAATCCGCTCAGACTCGCTCGCCGCGGCCGCCCAATCTCCAGCGGATCGTCGAGATCAACCGCGGGCCGTTCGTCGGCGCGCCCGCCGCCCTCGAAAAGACCGACCGCATCGAGGCGCCCTTGCTGGACACCCGCACAGCGGACGTGTTCGTCCGCGGCCATGCGCCCGGTGCGATCAACGTGCCCCTCGCGCGCTCCGGCTTCGCGACGAAGGCCGGGTTCGTGCTGACGCCGGACGAGCCACCGCTCCTCGTCGCCTCCTCGCGCGACGACGCGGAGGACGCCGCGCGGCGGCTGCGCGCGGTCGGCTTCTCCGACCTCCGTGGCTACGTCCTTCACGCGCCGGAGACCGAGACGGTGGAGCCCGTAGAGATGGACGAGCTGCAGCGCCTCGTCGCCGACGACACGGTCGAGGTGATCGACGTCCGCGAGCTGCACGAACGCGACGACGGCTACATCCCCGGCAGCCGCAACATCCCCTACCGCCTGCTCCGCGAATACGGCGAGGAGCTGAAGGAGGAGGGCCGGCCGGTGGTGACGATCTGCGAGAGCGGGGCCCGCGCCGCGGTCGCCGCGAGCGTGCTCACGGCCTCGGGCGTCGAGGCGAGGCCCGTCCTGCACGGCGGCATCCCGGACTGGGAAGAAGGTGGCGGCGCGACGGTCGAGTTCCGCCGCTGCGGGCGCCGCTAGCTGAGGCGCTGAACCATGTACCCGCGCTCGCCCATCACGGCGAGCAGCTGGCGGCAGTGCGCCTCGTCGCGGGTGACGAGCGTGAGCTCGACCTCGGTCTCGCTCACCGGAATGTCCATCCCCTCCCGGTGGTGCTCGACCGAGATGACGTTCCCGCGCTCCTCCGCCACGAGCGAGAGCAGCTTGATCAGCTCGCCCGGCCGGTCGGCGAGGTGCGTGCGAACCACGAGGTAGCGACCGCCCGTCGTGAGGCCGTGCCGCATGACGGAGATCAGCATCGTGGGGTCGATGTTGCCGCCCGAGAGGACGACGGCCGCCGGGCCGGTCCCGCCCGCCCGGTCGGCGAGGAGGGCCGCCACGCCGACCGCGCCCGCGCCCTCGACGACGAGCTTCGAGCGCTCGAGCAGGAGCACGATCGCCTCGCTGATCTCATCGTCGGTGACCGCGACGACATCGTCGAGCACGTCGTCGAGGATGCGCGAGGTCAGCTCGCCCGGCTCCTTGACGGCGATCCCGTCCGCGATCGTGTAACCGTCGCGTCGCGCCTCGACACCGACGATCCGCGTCTCCGGCTTCACCTCACGCAAAGCCAGGGCGATTCCGGAAGCGAGTCCGCCGCCCCCGATCGGGATCAGCACCGTGCCGGCCTCGGGAACCTGCTCGGCCAGCTCGAGGCCGATCGTTCCCTGCCCGGCGATCACGGCCTCGTGCTCGTAGGGGTGGACGAACGTCGCGCCGGTCTCCTCCGCGTACGCATGCGCCGCAGAGAGCGCGTCCTCGAAGGCCGCGCCGACCATTTGCGTATCGGCGGCGTAGTTCCGGCAGGCCTCGACCTTGGCCATCGGCGCGTCCTGCGGGACGTAGATCCGCGCCGGGATTCCCGCCTCGCGCGCCGCCCAGGCGACGGCCTGTCCGTGGTTGCCGGCGCTCGCGGCCACGACGCCGGCAGCGCGCTCCTCGCCGGCCATCGTCGCGATTCGGTTGACGGCGCCGCGGATCTTGAACGAGCCCGTGCGCTGCAGGTTCTCGGCCTTGAGCAGCACGTCGCGCCCGGCCAGGCGCGAGAACGTCTCGGAGCCGTAGACGGGCGTGACGCGCGCAATGCCCTGGAGCCGGCCGCGCGCGGCCTCGATCTCAACGAGCTTCGGGCCTGCTGTTTCCGTCGCCAACCTTGAACACTTTCTCCATGATCTCGCGTACCGCGCTGAGCGGGTCGAGCTCACGCCGCTGAACCTCGTCGAGGAGGCGCCTGAGCTCCGGGTCCTCCGCGACGGCGTCCTCGAGATGAGTCTTTGCCCGCGCGGAGGCGACAGCGAACACCTCGCCCGCGAGGTTCTCGCGCCGCCGCTGCTCGAGCAGGCCCTCGTTCTCCAGGAAAGCGCGGTGCTCGTGCACCTTGGCCCAGAGCTCAGGGACGTTCTCCCCGCGCGTCGCCTCGGTGAGGACGATCGGAGGCTTCCAGGCACGCTCGGTGTCGAGCGCGAGGATCGAGCGCACCTCGTTCAGCATCGTCTTCGCGGCGGGATGGTCCTTCTTGTTGATCGCGATCACGTCGGGGATCTCCATGATTCCGGCCTTCAACGCCTGAATCGAATCACCCGACCCCGGCATCAGGACGAGCAGCACGGTGTCGGCGATCCCGATCACCTCGACCTCGCCCTGGCCGGCGCCGACCGTCTCGAGGAAGACGAGATCCTTGCCCGCCGCGTCCAGCAGGAGCAGGGCCTGCAACGTCGCCTCCGCGAGCCCGCCGAGATGGCCGCGGGTTCCCATCGAGCGGATGAACACCTCCGGGTCGAGGAAGTGGTCGGCGAGCCGGATCCGGTCGCCGAGCAGCGCCCCTTGGGTGAACGGGCTCGACGGGTCGACCGAGATCACCCCGACGCTCTTCCGGTCCTCGCGCACGTGTCGCACGAGCGCCGAGATCAGGCTCGACTTACCGACCCCGGGAGGTCCTGTGACGCCGACCGCGTAGGCGCCTCCTGTCTCGGGGTACAGCTCCCGGACGAGCTCGTACGCGAGCGGATCGGAGTTCTCGACCAGCGTGATCGCCCGCGCGAGCGCGCGTTTCTCGCCGGCGCGGACGCCGGCCGCGAGCGACTCCCGCGTGAAGTCGCGGCGGCTGGACATGCGCGAGATGCTACGCGGAGCGCCGGGCTGCTTCGACGGCCGCATCCGGCTCGTGCTCCAACGCCGCCCGCACCTGTTCGGCGGTCGCCGGCGGCTCCTCGCGGACACCGCGAGCGAGCGTGTAGCCGATCACCGCCGCGGCGCCGGACAGGATCGCAGCCGCACCCCAGATCCAGCGCGGGCCGACGGAATCGGTGAGCTGTCCGCCGAGCACCATGCCGAACGTCAGCATCACCGTGTTCGAGCTCATCAGCACCGTGAACGCCCGGCCTCGCAGCCGGTCCGGCGCCCCACGCTGAACGAGCAGTGCATTGCAGACGATCGTCGAGCCGTTCCCGGCGCCGGAGATGATCACGCACGCGGCGCCGACCCAGACATTGGGCGCCGCAGCGGCTCCGGCGACCCCGAGCGCCATCAGCCCGAGGGAGGCGCCGTAGACGTTCGCGAGCCCCCGCTCCTCGATCCAGGCACCGGCGAGGAACGCACCGAGCGCGAGGCCGAGACCGGCTGCGGCCATCATCACGCCGAGGCCGAAGCTGCCGGCGTTGAACGACTCGGTCGCGAGGAACGGCTCGCCGACGTTCACGAACGCATTCGCGACCATCCCGACGCTCCAGGCGATCAGCACGGTCAGCAGCGCGCGCGACCCGCGCACGAGGACGAAGCCGTCCGCGAGATCGCGCCAGTGACCGCGGGACTCGGCCCGGGCCTCCTGCAGCCGCCGCTGCGGGATCTGAGCGAGCAGGGTCGCGGAGACGAGGAACGTCACCGCGTTCACCCAGTACGCCAGGTGCGGCCCCTCCGCTGCGACGAGCGCGCCGCCGACGAGTGAGCCGAGCGCCCACGTCGCGTTGTCGATCGTCTGCAGCAGCGAGTTCGCGGCGGGGAGATCCGAGTCGTCGACGAGGTTCGGAAGGCCCGCGTAGACGGCCGGCCGGAAGAAGCCGGCCGCGATCCCCGTGACGGCCGACAGCGCCACGATCGTGCCCGCGTTCGGCGCGAACGGCAGCGCGCAGAAAACGCCGAACCGAACCAGATCGGCGCCGATCATCAGGTGCCGCCGCGAGAGGCGGTCGACGAGCGGCGAGGCGAGCAGCCCGACGAGCAGCGTCGGCAGGATGTCCGCGATCAGCAACGCGCTCATCCAGACCGGAGAGTGCGTCCGGCGCAGGATGTCGATCTGCAGGGCCACCAGCGCGAGCCACGTCCCGAGCCCCGATCCGAGCGTCGCGAGGAAGAGAGAGCGGAAGCCCGGCTCTCGTCCCAGAAGCCCGAACTGGCGGGCGATCGAGTTGCGGCTCACGGCCCCTGAAACGGTAACAGGGGCTTGTCGCCCCGAAAGAGGGTTTTTGTGGACGCGGCCGTTCGGGCTAGGCCGTGGCCACGCCGCCCGTGATCGAGGCCAGCGCCCCGGCCAGGAAGGCGTTTTCCTCCGGGGTCCCGACGGTCACCCGCACCGCGTTCGGATTTCCGAAGCCGTGCATCGGCCTGACGATCACGCCTCGGCGCAGCAGCCTTTCGAACAGGGGCCGCGAGTTCTCGCCGATGTCCACGTAGACGAAGTTGGCGACCGCCGGCCCGGCCGGATCGAAGCCGTGCTCGCGTAGGATCCGCTCCACCTCGGGCCGCTGCTCGGCGTTGGTGCGGCGCCGCCGCTCGATCTCCGCGTCATCGCCCAGACTCGCGAGCGCCGCCTCCTGCGCCGGCGTCGTGATGTCGAACGCGCGGCGGACCTTGCCCAGCGCCGTGACGACCTCGCCAGCCGCGAGCCCGTAGCCCACGCGGAGGCCGGCCAGGCCGAAGATCTTCGAGAACGTCCGCAGCACGACGACCTTGCGGCCCGTCTTCAGGTACTCGGTCACCCCATCCGGATACTCCGGATCGTCGATGTACTCGAGGTATGCCTGGTCGAGCACCGTCAGGACGTGATCCGGGACTCGCTCGAAGTAGTCGTCCAGCTCGGCGCGGGTGTTCATCGTCCCGGTGGGGTTGTTCGGGTGGCAGATGTAGACGAGCTTCGTCCGCTCGCCGATCGTGGCAAGCATCGCCTCGAGGTCGTACGTGTCGTCGCGGAGAGGCACCGTCCTCGGGATCGCGCCGAGCTTCTGCGTGGCGATCACATAGCTCGGGAACGACGGCCAGCCGCAGACGACCTCGTCGCCCGGGTCGAGCGTTGCCTGGGAGAGGCCATCGACGAGGCCGTCCGATCCCGCGCCCACGGCGACCTCTTCGAAGGCAACGTCGTGGAGCTCGGCGAGCGCGGCGCGCAAGCGGAACGCGCCGCCGTCGGGATAACGGTTCAGCTCGCCCGCGCTGCGCTCGATCGCCGCGAGCGCCGCCGGGAACGGGCCGAACGGGCCCTCGTTGGACGCGAGCTTGACGACCTTCTCGAGGCCGAGCTCGCGCTGAACCTCCTCGACCGGCTTGCCGGGCTCGTACGGCACGAGCTCCTGAACCGAGGGACGGAAGAAGCTCGCGGCCACTTCCGCGAGGCGCGCTGTGCCCGGCTCGGCCACGGGCGAAATCTACTCGTGCGACGGATCGAAGACGTTCGTGCCGACTCCCGGCTTTAGAGTTCCGCGCGGATGCAGGTCGGTGTTCCTCGGGAGGCGGCGCCGGGCGAGCGGAGAGTTGCGCTCGTGCCCGAGACGGTCAAGCGGTTGACGGGCGGTGGCTTCGAGGTCGTCGTCGAGCCGGGCGCCGGCGTGGCCGCCTCGTTCCCGGACGCGGCGTACGAGGACGCCGGCGCGTCGCTCGCCGACCCCTTCGGGGCCGAGGCGCTCGTGAAGGTGCAGGCCCCCTCGGCCGACGAAGCGGCCCGGTTGCGCGACGGACAGATCGTGATCGGCTTCCTGCAGCCCCTCACCGACCGGGAGGGGATCGACCGCCTCGCAGGGCGCGGGGTGATCGCCTTCGCGATGGAGTCGATCCCCCGCGTCACCCGGGCGCAGGCCATGGACGCGCTCTCGTCGCAGGCCACGGTCTCCGGCTACAAGGCGGCGCTCCTCGCGGCCGACCGCCTGCCGAAGTTCTTCCCGATGCTGATGACCGCCGCCGGCACGGTTGCGCCCGCCAAGGTCCTCGTGCTCGGCGCCGGCGTCGCGGGCCTGCAGGCGATCGCGACGTCGCGGCGCCTCGGTGCCGTCGTCTCCGGCTTCGACGTCCGCCCGGTCGTGAAGGAGCAGGTGGAGAGCCTCGGCGCGACGTTCCTCGAGCTCGGCGTGACGGGGGAGGAGACGGCGGGCGGCTACGCGCGGGAGCTGACCGAAGAGGAGCAGCGGCGCCAGCAGGAGGAGCTCGAGACCCGGCTCCCCGACTTCGACGCGGTGATCACGACGGCGCTGATTCCCGGCCGGCCGGCCCCGCGGCTGATCCCCGCATCCGCGGTCGCGGCAATGCGGCCCGGCTCGGTGATCGTCGACCTCGCAGCGGAGGCCGGCGGCAACTGCGAGCTGACCGCGCCGGGCGAGGAGATCGTCAGCGAAGGCGTGACGGTCGTCGGCCTGACGAACCTGCCGAGCACGATGCCCTACCACGCGAGCCAGCTCTATTCCCGGAACGTGCTCGCCCTGCTCCAGCACCTTGCGCCCGAGGGGCGGCTGACGCTCGACTGGGAGGACGAGATCACGGCGTCCGCCTGCGTGACGCGAAAGGAGGAGGTGGCCGCGTGAGCCGGTCGAATCGGCGCCCAATCGGCGCACGCCCGCCTCACACGCGTGCGCTTGCGGACGGTACCGTCGCCGGCGAGGGAGGCGGGACGAAGCCCCACCCTAAGGGTGGGGGCTGCGCGCTTGGGCTCGGCGCGCGGGCGCCTGGGGGTCGACGGCGATGAGCCACGGCCTGCTGCTCGCATTCGAAGTGACGATCCTCGTGCTCGCGATCTTTCTCGGCTTCGAGCTGATCTCGCGCGTGCCGACGCTGCTTCACACACCGCTGATGTCCGGCACGAACGCGATCCACGGGATCGTGATCGTCGGCGCCATGCTGGTCGCCGGGGCCGGCGACAAGGACTCGCTGACGACGATCATCGGCTTCGTCGCGGTCGTGCTCGCCTCCGCCAACGTCGTCGGCGGCTTCGTCGTCACCGACCGGATGCTCGAGATGTTCCGCAAGCGGCAGGAACCGCGGGAGGGCGATGAGCCGGGTAGCGACTGACCTCGCCTACCTGGCGACGATCGTCGCCTTCATCCTCGCGCTGAAGTTCCTCTCACACCCGGCGACTGCGCGCCGCGGAAATCAGATCGGCGCCGTCGGAATGCTGATCGCGATCGCGGTCACGTTCGCGCAGAAGTCGATCGACTCCTACTGGGAGATCCTGGTCGGCATGGCCGTCGGCGGCGCCTTCGGGGCCGTCGCCGCACGCAGGGTGAAGATGACCGCCATGCCGCAGATGGTGGCGCTGTTCAACGGCGTCGGCGGCGGCGCGGCGGCGCTGATCTCGCTCGCCGAGTTCCACAACCGTGCGCCGGATCCGGGCCGCCTGCACGGCGACATCAGCGTCTCGATCATCCTCTCGGCGCTGATCGGAAGCATCTCGTTCTCGGGCTCGATGGTGGCCTTCGCGAAGCTCCAGGAGCTGATCAAGGGCCGGCCGATCGTCTACCCCGGCCAGCAGCTCGTGAACGGCCTCCTCTTCGCCTTGCTCGTCGCAGACGGGACTGCGATCGCCGCGGGGGTCGAGGCGCAGTGGCTCCTCGCCGGGCTCATCGTCGGCGCGCTCCTCTTCGGAGTCCTGTTCGTTCTCCCGATCGGGGGCGCGGACATGCCTGTGGTGATCTCGCTCTTGAACGCGTTCACGGGCCTCGCCGCGGCGGCAACCGGATTCGAGCTGGAGAACAACGTCCTGATCGTCAGCGGAATGCTCGTCGGCGCCTCCGGAACGCTGCTGACGATCCTCATGGGCCGCGCAATGAACCGCTCGATCGCGAACGTCCTCTTCGGCGCGTTCGGCCAGGTGGGCACCGGCGCCGCGGCGGAGGCGGCCGCGACGGACGGCGGCACCGTCCGTTCGGCGAGCGCAGACGATGTCTCCGTGATGCTCGCCTACGCGCACAAGGTCGTCTTCGTTCCCGGCTACGGCATGGCCGTCGCGCAGGCGCAGCACGACGTCCGTCAGCTCGCGGAGCTGCTCGAGGGGCGCGGCGTCGAGGTCAGCTACGCGATCCACCCCGTCGCCGGGCGGATGCCCGGCCACATGAACGTTCTGCTGGCCGAGGCCAACGTCCCCTATCCGCAGTTGAAGGAGATGGACGACGCGAACCCCGAGTTTCCGCGCACCGACGTGGCGCTCGTGATCGGGGCCAACGACGTGACGAACCCGGATGCGAGGAACAACCAGGGGAGCCCGATCTACGGGATGCCGATCCTGAACGTCGACCAGGCGCAGAGCGTCGTCGTGCTGAAGCGCTCGATGAACCCGGGCTTCGCCGGGATCGAGAACCCGCTCTTCCTGAACCCGAAGACCGTGATGCTCTTCGGAGACGCGAAGGAATCGATCACGAACCTGATCGCCGGCGTCAAGACGCTCTAGCCAGGTGATCCCCGCCTTCTCAGCCCGGCACGTGCATGCCGCCGTGTCGCCGGAGCGAGCTGTCGAGGCGGTCCGCGAAGCCTTCGTCGCCTACGCACGCGGCGACTGGTCGATGCCGCCCAAGGTCTACGTGCCGGCCTATCCCGCGGGGGACTTCCGTGCGATGCCCGCGCTCGGGGCGGGACACGCGCTGTTGAAGTGGGTGACGTCGTTTCCCGGTAACCCCGCTCTGGGGCTACCCACCGTCACCGGCCTCGTGCTCCTCTCGGACGCCTCCACGGGCGCGCTGCAGGCGATCCTCGACGCCGCGGCCGTGACCGCGTTGCGGACGGGGGCTGCGGCGGTGCTCGCGGCCGAGGAGCTCGGGCGGCGCGACGCCGACACGGCTGCAGTGATAGGCGCCGGCGTGAACGGGCAGGCCGTCATCCGGACATTCGTGGCGCTCGGCCGCGATGTGATCGTCTGGGATGTCGACGCCGCGCGCGCGGCCGGTGTCGCATCGGAGCTCGGGGCGCGCGCGGCGGGCTCGCGGGAGGAGGCGTTCGGCGCCGACCTGCTCGTGACCGTGACCCCGGGCCACGAGATCCTGTTCGCCGAAGGGTCTCTGCGACGGGGCCAGCACGTCAGCCTCATGGGGGCAGACGGCCCGGGGAAAGCGGAGATCGCAGTCGGGGAGCTGGCTCGTAATCGAGTGTTCGCCGACGACTGGGAGCAGGCCAGTCACAACGGCGACCTCGCCCACGCTGTCGAGGCGGGCGCGATCACCCAGGACGACGTGACCGAGCTCGGTGCCGTGCTCGCCGGTCAGGCGGCGGGCCGTCGGTCTCCCGGCGACATCACGATCTTCGACAGCACGGGGCTCGCGATCCAGGACCTCGCCATCGCGCTCGCCGCGCTGGACCGGGCCGATGAGCTGGATCTCCTCACCATCGAGCTCTAGGCGTGGGATAACTCACTGCGGCGAAACAGGCCGACGGTCAATCGAGCCGAGGGAGGCGCCATGAGTTCGACTGCTTCAGATTCGGCCGCCGCCGGCGCCCAGTGGACGAAGCCGCCGTACCCTAGGCGGCCTAGTCGCTGCCGCCCAAGGAGGGGTCGTTGAGGGGAATCAGGTACTTCCTGCGGAACTTCACGGCGACGGCCGTGAAAGAGCATCTGCGCTCTCAGATCGAGGACACCGGCGGCTCTCCGGAGCTAACGCCAAAGGAGATCGAACTGGTGCGCTTTGTCCGCAATGGGTCCTTCGACTGGGACATCTTCCTGGGCAAGCGGCCCGGCGCCCCCTGACGGAGGTCGAGATCGACTGGCTTGGCTGGCACGGACGCTACGACGACCCAACTACTGGGCTCCGTGAGCGCCTGGCCGTGGTTCAGACGTTCATTCGAGATTTTCTGGACGGCCGGCCTCTCGACGACCTCCGGGTCGTAAGCGCGTGTGCCGGCCAAGGGCGCGACCTACTCGGAGTTTTGGCTGGTCATCCGGGCAGCGATCACATCACTGCACGACTGATCGAGCTCGACCCTGGCAATGCGGAGATAGCGCGCGCGACGGCCCGAAGAGCCGGTCTTGACCAGGTCGAGGTCGTCGTGGCCGACGCTTCGGTGACGGATACGTACGTCGGTGCTGTTCCCGCCGACCTGGTGCTCATGTGCGGCGTCTTCGGCAATATCTCCAACGAGGACGTCGAGGCGACGGTGCGCCTGCTTCCGGGGTTCTGTGCGCCTCAGGGCGTTGTCGTGTGGACTCGCGGTAGGCGGCAGCCTGACCTCACCCCGAGCATTCGCCGTTGGTTCAGCGAGGCCGGTTTCAGGGAGATGGCCTTCGAATCGCCGGGGCTCGACTCGTTCGCCGTCGGGATGCATCAACTAACTCGGAAACCATCAGCGCTTCAAGGCGGTCGTCGTCTGTTCAGATTCCGCGACCCCGGCCCCCTACCGCCACGACCCTAGACCGCACGGCCCGGATCGAACAGCTCGAGCTCCGGTGCTGCATCACCGGTGATCGCCCGCGCGACCAACTCCCCGCACGCGAGGCCGAGCACGTTCCCGTGACCGGAATAGCCGCACGCCACCCACATGTCGTCGCGTCCGGGGACGCTCCCAACCAGCGGCAGCAGGTCGTCGGTCATGCCGAAGATGCCCGACCAGCGGCGGGCGATGCGAACCCGTTCGCCGACGAGCTCGCCCGCGAACTGGTCGAGGGCCGCCTGGATGACGGGCGTGGTGGCCTCCTCGCGCGTCGCCTCGTCGTCGAGGGCCAGATCGCGGAAGCCGCCCAGGATCAACCGCCCGTCCTCCGCTTGATGCCAGTAGACGTAGCCGTCGAACGTGTAATGAGGCCGTGGGTAAGCAGCCCCCGAGAGCGGCTCGGTCGCGATCACTTGCCCGCGCGTGGCCCGGACCGCACAGTCGAGCGACGGGAGCAGCCCGTCGGTGTAGCCATCGGTCGCGAGGACGATTTGCTCGGCGTCGAGCTCCTCAAGCGACCGGACGGGATCATGCTCTCGGATCTCGGCCCCGGCGTCGGCCGCTCGGGCCGCAAGCCGGCGCACCCAGCGCGCAGGGTGAATCGCCCCGTCGATCGGATGGACGAGGGCGCTGTCGAAACGGCCCGCGAGCGGCGGCTCGAGCTCGGCGGCCCAGTCGGCGGCGAACCCGTCTTCGCGCAGCGCCTCGTACTCGCGACGCAACTGGGCCGTCTCCTCCGCGCCGCCGGCGAGCCTGAGGCTCCCCGTCTGCCGGAACGCATCGCCGGCGAGCTGCGCGAGCGTCGTGAGGGCCCGCTCGGTCAGCTGCCAGAGTGACGTCGCGGCCTCGGGGCCGAGCCGCTCCCGCGCAGGGTCGTACGCGAACGCCGCGCCTCGCAGCGCGAACCCTCCGTTCCGCCCGCTCGCGCCGCTCGCGACCTCGCGCGCCTCGTGAACGCGCACCCGGAGGCCGGCCTCGGCAAGCCGAAGCGCACACGCACAGCCGGTGACTCCCGCGCCGACGATCGCCACGTCGGCGCGGCCGTCGACCGCGCGCCGCATCCGGAGCGGAGCCTCGTCTTCGAGCCAGTAAGAGCCGGAGCTCTCGATGTCGTCGATGCTAGCCCGCGGGCATCACCGCCCTGTAGAGGCCTTCCGCTTCCGCGACCGCTCCGAAGAGCTCGAGCTCGGCGAGCGCGGCGGCCACTCGTTCCGCCTCGAGGGCCGTCGTCCTCACCAGCTCGTCGGCCGTGATCGAGCCTTCGTCGAGCCGCGCGAGCACGGCTCGAGCGTCCGCGCCGAGCGCGGGTGTCTGCGCAGGCCGTTGCTCGCGGATCAGCCCGAAGGCCTCGAGCACGTCGTCCGCCGACGTGAGCGGGGTCGCTCCCTGCCGGAGCAGCCTGTTCGTGCCCCTCGCGAGTGCGCTCGTGATCTCGCCGGGAACGGCAAAGACCTCCCGGCCGTCCTCGAGCGCGAAGTCGGCGGTGATCAGCGCACCGCTCCGCTCGCGCGCCTCGACGATGATCGTCGCCCCCGTTAGACCGGCGATGATCCGGTTGCGTGCAGGGAACCGCCACGGCGCCGGCTCGACCCCAGGCCCGTACTCGGAGACGACCAGCCCCCGATCCGCGATCCGCCGCGCGAGCTCCGTGTGGACGGCGGGGTAATCACGGTCGATCCCACAGCCGAGCACCGCGATGGTCGCGCCCTCCACCTCCAACGCACCACGATGAGCCTCGCCGTCGATGCCGCGCGCCATGCCGCTGACCACGACCAGGCCGGCGTGCGCCAGATCGCGGCCGAGGCTGCGCGCGACCTGTGATCCGTACGATGAGCACGCTCGCGCGCCGACGATCGCCACGGACGGCCTCGCCAGCACCGCCGCATCCGCGCAGCCGCGCAGGTAGAGCACGGCCGGAGGATCGTGAATCTCGCGCAGGAGCTCTGGCAGATCTCGCCGTCGCATCCGACGCACGGCCGAGGCCGAAGCAGCCTCCGTCATGCAGCCGCCGCCAGCTCGTTCGGCGTTCGGTAGGACAGCGCCTCGGCGACGTGCTCGGGCTCGACCACCTCGCTCGCGACCAGGCCGGCAATCGTCGCTGCGACCCCCGCGACGCGTGCGCGGCCCCGAGCGGAGAGAGGGAGTCGTTCGACGGCACGGGACAGCAGCTCGTCCGCCGCTGCCGCGCGTTGTGGCCGCTGGACGCGAATCCGCGCCCGCCCGGCAACTACGCGCTCCCTGACCTTCTCCGACGGCTCGGAAGGCGCACCCGCAAGCTCGTGCGCCCGCGGCCGCGGCACGGTCACGAGGAGGTCGAAGCGATCGAGGAGTGCGCGCGAGAGCTTGTCGCGATACGCCGCCAGCCTCTGTGCCGAGCATGAGCACTCGGCCGCGGGGTCGCCGCGTGCACCGCAGGGACAGAGGTTCATGGTCGCGACGAGCTGGAAGCGGGCCGGGAACACGGCCTTCCCCTCTGCGCGCGCGATGCTGATCGCGCCATCCTCAAGCGGCTGGCGCAGGGCCTCGAGCGTGGGCCGCGGAAACTCGGCCAGCTCGTCGAGAAAGAGCACGCCTCGATGCGCCAGGCTGGCCTCGCCGGGCCGTGGGCCCGGGCCGCCCCCGACGATCGCCGGCGCGGAGGCGGTGTGGTGGGGCGCCCGAAACGGCGGTGCCGTGACGAGCGGCCGGCCGGGCGGCAGCAGGCCGGCGACCGAGTGGATGCGCGTCACCTCGAGCGCGTCCTCGCGCGTCAGCGGAGGCAGGATCCCCGGCAAGCGCCGCGCGAGCATCGTCTTGCCGGTTCCGGGCGGCCCTCCGAGCAGGAGGTTGTGGCCTCCGGCGGCCGCCAGCTCGAGCGCTCGGCGGGCGCGTTCCTGCCCCCGGACGTCGGCCAGGTCGGGCAGGCCGTCGGGCGGCGACGGCTCGTCCGGCTCCTCGGACGGTTCAGGTTGCCACTCGCCCCGCAGATAGGACGCGGCCTCGGCGAGGTGATGGAGAGGCACCGGCTCGATCCCGGCGAGGGCCGCCTCGGAGGCGCAGGCCGCGGAACAGAAGAGGCGCGACAACCCCTGCCGCTTCGCGCCCTCGGCGGCGGCGATGACGCCGGAAACCGGCCTGACGCGGCCGTCGAGCGCAAGCTCCCCGACCGCGGCATGGCCGCGGAGGCCGTCCTGCGGCACCTGCCGGGAGGCTGCGAGGACGGCGAGTGCGATCGGCAGGTCGAACCCGGAGCCCTCCTTGCGCAACTCGGCCGGCGCGAGGTTGACTGTCAGCCGGCGGTCGGGCCAGCTCAACTCCGCGGAAGTGATCCCGCTTCGCACCCGCTGCTTCGCCTCCTGGCAGGCGCGGTCCGGAAGCCCGACGATCGCGAACGCCGGCACGCCGTCCTGGAGGTGCGCCTCCACCTCGACGCGGCGCGCGTCGAGCCCGACGAGCGCGTGCGTGACCATCCGTGCGAGCACGGACCGACGCTAGCCGGGGAGGCGTGACGCGACCGTTACGGCTTTGCGCCGGAAGCGTGAAAACGACACACGAGGACGTCCTCGAAGAACTCCCCCGCGCGGCGGCCCGTCCGGCGGTTCACGTGGCGGCGATGGCGTCGATCGAGCTGCAGGCCCGCCCGGTCGAGGATCTCGGGGTAGAGCTCGCGCCGGTCGTTGACCACGATCACGACCGGTGCGTTGTGTTGCAGCGACCGGCGCACGTTTTCGAAGGCGGCGACGATCCCGTCGCTGTACGCGGCGAGAGCTGCCCGGGACGTGCCTCGCTCCCCGGCCCCCACCTCGAGGTCGCGGCAGTCGTCCAGGCCGAGCAGCTCGTAGGCATACCGGTGCTGCTCGTGGTAGTCGATCAGGCCCGGGTACGGCGGTGAGGTGACGATCCCGTCGTACGTGCTCCCGTAGTCGAGCTCCCTCGCGTCGCCGTGCAGGATGCGGGCCTCCCGCCCGCGGGCGCGCAGCCGCGAGAACGCCTTGATTCGCTCGAGCGTGTCGATCGCGTAGCGGCGCAGGAAGCGGGCCGCCTCCTCGGTCGGCCGGCAGGTTCGCTTGTGCTTGTGGCACCAGTATTCGCCGCGCTGCGGCTCTCGCGGGAAGTCGAGGTCGAAATGCGTCGTCCGGCGCGCCGAGCGTGCGGCGCGCGCGAGAACGACCCGGAGGACGTCGGCGTTCAGGTAACCCTCGAGCGCGGCGCGAAAGCCGAGCAGCTCACCTGCAGCCCGCGGCGCGAACCACTCGCGGACGTAACGGCGAGGCCTCTCCGGGCTCTTCTCGCCGATCCGGTCGCAAGCCGCGCGCACCTCGCGCTCGAGCACGAACGGGTTGTACCGGCGGGTCTTGACGTCCATCAGCAGGCAATTGAACGCGGCGATGTCGGAGCCGGTCGCGTCGAGCCCCGACTCGAGTGCCTGGACGAGCGTCGTTCCCGAGCCGGCGAACGGATCGAGCACGTGCTGGCCCGGCGCGAAGTACCGCTCGAGCAGCACCTCCACGAGCTGGGGGATGAACTTGCCGAGGTACGGGTGAAGCCGGTGCACGTGCTTCGTCCGCTCCCGCTCGGGGAGCTCGCGCTCCGACCACGAGAGCTCGACGTCGAGCTCGCGGTACAGGGCTTCCTGGGTCGGTGCCACGGCTTCCGGTTGTTCGGCGGCGCACGGTGGAGTCCTAGAAAGCGCCGGGCTAGACTTCGACCGTGAGGCAGATCTGGACCGGGCGGATCGCGCAGGCCGCCGGCAAGTACGGCGAGCACGCTCCGATGGCGGCGGTCTGCTGCAACGCCTGCCGCACGTGCGTCACCACGAACATCGTCGGGTTGCTGACGGGAGCGATCGCCGGCCTTGGCATGGGCGCTGCGCGGCTGACGCGCCGCTTCGTCTCCTAGTACAGAAGGTCCGCGACTCGCTCGACGCCGCCCGGGCGCACGGCCACGACTTCGAACCCTGTCGCGAGGCCTCCGGCTTCCGGATTGGCCGCCAACCAGGCTGCAGCCCCGCGCCGAAGCCGTGCGCGCTTCCGTGAGTCGACGGCCTCGAGCGGGTTGCCGTAGCCGGGCCCCTGCTTCGCCTTCACCTCGACGAAGACGATCCGCCTCCCTCGGCGGACGATCAGGTCGAGCTCGACGCCGCCGGCGCGAACGTTCCGTGCCAGGATCCGATAACCGCGCACGCGAAAGTGCCAGGCGACACGGCGCTCGGCCGCGCGCCCCCGGACGAACGTACTAGGCCGCGGGCTCGGCGAGCTGCTGCGGCGCATAGCAGCGCGCCTCGAAGGATCGGCGATGGATCTCGCACGGGCCGCGTGCGCGCACGACGGCCGAATGTCCCGGCGTGATGTAGCCGACGTGCGACGAGAATCCGTAGTGCGGGTACAAGGACGCGAGCCGGCGCATCGTGCGGTCGCGGACGACCTTGGCCACGATCGAGGCGGCTGCGATCGCGGCGCTCTTCTCGTCTCCGTCGACGACGGCCTTGTGCTCGGGCGCCGTGGGCCCGAGCCGGAAGCCGTCGACGAGGCAGATCTCGGCCGGCGGCGCCAGCTCCCAGAGAATCGAGCGCATCGCGGCGAGGTTCGAGCGGTGCAGGCCGTTCGAATCGATCTCCCGCGGTGAGACGGCCCGCACCGAGATCTTCTCGGCGCACCCGACGACGGCGCGGAAGAGGGCCTCCCGTCCCGCGGTCGTCAACTGCTTCGAGTCGTTCAGGAGCGCGAGGGGCCGCACTCGGTGGTCACGGAGGCACCCGTAGTCGAGCAGGACTCCAGCGACGACGAGCGGGCCCGCGAGCGAGCCGCGTCCGGCCTCGTCGGTCCCGGCGACGAATCGAGCCCCTAGGCGGCGGTCAAACGCGAGGAGCTTCCGCCCCGGCCTCTTCGCCTTCGGGCGCGGGCTCGGCGTCTCCTGGCTCGAGCTCGGCGTCTCCGGCGTCGGGCTCGCTTGCTGCTTCAGGCCCGGGCTGCTGCTCGGGGGGCCCGGGCTGCTGCTCTGCCTCGTCGGGCTCGGTTCCGTCTGCGACGCCGGCTGCGACAGCATCGGCCGAGGATAGCGGCCCCCTCCGCTGCACCTCGCGGACGCGCGCCTTCTTTCCCACCTTGCCTCGCAAGTAGTAGAGCTTCGCGCGACTCACGTCACCGATGGCGGCGACCTCGATCTTCTCGATTTTGGGCGAGTGGAGCGGGAAGGTCCGCTCGACGCCGACGCCGAACGACTGCTTGCGGACGGTGAACGTCTCTCGCGCGCCGGCCCCCTGACGCTTGATCACGATGCCCTCGAAGACCTGGACGCGGCGGCGCTGGCCCTCGATGACCTGGAAGTGCACGCGAACCGTGTCGCCCGGCTTGAACCTGGGGCGATCCGTGCGCAGCTGGCGCTGTTCGAGATCCTGGATGACGCGATGCATGAGAACGGCCCCCGCCGGGACCGGCGCCCAATGCTAGCGGACGTTCTTCCTGTGCCGCGGGCGCAGAAGACCGACCGCCCCGAGCCCGACCGAGAGGTAGAGCGAGTAGATCGAGATCCGATTCGGCGGCCAGTAGGTCGCGAAGACGTTGCCGATCAGATTGTCCTTCGGCACGGCGCCCCAGACGCGCGAGTCGCACGACGACTGGCGGTTGTCGCCCATCATGAAGTACTGCCCCTGGCCGATCTTCTGCGACTGGTGCGTCTCGTTGTCGCGCCGGTCGGGCTTGATGTACGGCTCGTCGAGGCGCTTGCCGTTGATGTAGACGAAACCGTTCCGCTCCGCCCAGGTGTCTCCGGGGAGGCCGATCAGCCGCTTGACGAAGGTGCCGCCCGCCCCGCAGCGCGCCTGAGCCTGTGGCGGCGTCTTGAAGACGACGATCTCGCCGCGGTGCGGGTCGCGGAAGTGATAGATGAAGCGGTTCGCGAGCACGCGATCGGAGAGGTGCGCCTCGCAGCCGGGGCCGCCCGCACAGTGGAGCGTCGGCTCCATCGAGGACGACGGGATCCGGTAGGGGTTCACGATCCAGGCCTTGATCGCGAGCACGATCGCGATCGCACCCGCGATCGTCACGATCCAGTCGATCGCGATGCGCCAGGGTCGCGGCAGACGGTGGGTGAGCCGATCGACCGGGTTTCGCGACACGCGCCGCGGTTCAGGAGGCCGTGCCGCCGCGGGCGGGTGCACGGGAGCGGGCGCGGCTTCGCGCACGGGCGGGGCGGCGCTCCCCGGCCAGTGGTCGCCGGCGTCGATCTGCGAGCGCTTGGCAGGATCGGAGAGCAACTCGTACGCGTCCTGAATCTCGTCGAGATGCGAGGCCGTCCACGGAGACGAGAGATCGGCCTCGGTCCGGTAGAAGCGGACGAGCCGCCAGTAGGCGTCGCGAATCTCCTCCAGCGAGGCGTTCGGGCTGACGCCGAGCACCTCGTATGGATTCCGCGCAGCGCTCGGCGCTTGTGGGTCCATCTCCATATCCTGCCTCAACCGGCCGTCCGTAGACGACTCTGTTCGCGGCGCCATTCCTGGATCCTCGCGTGGTCGCCGGAGAGGAGCACGTCGGGCACGCCCCAGCCTCGAAATTCGGCCGGGCGCGTGTAGTGCGGATACTCGAGACCGCCCTCGAGCTCGGCCGAGAAGCTCTCGATCAGACCTGACTCCTCGGAACCCAGCGCGCCGGGCAGACGCCTCGCGACCGCGTCGACGAGCACCATCGCCGGGAGCTCTCCTCCGGACAGGACGTAGGGGCCGATCGAGATCGCGTCGGAAGCGAGGTTCATCAGCACGCGCTCATCGAACCCTTCGAATCGGGCCGAGAGAAGGGTCAGCCGCTCCTCCGTCGCGAGCTCCTCGACAACCGGCTGCGTGAGCTGGCGGCCCTGAGGGGTCAGCGCGACGACGCGGTGGTCGGGGTCACCGCCGTAGGCAGCGTCGAGCGCCGCGGCGACGACGTCGACGCGAAGGATCATTCCGGCCCCCCCGCCGTACGGATCGTCGTCCACCTGACCGTTTGCCAGGGGCGTGTAGTCGCGATAGCTGAACAGCCGCAGGTCGAGCTCGTCGCCGAGCACGGCGGCCACCGGCCGCTGCTCCGTCAGCCACGCGAACGCGTGCGGAACGAGGGTGAAGACGTCGAGCTGCAAAGGAACCACTCAGGGTAGCGGCGGCTCGGCGAAACCCGCCGCGACGACGATCGCCCCGCGCTCGAGATCGACCTCGCGGACACACGCGTCCACGAGCGGCAGCAGGAGCCCGGACTCGAGCTCGAGAGTGTCGTTCGCGACGCCCGGCGCCACCTCCCTCACGCGGCCGAGCGCCCGGCCCCCCTCCTCCTCGACCGCGAGCCCGACGAGCTGGAACGCGTAGTACTCACCCCCTTCGGTGGGCGGCAAGTCGTCGCGGCGGACGGTCAGCTCCGCGCCGCGGGGAACATCGCGCTCGAGGCGGATCACCGGCCTGCCGCCCGAGCCGCGCTTCGACGCGGAGATCTTGACCGCGGTGCCGTCGACGTAGAGCGTCGCCCCCTTCGCGAAGCGGTCGGGATCCTCGCTGGCCCGTTCGACGAAGAACGAGCCGTCGAGGCCGTGCGGCTTGCCGACCCGGCCGACGGTGACGAACTCAGTCGACGATCTCGACAAGAACGCGGTGGCTTTCGCGTGCCGCGCCGGCACGCACGATCGTGCGCAGGGCGCGGGCGATCCGCCCCTGGCGGCCGATCACCTTGCCGACGTCGTCCTTCGCCACGTGCAGCTGGAGGACGACGGCGCCGTCCCGCTCGACCTCGTCGACGCGGACCGCGTCGGGGTCGTCGACGAGCCCGCGGGCGAGCTCGGCGAGCAGCTCAGCCAATGTTCTTGGCCTTCAGGAGGCGCTTCACCGTCTCGGACGGCTGAGCCCCCTTCGAAAGCCAATCCTTGACCTTGTCCTCGTCGAAGTCGATCGTCGACGGGTCGGTCTGCGGGTTGTAGCGCCCGACGATCTCGATGAATTTGCCGTCACGCGGCGAGCGCGTGTCGGCTGCGACGACGCGGTAGATCGGGTTCTTCTTCGAGCCAACCCGCGTCAGCCTGAGCTTCACAGCCATTTATCTCCTCGCCTTCTTCTTCTTGCGCTTGCTCTTGGTCTTCCGCGCGGTCGCCGGACGCTCACCGTTCGCGGGCGCCGAGCCCTGCCCCAGCACGGAGGTGAGATCCACTTTGCCGCTCCGCATCTGCTTCATCATCTTCGCCATCTGCTTGCGGGCCTCGAGCAGTTGGTTCACCTGCTGGACGTCGGTGCCGCTTCCGCGCGCGATCCGCTGGCGGCGCGAGCCGTCGATCACGTGCGGGAGCGCACGCTCGCGCGGGGTCATCGAGAGGATCATCGCCTCGACCCGCCCCAGCTGCTTCTCGTCGACCTGATCGAGGCCTTCGAGCTGGTTCCCGAGCCCCGGGATCAGCTTGATCACGCCCTGCAGCGACCCCATTCGGCGCAGCATCTTGTAGCTCTTCAGGAAGTCGTCGAACGAGAACTCGCCCTGCATCATGCGACGCTCGAGCTCCTCGCGCTCGTCCTCCTCCACGGCCGCCTCGGCCTTCTCGATCAGGCTGAGGACATCGCCCATCCCGAGGATCCGTGACGCCATGCGATCCGGGTGGAAGTACTCGAGCTGGTCGACCTTCTCGCCGACGGAGACGAGCTTGATCGGCTTGCCCGTCACGGCCTTCACCGACAGGGCCGCCCCGCCGCGGGCGTCGCCGTCGAGCTTCGTCAGGACGACGCCGTCGAAGTCGACGCGCGCCTGGAAAGCCTGCGCGACCGAGACTGCTTCCTGCCCGGTCATCGCGTCGAGGACGAGCAGCACGTTCGTCGGCTTCGCCTCGTCGCGCAGCGCCGCCAGTTCCTGCATGAGAGCCTCGTCGACGTGGAGTCGGCCGGCGGTGTCGACGATCACGACGTCGCCGTCGGCCTGTGCGATCCCGTCCCTCGTCGCCTTCACCGGGTCGCTCCGCTCGGCGCTGAAGACCGGGATCTGAATCTGGCGGCCGAGCTGCTCGAGCTGGTCGATCGCGGCCGGGCGCTGCAGGTCGGCCGCGACGAGCGCGGGCTGCTTGCCCTCCTTGCGGAGCAGCAACGCGAGCTTTGCGGCAGCGGTCGTCTTCCCGGAACCCTGGAGCCCCGCGAGCAGGATCACGGTCGGGGGCCGGCCGGCGAACCCGAGCCGCGAGTCGCCGGAGCCCATCAGCGCGGTCAGCTCGTCGTGGACGATCTTCACGACCTGCTGCCCGGGCGTCAGGCTCTTCAGGACCTCCTCCCCGACGGCGCGCTCGCGGACACGTCCGACGAAGTCCTTGACCACCTGAAAGTTGACGTCGGCCTCGAGCAGCGCGAGACGGATCTCCCGCATCGCCTTGGAGATCGCCTCGTCGTCGAGCTTTCCCCGCTTGCGGAGGTCGCCGAGCGCGTTCTGCAGCCGGTCGGAGAGCGTGTCGAACACGGCGGCCAGTGTACTGACGGCCGTATCGGCCTAAGTCAAACGAGCTCGCACGCGCTCGGCCACGGCCGCTGCATCGTCCACGCCACCCTGCGGCGCCCCCGGCCACTCGTCGACGTGGAATGGATCGCGGTACTCGTCCGGCGTCCCGGGATAGCGCGGGATCAGGTGGACGTGCAGGTGCGGCGTGTGGTGGCCGATCACAGCCGTGTAGACGTGCTCGACCCGCTCGCTCGCAATCAGCGCGCGGGCCAAGCGCGTCGTTGCGACGCCGACTGCGGCCGCCTCCTCGTCGGTCAGGTCGGCGACCCCGGGAGCGTGTCGCTTCGGCTCGACGAGCAGGTGGCCGGGGTACGGCTCGGGCTCGCGCTCGGGGTGGTAGCCGTGCGACGCGAACACGAGCTCGTCCTCGAAAATCGGCCCGCCGGGCACGAGCTGCTCGCCGCGGTGCTTCCGACAGATGTAGCAGTCCGTTTGCGACCCGTCGCCCACGGTTAGAGATTCTCCCGCAACCGATCGTTGGGAGGGACGAGATGGCTGACGTCGCCAAGGTGATCACGATCATCGGCTCATCGCCGGAGAGCTTCGCGAAGGCCGCCGATGCCGCCGTGCAGGAAGCCGCGAAGACGGTGCGTGGGATCTCGGGCGCGGACGTGGTGTCGATGAGCGCCGTCGTCGAGGGCGACCGGATCACGGAGTACAGGACCACCGTGAACATCGCGTTCGCGATCGAGCGCTAGAAGTCACGCTCTCGGCGCGGACGCGCCGCACCTGCGCGCGTCGCCCAGGCGTAGGCTCGACCGCGAGGGAGGCGGGTTCGAAGCCCCACCCTTACTGGGTGGGGGCTGTGCCCCCACGGGGGTACGGTCGTGAACGCATCCCGGTCAGCCCGCGACCAGGGCTCTGGCGAAGTCGTGCGGGTCGAAGGGCCGCAGGTCGTCGAGGCCCTCGCCCACGCCGACGAGCTTCACAGGCAGGCCGAGCTCGTGGGCGATCGGGATCGCGACCCCTCCCTTGGCGGAGCCGTCGAGCTTCGTCAGCGCGACGCCCGTGACGCCGACCGCCTCTCCGAACAGGCGCGCCTGCTGGACGCCGTTCTGGCCCGTGGTCGCATCGACGACCAGCAGTGTCTCGTGCGGAGCGCCTTCCTGCCGCTGCGCGATCACCCGGCGAACCTTCGCGAGCTCATCCATCAGGTTCGCCTGGGTGTGAAGCCGGCCGGCGGTGTCGACGATGACGACGTCCCGGCCGCGCTCGCCCGCGGCGGTGATCGCGTCGAAGGCGACGGCGGCCGGATCGCCGCCCCGCTCACCGCCGACGAAGTCGGCGCCCGCGCGGTCGGCCCAGATCTCGAGCTGCTCCTCGGCCGCGGCCCTGAACGTGTCCGCGGCGGCGAGGACGACCGAACGGTCGTGCTCCCTCAGCTTCTGCGCCAGCTTGCCGATCGTCGTCGTCTTGCCGGTCCCGTTCACGCCCACGACGAGGATCACGCTCGGCGGGCCGTCGAGGGCGAGCGGCCCGGGCTCGCCGAGTAGCGCCGCGATCTCCTCGACGAGAGCCTGGTTGAGGTCAGCGATCTCACCGCGTGCCTCGAGCCGCGTCACGAGCTCCGCCGTCGAAGGGACGCCGACGTCGGCCGCGATCAACGCCTCCTCCAGCCGCTCCCACGCGGCGTCGTCGGCGGGATCGAAGGCCGCGACGGCCAGCTGCTCGGTCAGCGCCCGCCGGCTCTTGCCGAGCGAGTCGCGCAGGCGCGAGAAGAACCCCTCCTGTTCCTCGCGCGCCCCGCTGCCCGGCTCGGCGTCGCCGAGGAGCTCTGCCCACGATCTGGCCACGGCCGCGAACCGTAGCCGCAGCGGGGGCTCGGCCCTCCTACCTACGCGGTCGCAGCCAACGGCGCCTCGCGCCGAACGCGGCGCGAGACGATCTGGGAGACACCGTCGCCGCCCATCGTGACGCCGTAGAGCGAGTCGGCAGCCTCCATCGTCCGCTTCTGGTGCGTGATGACGATGAACTGCGCCTGCTCCGCGTAGCGGCGGAGCAGCTCGACGAAGCGGCCGATGTTCGTGTCGTCCAGCGCGGCCTCGACCTCGTCCAGGAGGTAGAAGGGGCACGGCCGCGCGAGGAACAGGGCAAACAGGAACGAGATCGCCCCGAGCGCCTTCTCGCCGCCCGAGAGGAGGGAGAGCTTCGTCACGCGCTTGCCGGCCGGCCTGAGCTCGATCTCGACACCTGGTTCGCTGCCGTCGTCGGCGCCGTCCTCCTCCGCCTCGGTGAGCCGAAGGCGGCCCTCCCCGCCGGGGAAGAGCGTCGCCGCGACATCGCTGAAATGTCGCTGGACGGCGGCGAACGTCTCTTCGAAGCGGCGCTCGACCGTCTCGGTCAGCTCGTTGCGAAGACGCTCGAGCTCGGCCAGGCTGCGCTCGAGATCCTCGCGCTGCGTCGTCAGCTCCTGGAGCCGCTCCTTCTCCTCCTCGTACTCCTGCTTCGCGAGCGGGTTCACCTGGCCCAGCGTCGCGCGCCGGCGCTCGAGCCTGATCAGCCGCTCGGCCAGTGCGTCGCGGTCGTGTCCCTCGGCCGGCGCGGCGCCTGCGTCCTCGAGCCGTTTTCGGGCTGCTGAGGCCTCGGCCTCGAGCCGCGCGAGCTCGACGTCGATCGCGGCCGTCCGCTCGCCCGCCTCCGCGGCTCCGTGGCGCAGCTCGGCCTCCCGAGCAGCGAGCTCGCGCAGGGCCCCGGCAGCATCGCCTGTGCGCGACCCGCCCGCGTCGACGCGCGCCCGCAGGGGCGCCTCGAACCGCTCGCCCAACGCGGCGGCCCCCCGGAGCACCGTGACGAGGCGCTCGGCCATGGCGGCGGGCCGGGGATCGGCGGCAGCCGGCGTCCGCTGCGACGGATTCGCCTCGAGGCTCTCGACTTCCTCCGCGAGCGCCCGCCTGCGCGCCTCGAGCTCGAGCCAGACCGCCTCGGCCGTCTCGCCCGCAAACCAGAGCTCGCCGCGGTGCGGGTCGTAGCCGAATCCCTCCGGGGTCACCGCCCGTACGGGCGAGCTCAGCAGCTCTTCCTTCGAAACGACCGCGTACTCGGCCACGAGCTCGGCCGGTCTCGCGCCGACGAGCACGGTCAGATTCCCGAGGCCGCCCGACCGTGCGCGCTCCAGCAGGGCGAGGGCCGCGGCAGGGTCGGCGGCGAGCAGCGCCGAAGCACGCGCACCCAGGGATGCCGCGACGGCACGTTCACGTCCAGGCTCCACCTCCAGCTCCGAGAGCGCCAGGACCGCCCCCTGCTCGGCAAGGGCGCGCGCCGCGGGCGGCAGGCCTTCACGCTCGGCGAGCGCCCGCTCGACCGCGGCGAGGCGCTCGCGCGTCGTGCGCAGACGCTCGTCGTCGACGGTGGGCCGTTGCGGTGGCGTGGCGCGCATTCGATCGACGAGCGCCTCCGCGGCCTCGCGGCGGAGCTCGACCCGATCCGCCGCACTGCGCAGCCTGTACAGGGCAGCCGTTGCCTCCTCGCGCCGGCCGGCCGCGTCCGCGAGGTCCTCCTCAGCCTGGTTCCGCTCGATCAGGAGCTCGTCGAGCTTTGCATTGACCGTCTTGCGGGCCAGGGATGCGGCGGTGCGCCGCTCCTCGATCTCGTCGGCCTGCCGGCCGAGCTCCTCGAGCTCGAGCTCGGCGACCCGGGCCTCCACGGCCGCGATCTCGCCGCGGAGCTTCTCCGCGCGCTCGGCCGCGGTCGCCTGCAAGGCGAGCGGCCGTAGGCGCTTGCGCACCTCCGCCTCGAGATCGCGTGCGCGCTCCGCCTGCACCTGGACGCGGGCGAGCTTCAGCTCGGCGCGATGCCGCCGAGCTTTGAACTTTCCGAGCCCCGCGGCCTCCTCGAGCAGGGCGCGCCGCTGCTCGGGCTTCGAGGAGAGGATCTCCTCCACGCGCCCCTGGCCGATCACGGAGCTGTGGCCGCCGCCGAGTCCCACGTCCGCGAGCAGCTCGACGAGGTCGGTCCTCCGGACGGCCGCCTTGTTGACGAGGTACTGACCCTCTCCGCCCCGGTGAAGACGCCGCGTGATCGAGATCTCGCTGAAGTCGAGCTCGGGAAACGCGCCGTCGGCGTTGTCGAAGAGCAGCTCGACCTCGCACCAGTCTGCGGGCGGCCGGCCGGCCGCACCCGCGAAGAGGACGTCGTCCGGCTTCTCGGCCCGCAGCTCGGAGGGTGCCAGCGAGCCGGAGGCCCACAGCAGGGCATCCGAGACGTTGGACTTGCCGGAGCCGTTCGGCCCCACGACCACGGCGACGCCGCGCTCGAGGCGAACCTCGACCGGATCGGGGAACGACTTGAAACCGCGCAGCTTGATCGCGCTCAGGTGCACGCCGCGCCGAAAACTAGCGCGGAGTGCGGATGGCGGCGTCCGGGCCCTCCTCGCCCATCTCGAGCTTCGCCAGCACCTCCTGGGCCGCCGATTGCTCGGCCGCCTTCTTGGATTGGCCCGTCCCGACGCCGGCCTCCTTGCCGTCGACGTTCGCCGCACAGGTGAACGTGCGGTCGTGGGGCGGCCCTTCCACGTTCAGGACGGAGTAGGTGACCGCGAGCCCGCGGCGGGCAAGCGCCTCTTGCAGTTCGGTCTTGTGGTCGACGTGGGTCGTCAACGCGTACTCGATCCGGGAGTCGAACGCCGCGACGATCGCGGCCTCGATCTTCGGGAAGCCGTACTCGAGGAACAGCGCCGCAAGCGAGGCTTCGAGCAGGGCGGCGAGCACGTTCCGGTTTCGTCCGAGCCTTTTCAGCTCCTCCTCGGGCACGAGTTGCCCGCCGCGCTCCTGCAGCCGGTCGCCGAGCCCCAGCTCGCGGGCGACGACGGCGCAGCTCGCGCGCGAGACCACGTGGGAACGGATCTTCGCGAGGCGGCCTTCGGAGAAGTCCGGGTAGCGGTCGTAGAGCGCGCGCGCGATCGCGAGCTCGAGCACGCTGTCGCCGAGGAATTCGAGCCGCTCGTACGACGACGCGCGGTCCGGCGCCCACGACGTGTGCGTGAACACGTTGTCGAGCCGCTCCGCGGGCAACCCGTCGATCAGACGGTCTAACCGGTTCCGGCTACTGGTGCGAGGAGACGTAGTCGACAGCCTGACCGACCGTCTGGATCTTCTGTGCGTCTTCGTCGGAGATCTTGATCCCGAACTGGTCCTCGAGCTCCATGATCAGCTCGACGAGGTCGAGGGAGTCGGCGTCGAGGTCCTCCTGGAACGAAGCCTCTTCCGTGATCTCGCTGTCGTCCACACCGAGCTGCTCGCTCAGAACTTCCTTGACTCGCTCGAAAACTTCCTCTCGAGAAGCCGCCATTTCACCTCGCTTGCCGGTTCGGGGTCAGGTGGCGCGGGATGCTAACACGCGCTGTTCGAGGCGTTCCTCCAGGCGGCCCGCGACATCGTGCTCGACGCCTTTTGCCGCCAGCCTGATGGCGTTTGCGATCGCGGTGCGACCGGAGTTTCCGTGCGCGATCACGGCGAGACCGCGCAGGCCGAGTAGATACGCGCCGCCGTAGGTGTCGGGATCAAGCCGGTCACGGAGGCCGCGGGCCGCAGGACGGATCAGGAGGCCGCCGAGCTTGCCGCGGCGGCTCGCGGTGATCTCCTCCCGCAGCGCGCTCATGACGCTGCGGATCGTCCCTTCGAGCGCCTTCAGGACGACGTTTCCCGTGAACCCGTCGCAGACGACCACGTCGGCGGCGCCCTCGAGCAGGTCGCGACTCTCGGTGTTGCCCCGAAACTCGAGACCCTCGGCCTCGGAGAGCAGCTGATGGGCCTCGAGCACGAGCTGGTTGCCCTTCTCGGGCTCCTCGCCGATCGAGAGCAGGCGGACGGACGGCCGCTCGATGCCGAGGATCTCGTGCGCGAACACGGCACCCATATGCGCGAACTGGCGCAGGTGCTCGGGGCGCGCGTCGGCGTTCGCACCCGAGTCGATCAGGACGGACGGCCCACGCCGTGCCGGCAGGATGACGGCGATCGCGGGCCGGTTCACGCCCCGCAGGCGGCGGATCTCGAGCAGCCCGGCCGCGAGCATCGCGCCGGTGTTGCCGGCCGAGACCGCGGCTTGTGCGGCTCCCTCGCGAACGAGCCGGCACGTCACGACCAGCGAGCTGTCGCGCTTGCCGCGCACCGCCTCGCCCGGCTTCTCGTCCATGGCGATCGTCGTCGGCGCCTGCACGAGCTCGAGCCCCTGCGTGTCGAGCCCGCTCGGGCCGACGAGAACGGGCGTGATTCCCGGGCCCGCAGCGTCGAGTGCCCCCGCGACGATCTCCTCGGGCGCACGGTCGCCCCCCATCGCGTCCACGGCGACGCGGATCATGCGGCTACGGCGTCGGGGCGCGGAGCGGCTCGACTTCGCGGCCGCGGTAGGTCCTGCAGTTCTGGCACATCTGATGCGGCCGGGTCGGCTGGTGGCAGTTCGGACACAGGCTCAGGCGCGGTGCCTTGATGCCGTGCTGCGCGCGGCGCTTGTCGCGACGCGATTTGGAGGTTTTTCGCTTGGGGACTGCCATCAGCGGCCGCGCAGTATAGCCACGCCGTTCTTAGCCAAGGCTTTACCCGGGCTTTCTGCTCCCTTGGCCCGCCTTTGCCCGCGCTTCAGACGCCTGGCGCGAGCCTGTGGTCACAACGAAGGCGAACCAACGAAAAGGAGTGATTCGGATGCAGAAGCTGGCAATGATCATCGGAGCGGTACTGCTCCTCGCAGGTGTCGCGACGGCAGGAACGTTCGCCAGACTCGGCGCGAGCGAGGACCGGCCGACGATCACGACCGAGGCGCCGCCGGCGGCCACGCAGGCCGGCGACGTCCGCCGCGAGGATCGCGGTGCCGACCGGCGCGCGAACCGGCGGGAGGACCGCGCGGCCGAGGCCCGTGGCGACTCGGTCGGGCTGCCGGTGACGAAGCTCGATACGACCCCGCGAGAGCTCGCACCGACCGTGACGCGCAAGCGCTCCACCGCTCCGGCGCCAACCCGGGCGACGACCACCCGCGCCACGACGACCGTCGACGACCACGGCGGCACGCGCACGAGCGACGACCGCTCCGGCCGCGGCTCGGGATCAGGCTCCGGCTCGGGCTCGAGCGGCCACGGCGGCGGAGACGGCGGAGACGATTAGAGGCGCGGAGACGACTAGAGCCGGTCGCGCAGCTCGGCGAGCGCGGCCCAGCGGGAATCCGGTGCTTCCTCGTCGTGTTCGTGCGGCTCGGCGTTCAGATCCTCGCCGCACATCGGGCAGAGCCCTGCGCAATCGGGCCGGCACAGGATCTGATCCGGCAGAGCGAGCGCAACGACGTCATGCGCCCACGCGGAGAGATCGAGACGATCCTCGCTGAGGTACGGGCTCGTCAGCTCCTCGGAGCCGTCGGGGTTCGTTGCCTGGTACTCGCGGGCCGAGATCGGCAGGTCGAGGACGGCGTCGGTGAGACAGCGATAACACGGCCCGTGTAGCCGGGCCTCGAAGTGGAGCTCGAAGAGCGTGCCGGTGCTTGCCTGCGTGACGGAGAACGCCGCCGGAACCTTTGCGGGCACCGACAGGTAACGCTGGCCGCCGAGCTCCAGCGGCTCGAGCGTGACCTCCTGCTCGCCCGCGAAGTGCTCGCCCGAACGGAGCTTGAGGGTGCGGAGGTTGAAGGTCGTCACACAGCCAAAGTAGCAACGGTCAGATGCGCTCCAGGACCTCCTCGAGCGGCTTTCGATTCGCCTCTCGACTCCACTCCTCGGCAGGCTTCGACTCCGGTTCGAGGGGGCGTTTCGGATACCCGAACGAGAGGATCGTGGCCGGCTGGAGGTCGCCTTCGAATCCGAGCGCCCGGGCGGCCTCGGTGCGATCCGGCGTCCCGTTCGGGCAGGAGGCGACCCCGTCGTTCCAGGCCGTCAGCATCATGTTCTGCGCAGCGCGGCCGACGTCCAGCAGGTTGCCGCCGCCTGCGGTCGCGATCGCGACGACGAGCGCCGCGGTGGTGACGTTCGTCGCCTCGTACACGGTCTGCGCCAGCCGCTCGCGGCGCTCCCGGTCCTCGACGACGACGAACGTCCAGGGCTGACGGTTCCTCGCGCTCCCGGCCAGGCGGCCGGCGTCGAGGATCCGAGTGACGACCTCGTCCGGGATCCGACGGTCGGCATAGCTGCGCCAGTCGCGCTTGCTCGCGACGGCCAGGTAGGTGTCCACGGGACTAGTAGGGCTCGCTGTTGGTGGAGCCGTCGACGCCGACTCCGGCAACGACCGACTCCTGCGAGCGCTCGTGCAGCCGCTCGCGCCCCCGCTTGACCGCACCCAGGAACTTGTCGAGGTTGACCTCGAGCGTCGACAGGATGCTGTCGGCCCAGTCCTCCATCTCGAGCCGAGTCTCCCTCGCCTGCCGCCTGGCCTCGTCGACGATCTCCTGCGCCTGTCGCTCGGCGAGCTTGACGATCTCGGTCTGCGAGGCCTCGCGAACCGCCTGCTCACGCGCCTCGCCGAGGATTCGATCGCACTCCCGCTTCGCCTCGGCGAGCATCTCCTGCCGCTCCTTGACGATCCAGCGGGCCTGCTTGATCTCCTCGGGAATCGTCGCGCGCATCTGGTCGAGGATGTCGTAGATCTCCTCGCGGTCGATCCGCACCTGGTCGGTGAGCGGCACGGCCTTGGCGTTGTGCACGAGGTCGTCGAGCTTGTCGATGAGAACGAGAACATCCATGTTGGTCTCCAAGAGTTTACTCCGCAGCTTCTATTCGCGGGGGTTCTCCGGCGCCCCCGGTCTGCCGTTCGGAAACCTCTCCGCAAGTCGGCGCGCCACGGGCTCCGGCACCAGTTCGTCCACCTTTCCCCCGAAGGCCGCGATCTCCTTCACGCCGCTCGAGGAGACGAAGCTGACCTCTGCGCTCGCCATCAC
>DATMIX010000029.1:0-23038 GCA_035554095.1 Gaiellaceae bacterium | reverse complement strand
GCGGCGGTGGCCGAGGGCTCGAAAGTCCAGGAGGAGAGACGGCGTCAGATCCTGCAGGCGGCCGTCCGGGCCTTTGCTCGCAAGGGGTACCACCGCTGCCGGGTCAGCGACGTCGCGAGCGAGGCCGGCGTCGCCTACGGCCTCGTCTACCACTACTACGGCTCGAAGGACGCGCTGCTCCAGGCGATCTTCCGTGAGACGTGGGGTGCGATGCTCGAGACGATCAGGTCCGTCGAGGAGCTGGAGGAACCGGCTCGCGACCGGATCCGCAAGGTCACCGAGATCGTGCTTCGGACGTGGAAGCGCGACCCCGACCTCGTGCGGGTCCTGGTCCGCGAGGTGACGCGGAGCGCCCAGGTTCAGCGTGAGACCGACGACATCGAGCTCGCGTTCCAGGCGTTGCAGCGCATCGTCGAACATGGGCAGAGGGACGGCGAGTTCCAGCCGGGCCTCGACGCGCGCCTGACGGCGACCATCTGGTACGGGGCGCTCGAGGAGATCCTCACAGGCTGGGCATTCGGGCAGCTGCCCGACACGGACGCGGACGTTGCCGCCGCCGAGCGCGCCGTGGTCGAGATCGTCGCGGGCGGGCTCGCGGGCGACCGGGCGGCGTCGCCGGCCTGATGGCGACGCGGGCCGCCACCCGCGGGCCCGCGGCCGAGGAGGCGGTCCGGCAGCGCCTGCTCTGGACGCTCGGGCTCGGCGCGTTCGGGCTCGCGTTCTCGATCACGACCACCGCGGCCTACCTGCCGCCACTCCTGCACCGGTTCACGGACTCGGGCGGCGTCATCGGCGTCATCCTCGGCGCCGAGGGAGTCTTCGCGCTCTGCCTCTCGCCGGTGATCGGCCCGTGGAGCGACACGTTCCACACGCCGCTGGGCAGGCGCCGTCCGTTCATGCTCGTGGCGCTGCCGGGGCTCGGCTTCTCCCTCCTGCTGATGCCGTTCCTGCCGAACCTCTGGACGACGACGGTCATCGTGATGGCCTTCTTCTTCGCGTACTACATGTACGAGCCGCCGTACCGCGGGCTCTACCCGGACGTCCTGCCGCCGTCGTTGTTCGGTCGCTCGCAGAGCGCCCAGCACATCCTCCGCGGGATCGCGATCGGCATCGCCCTCGTCGGCGGCGGCTTCCTCTTCAAGCTCTGGCGGCCCTCGCCGTTCCTCCTCGCCGCGGTCCTGACCACCGTGGCCTGCGGGCTGACGATCTACCTCGTGCAGGAGGACGGCGGCCACGGGCGCGTCTTCGAGGGCTTCTGGAACTACGTCAAGCGGAGCTGGGCCATCTTCTGGCAGGAGGGGGACATGCGCCGCTTCCTGCTCGCGAACGCGGCCTGGGAGGGGACCTTCGCGGCCGCGCGGACGTTCGTCGTCCTCTACATCATCGACGGGCTGCACCAGTCGAAGGTGATGTCCTCGGCCGTCCTCGGGGCCGTGGCGACCGGCTACGTGATCGCCGCCGTCTTCTCCGGACGTCTGGGCGACAGATTCGGGCTCGCACGCGTGATCTTCTTCGCATCGTTCGTCTACGGGACGGGGTTCCTGCTCGGGGGTCTCGCCCAGACGTGGCACGACTGGTACTTCGCGGCGATCGTGCCGGTGGCCGTCGCGGGGGGGACCGTGATGACGCTCGCCTGGGGGCTGATGTACAAGCTCGTGCCCGCGCAACACCGGGGCGCCGCCTCCGGTCTGGCGACCACGACCAAGGGCATCGGGCTCTGCGTCGGCGCGCCCGTCGCCGGCCTTGCGATCGACCTGGCCCGGCCGTATCTTGGCGCGACGGGCGGGTATCAAATCCTCTGGCCGATCTGCGGATTGCCGATCCTTGCGGCAATCCCGCTGCTCGTTCCGCTGATCAAGATCGAGGACGAGCTCGACGAGCCGCTCGAGCCGATCCCGGCGCCGCCGGTCACGTGAGCGACGTCTTCAACATCTTCGGTGACGACTGGGACGACGAGAGCGACCGCGAGGGCTACCGCCACCGCTCCGTCGCGATCGGGAAGCGGCTCGGCGCGAGCCTCCTCGGCGCAAGCGTCTACGAGTTGCCGCCGGGCGAGCGGACCTGGCCGTACCACTACGAGACGGTCTCCGAGGAGTGGCTGCTCGTCGTCTCCGGAAGGCCGACGTTGCGCACGCCTGACGGCGAGCGGGAGCTCGCGCCCGGCGACGTGGCGGTGTTTCCTCAGGGACCGACGGGCGCTCATGGCATCGAGAACCGGAGCGACGAGACCGCGCGGATCGTCATCTTCTCGTCAAAGGGCCCCCTCGACGTCGTCCACTACCCGGATACGGGGAAGGTCGGCGTGTGGACTGCCGACCGCGGCTACATCGCGTTGACCCGCGAACAGCCGGACCTCGACTACTGGGAGGTCGAGGAGTAAGCGCTTTCAGGCAGGTCTGACCCGGCCTAGACTCGATGGATGCCGACCTGCCAGAACTGTGGTGAGCCGAACGAGGCAACGGCACGGTTCTGCCACGCCTGCGGCGAAGCGCTCCTCGAGGAGCTGCAGCCGCCCCTGGAGGTTCGCAAGACCGTCACCGTCCTCTTCGCCGACGTCGCCGGCTCGACCGCACTCGGCGAGCAGCTGGATCCCGAGCCGTTGCGACGCGTCATGTCCCGCTACTTCGAGGAGATGCGCGCCGTCCTCGTCCATTACGGCGGCACCGTCGAGAAGTTCATCGGCGACGCCGTGATGGCCGTCTTCGGCGTGCCGACCGTCCACGAGGACGACGCGCTGCGGGCCGTTCGCGCGGCCGACCAGATGCTGGAGCGTCTCGACTCGTTGAACTCCGAGCTCGAGCCCGAATACGGCATCCGGCTCGAGATGCGCATCGGGATCAACATGGGCGAGGTCGTGGCGGGCACGGCTTCGGCGGGGCAGACGCTCGTGACCGGCGATGCGGTCAACCTCGCGAAGCGGCTCGAGCAGGCGGCTCCTGCCGGCGCGATCCTGATCGGGAAGTCGATGTACCCGCTCGTCAAGGACGCAGTGGAGGTCGGGCCGCTCGAGTCGTTCAAGGTCAAGGGGAAGGTCGACCCAGTCTCGCCCCTCCGGCTCGAGTCGGTCGACCAGCTCGCGCCCGGTGTCGCCCGGAGATTCGACCGACCGCTGGTGAATCGCCGCGAGGAGCTGGCCGCGCTGCAGGCCGCGTTCGAGCTGGCGGCTGGTGGGGGCGTCTGCCGGCGCTTCACCGTGCTCGGGGCCGCGGGCATCGGCAAGTCACGGCTTGTCTCGGAGTTCGTCGAGATGCTCGGCTCGCGCGCGACCGTGCTGACGGGCAGATGTCTTCCCTACGGCGAGGCGATCACGTTCTGGCCGCTGCGGGAGATCGTCCGCGCGCTCGGCGGCGCCGAGGGTATCCGATCGGAGCTCGCCGACACGCCGGACGGCGAGCTCGTGGCCGAGCGCGTCCTCGCGGCAGTGGGCGCCTCGCCCGACTCGGTGCGAGGCGAGGAGGCGGCCTGGGCGTTCAGGAAGCTGTTCGAGTACCTGGCTCGACAGCGGCCGGTGGTCGTCGTGCTCGAGGACATTCACTGGGCGGCCCCGACCTTGCTCGACCTCGCCGAATACCTGCTGGGCTGGTCGCAGGGGCCGATCCTTCTCGTCTGCTTGTCGCGTCCGGATCTGATCGAGCGGCGCCCGAACTGGGTTCATCTGGGGCCTACCGTCGATGCGCTCGTTCTCGAGCCGCTCTCGGAGACCGAGGCGGAGCTGCTGCTTCGACAGTTGCGGCGAGGCGAACTGGGCGACGGCGAGTCCCGGCAGCGAATCGCGGAGGCGGCTGAGGGCAACCCGCTGTTCCTCGAGCAGCTCGCGGCGATGCTCGCGGAGACGCAGGCCGGCGACGAGGCGCTCGCAGTTCCGCCCTCGATCCAGGCCGTCCTGGCGGAGCGGCTCGATCAGCTGAGTCCGGAGGAGCGCTCGGTGATCGAGCGCGCCGCCGTCGTCGGACGCGAGTTTTCCCGCGACGCGGTGGTCGAGCTCTCGCCGCCCGGGCTCCGCTCCGCAGTGGCAGCGCATCTGATGGCCCTCGTCCGCCGCGAGCTGATCAGACCGGACACGTCGGTTGCCACGCCCGAGGACAGCTTCCGGTTCCAGCACATCCTGATCCGGGACGCAGCGTACGAGGCGCTGCCCAAACGGGTGCGCGCCGACCTCCACGAGCGCGTCGGGCGCTCGCTCGAGGAGAAGCCGGGCGAGGAGGTACTCGAGATCGAGGAGATCACGGGTCACCACTTCGAACAGGCCTTCCAGTACCGAGTCGCCCTCGGACCCCGTGACGAGCAGGTTTCGGCTCTCGGTGCGAGCGCCGCGCAGCACCTCGGCCGGGCCGGCGAGCGCGCGCTCGCCGGCGGTGACGCCTCGGCGGCGGCGAACCTCCTCGCACGCGCGTCGGCGGCCTTGGACGAGTCCAATCCTGCCGCTCCCAACCTCCTCGCGTCGCTGGGGATGGCCCTGACCGCCACGGGCGAGCTCGAGGCGGCTCTCGAGGCACTCGGCGAGGCCGCTGAGCGGGCAGAGGCGGCCGGCGACCGACGCACGCGCGAGCGCGCGGCCGTCGAGCGTGCGCGGATCGGGTTCCTCACCGGCCGGATCGGCCCCGAGGAGGCAGACGCAGAGGCGAACCGGGCGATCTCGGAGCTCGAGTCGCTCGGAGACGACCTCGGGCTCGCCAAGGCCTGGTTGCTGCTCGTCTTCGTCCACAACTGGCGCCTCGAGTATTCGGCGCTGGAGCGCGCCGCCGAGCGGGCGCGCTTCCACGGCCAGCGCGCCGGCGCGGCACGGGACACCGCCGACGCGCTCGCCTGGGTCGCACCGGCCACGGTGCTCGGTCCCCGCTCGGTCGCCGACGGGGTCGAGCAGATGGAACGGCTCCGCTCCGAGGCGCCGGGCCCACTCGCGGAGGCGGCTGCACTCCTCACACTCGGCTGTCTCGGGCTGATGGGCGGGGAGACTGAGTCCGCCCGCGACCTTTACCGGCGAAGCGAAGCGATCTATCGCGACCTCGGAATCCGGCTCTTTGCCGCGGCGCAGAGCACCCTCGTCGGCTGGACCGAGCTCGTCGCAGGCGACGTTGCGACGGCAGAGACGCTGCTGCGCGCGGGATACGGCGAGCTCGAGGAGATGGGCGAGCGCGGAGTCCTCTCGAGTGCGGCGGCTGAGCTCGGCCGCGTGCTTTGCGAGCGAGGATCTTTCGACGACGCGGCACAGTTCGCCGCCGTCGCCGAGGAGCTCTCCGGCCCCGGCGATGCCGCCAACGCAAGCCTCATCGCAGGGATCCGGGCCCGGGTGCTCCTGTCGGAGGGCGACGGAGCCGAGGCGGTTCGGGCGGCCGAGGAGGCGGTGGCGCGGGTGGCCGCGGGCGACTGCCTGGAGTTGAGAGCCGACGCCCAGCGGGCGCTTGCAGACGCGATGAGGGCTGCCGGGCGCGACGGCGAAGCGACGGCTGCTCTTGAAGAGGCCCTGCGTCTCTACGAGGAGAAAGGAAACCTCGTCGCGGCGGAACGACTACGGGCTTCGGTTTAGGTCCTCGGCGAAGCCGTCCGTCAGTTCGTCGATCGCACGCGCCATCGTTCGAACCGTGTAGATGGCGCTGAGCCCCATCGCCGTCGATTGCTCTCTCGTCAAGTCAAGGCCGTCGAGCGCCGCATCGAGCTCCTCCCGGTGACCCGGATCGAGCTCGGCATGTGCGATCAGCGTCCTGAAGGCCGCCCGATCGTGCCGTGTGCGATCGACCAGAACGTCGACCAGCTCGGTCGACGGTGGATAGCCCTCGAGCACGGCGATGTAGCCGAGTAGCGTGACCGGGTGGAAATGGAGGATCCAGTAGTACTGGGCCCCGACCGCCGCCGCGACCGTGGCCGAGGGAGGCCGAGCCAGGATCGACGCGCGTTTCTTGCCGAGCGTCTCCAGGTCATCGAGGAGCCATTCGTCGTGGTCGCGCTCCTCGGGGATGTGCTCTTCCAGGTAGGCCGCGAGGGAAGCGCAGACCGGGTCTCCGGCCGCGAGCTCCTGTGCCCGCTCGCGCGCGGTTTCCATCAAAGGGACGCTCGCGCGGATGACGCAGTGGATCGTGAACAGGTACTCGGGATAGAGGTCCGCGATCCGAGGGTCGAGGACGAGCCTCCGACTCGCTGCGGTCAGGTCGGCAAGGACGAGCTCGATCTTTTCGCGCAGGCGCTCACTCTCGGCGACCGCGACGTTGGTTCTCGGCGACACCCCGCCTAGAAGATCATCAACGGAGGGTTGCCCGTCTCGACGTACAGCCCCTCCGCGATCAGGCTGGCGTTGAGCTCGGATAGGAGCCGCAGCTCGGCGGACGAGAGGTCGCCGAGGGTCAGGATCACCTTCTGGTTCTTGTCGTTGTCCGTGTCCAGGCCGGCGTCCTTAGCCGCTTGAACCGGGTCCATTCGGAACGCCTTCCGCTTGCTCGGCTCGGCGATCACCTGCTGGACGAGCCTCGCGAGTGCCTTGGCGGCGGCGTCGTCGAAGTCGTCCGGTAGATATGCGGGCCCCTCGGACTGCTGTGAGTTCACGCGAATGCTCCCTCCGGTCGCAGAACGCTCCTAGCTACTCCCTTTTCATTCCGCTGTCAAGCGCGACGCGCGCGCGACGCGCAGCTCATCGCAACGGCGGAGTGAACGGCAGCGCCACGTAGGCGGATCGCTCCGGCTCGACGGCGAAGACGACGCCGCTTCGCATCGGGAAGGGCTGACCGGTGTACTTCTGCGAGATCCGGTCGATGATCGTCAGTGCCGCGTCGCCCTCGACCGTCTCGACGACGCGTCCGCGGATCGACGCGCCGAGATACGGATTGTCGAGGTCGGCGAGCGACAGGGCGAGGCGCGGGTCACGGGCGAGGTTCTCCGCCTTGCGGCTGCCGCGCTGCGTGAAGAAGAAGATCCGGTCTCCCTCGAGGAGCACCCAGATCGGCACGGCGTGCGGCGAGCCGTCCGGGAGGGTCGTCGCGAGGTGTGCGAAGTTCGGCGCCTCGAGCAGTCCGCGGACGTCGTCGCCCAGCCGGGCCATCAGGCGCCGGTGGCGACCGGTTGCTCGCGGTGGACCGGTGCGAGCGCGGGCGCCCACGAGCAGAGTGGCGAGACGTCTCCGTCGCGCCCGTTCAACCGCCGGAAGCCGAGAGCGTGCTCCGCCTGCATCATTTTGTGCACCTGCGTCGTTCCCTCGTAGATGATCGGCGCGCGGGCGTTCCGGAAGTACCGCTCGAGCCCGTACTCGGCTGAGTAGCCGTAGGCGCCGTGCACCTGGATCGCCAGATGGGCCGCTTTGAAGGCCGATTCCGTGGCGTGCCATTTCGCGAGCGAGGTCTCCCGCGTGTTGCGCCGGCCCTCGTTCTTCATCCACGCGGCCTGCATCACGAGCAGCTTCGAGGTTTCGTAGCCGAGCACCATCTCGGCGATCATGTCCTGGACGAACTGGTACTTGCCGATCGCCTGGCCGAACGTGTGCCGCTCGCGCGCGTAGTCGACCGACCGCTCGAGGCACGCCCGGATGACGCCGCAGGCGCCGGCCGCGACCGTGAACCGCCCCTGGTCGAGCCCGTACATCGCGATCTCGAAGCCCTGCCCTTCCTCGCCGATCAGGTTCTCGGTGGACACCTCCACGTTGTCGAAGAAGAGCTCGCCGGTCGAGCCGGCCCAGACGCCGAGCTTGTGCTCGGTGTCTGCTGCGGTGAAGCCAGGCGTCCCCTTCTCGAGGACGAACGCGGAGATCCCCTTGTGCTTCGCGGACGGGTCAGTCTTCGCGAACACGAGCGCGTGGTCGGCGACGGTCGCGTACGAGATCCAGTTCTTGGAGCCGTTCAGGACGTAGGTGTCGCCCTCGCGGCGCGCGGTTGTCTTCATCGCCGCGACGTCCGAGCCGGCCGCCGGCTCGGTCAGGCCGAAGCATGCGAGCTTCTCCCCGCGTGCCTGCGGTGCGAGCCACCGCTGCTTCTGCTCCTCGGTGGCGTAGCGGAGGAGCGACAGTGAGTTGAGGCCGACGTGGACGGAGATCAGCGTGCGGAAGGCGGCCTCGCCGCGCTCGATCTCCTCGCACGACAGGGCCTCGGCCACGAAGTCGAGCCCGGCCCCGCCGTACTCCTCCGGGATCACGATCCCGAGCAGTCCCAGCTCGGCCATGCCCTCGATGACCGACATGTCGAGCCGGTGTCCGATGTCGTTTTCGATCGCGTTGGGAAGGACGCGCTCCTCCACGAACGCCCGTACCGTGTCCTGGATGAGCCGTTGCTCGTCGGTGAGCTCGAAGTCCACGGGCCAAGTCTACGGACGCGCTCGCCGCGTCGGCCCGTTGCTCGTGCCGCTCGTCCTCGTCGCCGGAACGGCTCTCGACAACGGCGGCTTCGACGCCTCTTCCTGGGGCTGGGCGACCCTCTTCCCGCTCGTGGTGGTCGCGGTCGCCCTCCTCCGCGGCGAGCTGCGTCGCCCCGGCCCTCTCGGGCTTGCGTTCCTCGGCCTCATGGCCGCGCTCGTCGCGTGGGTGTGGCTCTCCGTCGCGTGGTCGGACGACGTCGGCCAGTCCGTGCTGGACGGCGAGCGGTCGCTCGTCTACCTCGCCGCGGCTGCCGCATTCCTGGCGGTCGAGCGGGCTCAGATCGAGTGGTTGCTCGCAGGCGTCGTGGTTGCGATCACGATTGTGGGCGGCTGGGCGCTGCTGGAGCGCGCCTTCGGCGGCTCCGGCTCCTACGACGTCACGTCCCTGTCGACCGACGCGGCCAGGCGGCTGGCCGCGCCCGTGGGCTATTCGAACGCGCTCGGGCTGCTTGCCGCGATCGGGATCCTGCTCGCCGCCGGCGTCGCCGTCTCCAAGCGGCGGCCGCTGCTTGCGGCGCCCCTCCTGGTGCTCGTCCCGACCTTGTACCTCACCTACAGCCGAGGGGCATGGCTGGCGCTCGGCGCCGGAGCGATCGCCGCCCTCGCGGTGGCCAGGCCGTCGGTGCCGAAGCCGGTCGCCGTCGCCGTCGCCGTCGCCGCGGCCGCCGCTGTCGCGCTCGCGCTCGTCCGGGTCGGCGGGCCGGGCGGCGCTTTGCGCTCCTTCTCGCACGCCGCGCCCGTCGTGAAAGCGGGCGAGAACCGCCGGCTGCTCAGCCTCTCGGGCAGCAGTCGCGCCCAGTACTGGCACGTCGCCTGGCGTCAGTTCGAGGATGACCCGCTGCTCGGGTCGGGCGCGGGCACGTTTCAGCGCCGCTGGCTTCGCTTCCGCCCGGCCGAGCTGCCCGTGCTCGACGCGCACAGCCTCTACATCGAGACGCTCGCCGAGCTCGGCCCCCTCGGACTTCTGATGCTGGCCGGCCTGCTCGGCCTGCCGGTGGCGGCCGCCGTGCTCGCAAGGGACCACCCCCTTGCGCCCGCTGCGCTCGGCGGATACACGGCCTACCTCGTCCACGCCGCCCAGGACTGGGACTGGGAGGTCCCGGCCGTCACGCTCGGCGCACTCGCCTGCGGCGCCGCGCTGCTCACGCTCGCCGAGCTGGCGCCGAGGGGCGCGCTTCGACCCCGCGTCCGGGCGGCCGGCGTCGGCGTCGCGGCAGCGCTCGCGCTGGCGGCATTCGCGGCTCTGGCCGGCAATCGCGCCATCGAGGGAGCGGCCTCCGCGCTCGACGACGCCAACCCTGTTCAGGCGGAGCGCGATGCCCGCCGTGCCGAGCGGCTTGCTCCATGGTCGCCGAAGCCTTGGCGGCTCCACGGCGAGGCCTTGCTGCTTCAGGGCAAGGTCGAGGCCGCCCGCCGCGATTTTCGCCACGCGCTCGAGAAGGATCGGGCCGACTGGGAGTCATGGGCGGATCTCAGCCTCGTGGCCGACGGGGCGGAGCGGCGCGAAGCCGCTGCCGAGGCGACCCGCCTCAACCCCCTCGAGCCGGTTTCACCAACAGGGGGTTGAGCACACCGCAAGAATCTCCGATATCCAGCGTCGACCCCAGTGACCGCACTCGACTCAGGAGGCCTCAATCCATGAAGACGATTTGGAAACACCGCCGCACAGGCCGCGCCGTCGCGGTCGTTGCGACGGTCGTCACCGGTGCAGCCCTCGCCTCGGCCGGATTCGCCGGCATGCGCGCCCTCGATCTCGGGCCCGCCGCGGCGACCCAGTATCCCGGCAAGAAGGTGAATGTCTGCCATCGCACGCATTCCAAGAAGCATCCGTGGGTGAAGATCCGGATCTCGAAGAAGGCGCTGAAGGCGCACCTGCGCCACGGCGACTTCGTCGTCGATGCGAATCACCCGTGCCCGCCCACCAACGCGGCGGCGAAGCACAAGAAGCACAAGAAGCACAACAAGGCCGGCGCCAAGAAGAAGCACAAGAGCGAGGCCGCCGCAAAGAAGGAGCACGGCAACGGCGGCAACGGCGGCAACGGCAAGGGCGGAGGCAACGACAAGCACGGCAAGAAGTGAGTCGACGCGCCCGTTCGGGCGCCTGACGGTCACGGAAGAGCCCCGGGACGCCGGGGCTCTTCGCTTCTGTAGGGTCGAAAGGTGAGCCGAGTTGCCGCCGGGGCGTACGAGCGCGTCGCGAACCTGCCTCTGCAGATCGACCGCTACCGGCTCGAGCGTCTGGAGGCGGCCGTCACACGGGGCTTCACGCGCGTCACGACGCTCGTTCGCCTCGAAGGTGGGGGCAGGCAAGGCGTCGGCGAGGACGTCACCTGGTACACGGACGCACACGACCGCGAGCAGGCGGCCGGAGCAGTGCTGCCGCTCGCCGGGACGTGGACGCTCGACGGCTTCTCGAACGAGCTCGGAATCGAGGAGCCGCACCGGCGCTGGGCATACGAGAGCGCGGCGCTCGATCTCGCCCTTCGCCAGGCCGGCGCCTCGCTGGCCGAGGCGGTCGGCCGAGAGCCTCGGCCGGTGGAGTTCGTCGTCTCACCCGGGCTGGGAAACCCGCCCTCGAGCGAGCCCCTTAGACGCCGACTCGAGTTGTACCCCGAGCTGAGGTTCAAGCTCGACCCCTCGGCCGGTTGGAACGACGAGCTCGTCGCGGAGCTCGCCCAGGTCGCGACCGTCGTCACCGCCGACTTCAAAGCGTTCTACGGCGCCGGCAACTCCGCACCGCCGGATCCGGATCTCTACCGTCGCGTTGCGGAAGGGTTCCCCGAGGCGTTGCTCGAGGATCCCGCGCTGACACCTGAGACGGGCGCCGTGCTCGGGCCCCATCGCGACCGGATCAGCTGGGACGCGCCGATCGGGTCGGTCGCGGACGCGGAGGCGCTTGCGTTCAAGCCGCGGACGCTGAACTCGAAGCCGTCTCGGTTCGGGTCCGTTCGCGAGCTGTTTCGGTTCTACGACTGGGCCGAGCGCGAGGGCGTCGGCCTCTACGGCGGGGGGATGTTCGAGCTCGGGCCGGGCCGCGGGCAGATCCAGTACCTCGCGTCTCTCTTCCACCCGGCTGCGCCGAACGACGTCGCGCCCGGGGGGCACAACGAGCCGGAGCCACGCCCGGGGTTGCCGCCAAGTCCGCTCCCGCCGCCTGCGACATCCCCGGGGTTCGGCGGCAACTCGCCCTGATCTGAAGCGCTGTCTATATTGACTCGCGAGTCAATCGTGAGCGCGACGGACACCGCGACCGGCGTCTCCTTCGCCCTCGGCGAGGAGCAGAAAGCCCTGCGCGAGCTCGCGCGGGAATTCGCCGAGAAGGAGATCAGGCCCGTCGCGGCCGACTACGACGAACGCTCGCAGCACCCGGCCGACGTGATCGCAAAGGCCCACGAGGTAGGCCTGATGAACCCTCACATCCCGGAGGACTACGGCGGCCCCGGCCTCTCGGCGCTCGACCAGCTTCTGATCGGCGAGGAGCTCTCGTGGGGTTGTTCCGGGATCGCGACCTCGATCGTCGCCAACATCCTCGGCTCGCTGCCCGTGCTGCTCGCCGGCAGCGAGGAGCAGAAGCGCGAGTGGCTCCCGCCGTTGCTCGAGAAGCCGCTTCTCTGCTCGTTCGCGCTGACCGAGCCGGGCGCGGGCTCAGACGTCTCCGCGATCCAGACGACGGCCGTTCGCGCCGGCGACGACTACGTGCTGAACGGGTCGAAGATGTTCATCACCAACGCCGGCCACGCCGCCTGGTTCGTTGTCTTCGCTTCGACCGATCGCCAGGCCGGGCACCGTGGCCTCTCCGCGTTCGTCGTGCCCGGTGAGGCAGCCGGTGTGGTTGTCGAGAAGCACCTCGACAAGATGGGGCAGCGCGCGACCGACACGTCGGCGCTCGCGTTTCAGGACGTACGCGTTCCCGCCGCCAACCGCCTCGGTGAGGAGGGGGAGGGGTTCAAGACGGCGATGCGAACGCTTGACTTCACGCGGCCGGGCACCGCCGTGGGCGCGGTCGGGGTTGCGCTGGCGGCGTTCGACCATGCGGTCGAGTACTCGAAGCAGCGGGTTCAGTTCGGCCAGCCGATCGCGATGAACCAGGGCGTCAACTTCCTCGTCGCAGACATGGCGGCGGAGATCGAGGCAGCGCGCCTACTTTGCTGGCAGGCCGCCTGGCTGATCGACCAGGGCGAGCGCGCGACGCTCCAGTCCTCCTACGCGAAGCGCTTTGCCGCCGACACCGCGATGAAGGTCACCACCGATGCGGTGCAGATCTTCGGCGGCTACGGGTACATGAAGGAGTATCCGGTCGAGAAGCTGATGCGCGACGCGAAGCTCTTCCAGATCTACGAGGGAACCTCCCAGATCCAGCGGCTCGTCATCGCGCGCGAGATTTTCCTACCCCGAGAGGGGTAGTTCGGGCCGCCAGTGGCGACTGGACCGGGTCGAGCGGCTGCGCCGCCGTGTCGGCGCAGCCTCTTACGCCCGGCATCGCAAGCGACGCCGGGGTACCGCGCGAGGGGTAGTTCGTACCTCGCAAAAGGTAGTTCGGGCCGCCAGCGGAGACTGGAGCCAGGTCGAGCGGCTGCGCCGCCAGGTCGGCGCAGCCTCTTCGGGCAGCATCGGCAAGCGACGCCGGTGGCGCACGAAAAAGCTCGGATTTCGACCTGTCTCGCGGATAGACTGCTCGTCCTCGTGGTGGCTCACTCCCGTGCCGCGCCGCGCGCCCGGCGCCGGCGGCGAACGTCCAAGCGCGTCCGCGTCCAGCGGACGGTGCTCATGGCTGCGCTGCTCGTGATCGCGGCCTCCGTCCTCGGGCTCGTCTTCGCCGGCTCGCCGGCAAGGATCGCAGCCGGCGTGCGTGTCGACGGCGTCGACGTCGGCGGGATGGAGCCCGCGGCGGCGAAGCGGCTGCTCGAACGGAAGGCCCGCGCGCTCGAGGGAGTCCCGGTCGTCTTCGTCGCGGGGAAGCGGCGCTGGCGTGTGAAGCCGTCCCAGTTGGGGGTGCGCGCCGACTGGTCGGCCGCGGTCGAGCTCGCCCGCGAGCGCGGTGACGGCTTCGGCCCCCTGCGAGGGTTCCGGCGGGTCGGGGTCCGGGTGTTCGGTGAGGACGTGGCACCGCCCGCGAGCGTCTACGAGGCGGCCCTCGGCTACGAGCTCAGCCGTTTCGAGGACGCGATCGATCGCCCCTCCCGCGATGCGCGGCTGCGGTTCCGCGGCCTGAACGCCGTGGTCAGAGCCGGGCGCGCGGGACAGCGCCTCAACCGTGTTGCAACGGCCCAGCTCGTCGTCGCCGCTCTCGCGGGCCTCTCGCGCCGGCCGGTCGTGCTGCCGGTCCGCGAGGTCCGGCCGGCGGTGACGGCTTCCGATCTCGCCGCGACGGCGGCGAAGGCACGAGTTGCCCTGTCGGCGCCCGTGGAGATGCGCTGGCGCGCGGCGAGGTGGACGCTTTCTCCCTGGCAGCTGCGGTCCATGCTCGCGCTGCCGACGCACGGCTCGACCGAGCTCAAGATCGGCGGCAGCGGGGCAAACCGGTACTTCGTGGGGCTCGGCCGCACGTTGAACCGGCGGGCCCGGAACGCCGGCTTCGCGATCGCCACGAGCGGGGCTGTGGGAATCATCCCCGCGAGAACAGGTCGTACCCTCGACGTCGCGGCGACCGCCGACAACCTGCTCGAGGCCGCGGTGCGGCGCGAGCCGCGCGTCGCACGCGCGGTCGTCATCGCCGACCTACCCGAGCGCTCGACGAGGGAGGCCCGCGCGCTCGGGATTCGCAGCCGCGTGGCCAGCTACGAGACGATCTACGGGGGCGACGCCAATCGAATCCACAACGTCCAGCTCGTTGCGCGGCTGATCGACGGCCACCTGATCGCGCCCGGCGCGACCTTTTCGTTCAACGGCACGACCGGGGCGCGCACCGCCGAGAAGGGCTTCCGGGAAGCGCCGGTGATCATCAACGGCGAGCTGCAGACCGGCTTGGGCGGCGGCGTCTGCCAGGTCTCGACGACAGTCTTCAACGCGGCGTACGAGGCCGGCCTGCCGATCACGTCGCGGACCAACCACGCGCTGTACATCAGCCACTACCCACTCGGGCGTGACGCGACCGTGAACTACCCCGACACCGACCTCCGCTTCGTCAACGACACGAAGCATTGGCTTCTGTTGAGGACGTTCGTCGGCTCGTATTCGCTCGTCGTAGGCCTCTACGGAACGCCGGTCCACCGGCGGGTCGTCTCCCGGGCCGAGCCGCTGAGGGAGACCGGAGCGCCGCCGGTGGAGCACGAGCCCGATCCGGATCTCACCGAGGGGCAGACGATCGTCCAGGAGAACGGTGAGCCGTCCCGGTCGACGAGCGTCCGCAGGCTCGTCTACGACGCCCGCGGCAGGCTCCTGTACGAAAACACGTGGTACTCGTCCTACCGGGCCGAGCCGAAGGTCGTTCTCGTCGGCACCAAGCCGAGGCCGGTTCCGGAGAAGAAGAAGCGCAAGGAGCCGACCACGACGACGACCACTACGACGACCACTACGACCACGACGCCTACGACGACGACTACGCCGGCTCGGCCTTAGCGATCAGCTTTCGGCTCTCGCAACCGCCTCGACGAGCCACCCGGGCACGCGGGTCGGGCGCAACGTCGCCGCGCTCACGCAGGCGTGCCCGGTCGAGCCTCGTGCGATCTCACGTCGCTCGTGCTCGACGCGGTACTCGAAGGTGAAACGCGCCCCGCGCATCTCGCTGCAGCGTGCATGGACGACAAGCAGGTCGTCGAATCGGGCGGGCATGCCGTAGGTGACTTGGGCGTCGAGCGTCAGCGCCTCGATGCCCTCGGCCTGCAACTCCGGGTAACCGCCGCGAAAACGCGCGAGATACTCGATCCGTGCGACCTCGAACCACACGAGGTAGATCGCGTGGTGGGCAATGCCCTGGGCGTCGGTCTCGGCGAACCGGACCTTCACCTCCGTCGAGAAGCCGAAGTTCACGGCCGAACTCTCTACGATCGGGCCGGTGGACGCGTCTGCTCTTGCCCGGCTGATCCGCGATGCCGATAGCTGCGTCGTTCTCACGGGTGCAGGCGTCTCGACGGAGAGCGGCATCCCCGACTTCCGGTCGCCGACGGGAATCTGGGCCGAGTTCGACCCCACCGAATACGCGTCGTTACCGGCGTTCCGCGCAGACCCAAAGAAGATCTGGCGCTTCTACAAGCCTCGGATCGCCATGCTCACCCAGGCCGAGCCGAACGCCGCGCATCTCGCGCTCGCGGAAATGGAGCGCGCTGGCTTCGTAGAGGCCGTGGTGACGCAGAACATCGACGTCCTGCACGAGCGCGCCGGCAGCCGCAATGTCGTCGAGGTGCACGGGTCGATTCGGACGGCATCGTGCCCAGCCTGCCGGATCTCGTATCCGCGGGAGCGGGTTGTCGGGATGCTCGAGGAGGCTGACGCTCCTGCCTGCACGAGCTGCGGCGCGATCCTCAAGCCCGACGTGGTCTTCTTCGGTGAGCTCCTCCCGGTCGACGCGATCGAGCGTGCCTTCGAGCTCGCGCGCGGGGCGGGGCTGCTGCTCGTCGTCGGCTCGGCGCTGGAGGTCCACCCGATCGCGGCGCTGCCGGAGGAGACCCTGCTCTCGGGAGGCAAGGTCGCGATCGTCAACAAGGGGCCGACGCCGTACGACCGGCGGGCGGAGTTGAAGGTGGAAGGGAACGCCGGCGAGATCCTCGGCGCGGTCGCGGCCGAGCTGCTCGATCAGGCCGCTGCGCGGCGCAGCTGACGCTCGTCCAGCACCCGGCTGCACTCGCTGCACTGCACGCGCGCCACCTCGTACGGGATGCCTTCGCGCTGCTTCAGCAAGTACGTCGTCACAGCCTTGTGCTCGTGCGGCGGCCGGAACGGAATTGGCTTGCGCATCTCACTCACGGTAGCTCTACTCTCGGAAGTTACGACGCACAAATGGGTGAAGAAGTTGCGACAAAGAGGAAACAGTTTGCGGCCGTTCTCGCCGTCGCCGGCCTGACCGTCGCCGGCTGCGGCGGCAACGCCCCCGAGCGCGCGGCGCCGAAGCCGCACCCCAGGCAGTGCCGGGTGGGGGCGGTGCGGCCGCTCGAGTCGGAGAGCCGCGCCTATGCAGCCGTCGTGCGAATGCGTGCGCGCGCCTACCGGCGTCCGGCCGGGGAGCCAATCGCACGCTTCCTCCACTTCAACGTCAACGGGGTGCCGACGGTGCTGAGCGTCCGCGCCGCCGTGCTGCGACGGAACTGCCGTGCCGCCTGGTACCGCGTGCAGCTACCGGTCAAGCCCAACGGGGTGATCGGCTACGTCCGGGCCCGGGACGTTCGAGTGGCGCCGGTCCGAACGAGGATCGCGGTCGACCTTTCGCAGCGACGACTCACGTACTACCGCGACGGGCGGCCCCTCCTGCGGCTTCGGGTGGGGATCGGCTCCGAGGCGACGCCCACGCCGGTCGGGCGCTTCTACGTCAACCAGAGCTTTCGCTACGACCCGAGGGGACCATACGGGCCCGCCGCGATCGGGATCTCGGCTTACTCCACCGTCCTGACATCGTGGGTTCAAGGCGGCCCGGTGGCGATCCACGGCACGAACCGGCCCTGGACGATCGGGCGCGCGGCCTCGAACGGTTGCATCCACGTTCCGAACCCGGCCGCCCGGAAGCTGTTCAGGATCACACCGGCGGGAACGCCCGTGGTCATCACGGCGTGACGGTTAGCCTGAGCGTGCGCAGGTAACACTGACGCGAATCGACCGAAAGGAATCCCATGGCGACACGTAGGCAGAGCGGCCTCCTCGGGCTCAGCGAGGACCTGATCGGGCGGATCACCGAGCTCCCGGGAGCAAAGAACTTCCTGGAGGGGCTCAACGGGCTTCGCGATCGCGTGGACGAGATGCAGAAGAAGATGCGCGGCCTCGACGACCTGACGAAGCGGGTGGACGCGCTCGAGCGCCGGGTCGACCAGCTATCCGGCACGTCGAGCCGCAGCGCGTCCTCGCGGCGTTCGAGCGGCAGCGCCGCGCGCAAGACGGGGTCGGGGAGCTCGCGCTCGTCGTCCGCCAAGCCCTCGACAGGGCCGAAGCCGTCGACAGGATCGCGCGGCACGACGCCCCGCCGCGGGCGGGGGGGCTCGAGTTCGGGCGGCAGCTCGCGGCGCCCTAGCTGACCGGCACGCGCAACCTCAGCGCGCCGGGAACGATCTCGAATCGCGCCGGCGTCGTCCCGGGCTGCTCGCCGTCTAGCTCGACCGGGAGCAGCCTCTCGGCATCGACGACGACCCGGGTGCCGCGGAGAAGCTCCGCTTTCGGGTGGGGCAGGTGGGCGCCCCTGTAGGTCTTCGGCAGCGTCAGCAAGAGGTCGCGCTTGGAGAGGTCGCCGATGAGCAAGACGTCGAAGAGGCCGTCGTCGGGGGTCGCCTCCGGCGTGATCATCATCCCGCCGCCGAAGTAGCGGCCGTTCGAGACGACGACGTCGTGCATGGGTCCATGCCGTGTCTCGCCGTCGACGGTCACGTCCACTTCGCAGTTCCGCCAGCGCGAGAAGACGGCGAAGGTCGACCAGAAGTACGAGATCTTGCCCCCGAGCGCCTTGCTGCTCTCGTTCGCGCGTTTCGCGATCGCGCCGCTCATGCCCGCGCTCGCGATGTTCGCGAAGTACGAGCCACGTTCGTCGCCGGCCCACGAGCGGTAGCTCGCGTGCCCGAGATCGATCTCGCGCGCCCGGCCGGCCGTGGCGACCCGGATCGCTTCGTCGAGCTCGCGTGGAATGGCGTACGTGCGAACGAAGTCCCAGCCGGTTCCGCGCGGTATCACGGCCAGCTCGACCTCGTCGCGACCCGCGACGCCGTTCACCACCTCGTTCACGGTGCCGTCGCCGCCGACCACGACGAGCAGCTCGGCGCCCTCGTCGCAGGCGGCGCGGGCAAGCTCCGTCAGCTCGCCGGGGCGCTGAGACAATCGCGCGTCACCGGCGAGCCCGCCCGCCGCCGCACGATTCGCGATCTCGGGCCACCTGCGGCCCGTGGCGCCGTTCTCGGACGCCGGGTTGACGAGGAAGACGGTCTTCGGGCCGCTAATGCTTCGGCTCGGCGGTCGCGGTCGCGAGGGCGATGCGCGTCATCCGGTCGACGGCCGCACGCAGCTCGTCGTCCGAGATTCGCGTGAACTCGCCCTCGACGACGACGTCGCTGACGGTCAGAAGGCAGCCCGCCTGCACGCCCCGCAAGGCGCCCAGCGTGAAAAGCACTGCGGCCTCCATCTCGACCGCCAGCACGCCTCGCTTCGACCAGCGTTCGTACTGGCCGTCGTCGGGGTTGTAGAAGAGGTCGCTGGAGACGATCGGCCCGGCGCGGAGCGGCTGCTCGAGCTCCTTCGCGAAGTGGACCGCGCCGTGCACGAGCTCCCAGTCCGACGTCGGCGTGTGGGGCTCGCTTCCGATCAGGTGCTGCGCGGTCGCGTCGGCGGGCACGGCCGAGATCGCGACGATCAGGTCGCCGAGGGCCATGTCCGGCTGGAGGCCGCCGCAGGTCCCGACCCGTAGGAGGCGCTTGACGCCGAGCTGGACGAGCTCCTCGAACACGATTGCGGCGGACGGGCATCCCATTCCGGTCGCCTGGACCGAGACCGGCCGCCCCTCGTAGGTGCCCGTGTAGCCGAGCATGCCGCGCTCGGCGTTCCTCTGCACGGGGTCGTCGAGGTAGGTCTCGGCGATGTACTTGGCGCGCAGAGGGTCGCCGGGAAGCAGGCACGCCTCGGCGTAGTCGCCCGGCTCGGCTCGGACGTGAATCGGCACGCGCGAACCCTAGTGGCTTGCGGCCGGGTGATGCACGATTGCGGCGTGGTGGAGTTGCGGGAGCCTCAGCTCGACGAGATCCTCGCCTTCTGCGCCGAGGATCCGGTCGAACGCGTCTTTCTCGAGGACGTCGCGCGGCGCGGGCTCGGCCGCTTCACGGCTGCGGCGGACGGGAGCGGCCTGCGCGCGCTCTGTCACGCCGGCTCGAACCTCGTTCCCTCGGGCGAGAACTGCGGCGCGTTCGCCGCGCTCGCAGCGCGCTCGAGCGCGCGGATGATCATCGGCGAGCAGGGCGCGGTCTCGGAGCTCTGGGCGGTGGCCGGGGCAGCGATGGGAACGCCTCGGGAGGACCGTCCCGGCCAGCCCGTGTACGTGCTCGACGGGCCGCCCGAGCCGGGGGAGAGCGGCCTGCGTGCGGCGACGCTCGACGACTTCGACCTGCTCCTTCCCGCCTGTGCCGCCGCCCACGAGCACGAGATCGGGGTCGATCCCCTCGAGCGCGATCCCGAGGGATTTCGCTGGCGCACGCGGGCCCAGATCAACGAGGGCCGCTCGTGGCTCTGGGCGGAGGACGGCACGATCCTCTTCAAGGCCGAGGCGTCCGCGTGGACGCCGTACGCGGTGCAGCTGCAGCAGGTGTGGACGGATCCGGCGGCTCGTGGCCGTGGCTACGCACGGCGAGCGCTGCGCGATCTCTGCCGCTTCCTGCTCGATCACGTGCCGACCGTCTGCCTCTTCGTGCGGCGCGAGAACGAGCCCGCGATCCGCCTCTACGAGGCGATCGGCATGCGTCAGACCATCTCCTACCGAAGCCTCATCTTCTGATGCGGATGCGCCGGCTCGCGTATCTCGCGCTCGCCGTCTGGGTGGGGCGCTGGGTCGCCTTCGAGCTCGCGTCGTACGCCGGCCACCGCCTGCTCCCGCCCGGACCGGCGCCGAAAGACTCGGCCAGAAAGCCTGGTTGGATGCCGCTTCGCGGCGATTGACCGGCGGTGAACCACCGAACGGGGGAGGGCGCGCGGCTTTCGCGGCCCGATGATCCGCGTGATGCGGCGAATCGCCCTCTACGGCGTGGGGTTGATCCTCGCCTCCATGCTGGCGCTCTCCTACGCGGCCACCAGCCGCGCCAAGACCGGCGGTCCGCGCAGGCACACCTGCTCGGTCACCGACCGCGCCTTCATCGAGACGGCGAAGACGAACATGGCCGCGATCAGCCTCTGGGGCCAGCAGTTCCTGGACGGCGACGCCGACGCGATCGAGGTCGCCGACCAGGCCGAGCGCAGCGCGAAGATCGTCGGCGGCACGACCCCAACCGACCCCTCGCTCTCGCAGACGCGCCTCTTGATCACGAGCATGTTCACCGAGTACGCCAAGGCAATGCGGCTGCAGGCGAAGCACCGTGACGCCGGCAAGCCCATGTACCACTCGTACGGCCTGGCGAATCTCGCCCACGACGTCCTGGCCGGGGCCGAGCGGCCGCTCGCGCGCCGCGGCTGCAACGTCGCGCCGCTGCTCTAGTCGGGGACTGTCCCCACGGCCCGGCTCGGCGAGCCATGGCAACCGTGACGAGAGTGCAACAATTTCCCCGTGGACGTCGACGCAGTGCTCGCCCGTGTGCAAGATCACATCCGTCGGCACGAGCTGATTCCGCCCGGTGGAGACGTGACCGTTCTAGTCTCCGGCGGCGCCGACTCGAGCTGCGCCTGGCACGCCCTACGGGCGCTCGGCTACGGCGTCTCGGCCCTCCACGTGAACCACGGCCTTCGCGGGCGCGACTCCGACGACGACGCGGCTTTCTGCCGCGCGGCGTTCGACGCCGAGGTGGTCGACGGGCGCGGCGGCGAGACCGAGGAGGAGCTGCGCCGAATCCGCTACGGCTTCGCCGCCGACAGGCCGCGGGCAACGGGGCACACCCTCGACGACGAGTTCGAGACCGTCCTCTACCGGCTTGTCTCGAGCGGCAGCCTCAAGGGGATCAAGGTCAACCGCGAGGACGGGGTCGTCCGCCCGCTGCTCTGCGTCTGGCGCGCCGACACCGAGGCCTACTGCCGGGCCGAGGGGATTTCGTACCGTACCGACGCCACGAACGCTCGGACGAAGCGCGGCCTGATCCGGGCCGAGCTCGCCCCGCTCCTCGAGCAACTCCATCCTGCGGCGAAGGAGAACCTGATCCGCGCCGCGCGCAAGCGGCGCGTGCCGGCCGCCCTCTTGCAGCTGCTCGAGTCGCCTAGCGGCTCCGGCCGGCTCGACCTCGGCGGTGGCACCCAGCTCGTCCGTGAGTACGGGCACGCATGGCTCGAGCGCGGGCCGGTTGCCCTGGACGGACCGGTGCGCTGGGGCGAGTGGACGATCGAGACCGAGCTCGAAGGGCTTAAGGTACGCGGCTGGAGGGCGGGCGACAGGCTCGCCGGCAGGAGCAAGAAGATCCAGGACGTGTTCGTGGACGCGAAGATCCCCCGCTCGCATCGCGAGGCATGGCCGCTCGTCGTGCGCGGAGACGAGGTAGTGGCGGTGCCCGGAGTCGTCGAGCATCCTCAGGTGAAGGCGGAGCGTGCCGCAGACTGAGCTCGAGAGCGTCGTCGGCGAAGTCCTGATCGACGCCGAGAGTCTCGACGGGCGGATCGCCGAGCTCGGCGCGGAGATCTCCTCTGACTACGGCGGTCGCGACCTGCTCCTGATCGGTGTCCTCAAGGGCGCGGTCTTCTTCATGGCCGACCTGATGCGCCGCCTGACGATCCCGTGCGAAGTGGACTTCATGGCCATCTCGAGCTATGGCGCCTCGACGGATTCCTCAGGCGTCGTGCGGATCCTCAAGGACCTCGACATCAACATCGAGGGCCGCGACGTACTCGTCGTCGAGGACATCATCGACTCCGGCCTGACCCTCTCGTACCTGATGCGCAACCTCGAGTCCCGCGAGCCGGCCTCGCTCGAGGTGTGCGCGCTGCTGACGAAGCCGGCGCGCCGCGAGATCGACGTGCCCGTCCGTTACGTGGGCTTCGAGATCCCGAACCGCTTCGTGATCGGCTACGGGCTGGATTTCGGCGAGCGGTACCGAAATCTCCCCTATGTGGCCGTGCTGAGCGACGAGGCACTGCCGGAAGGCGTCTGACCCCGTGGCGGCGATTGAGGCCGCCCTCATGCCCGGTGGTACCCTGCCGATAGAGGTCTCGTGAATCGATTCTTCCGTAGCGCCCTCTTTCCCCTTTTCGTGATCGTGCTGCTCGTCTACCTGGCGAGCCAGATGATCCCGCACGGCAAGAGCACGGAGAAGCTGACGTACTCGCAGTTCCGCCAGGAGGTCAAATCCGGCGCGAAGTTCGACGACGTCACCTTCACCCCGAGCAAGCGGCAGATCACGGGCAAGGAGGACGGCAAGAAGTTCTCCGTCCACTACCCCGCCGACCAGTCGGTGCCCGGCCTCGAGTCCGAGCTCGACGCAGCGCACATCGAGTACGACTCGAAAGGAACAGGCAACTGGTCGTGGATCGGCTTCTTCACCTCGCTGCTGCCGTTCGTGCTCCTGTTCGCCTTCTGGATCTTCCTGATGAACCAGGTCCAGGGCGGCGGCTCGAAGGTGATGAGCTTCGGCAAGAGCCGCGCGAAGCGCATGGCGCCGGACTCGCCGAAGATCGGCTTCAAGGACGTGGCCGGCGTGGACGAGGCGGTCGAGGAGCTGCACGAGATCAAGGAGTTCCTCGAGAACCCGAAGAAGTTCCAGGCGCTGGGCGCGCGGATCCCCAAGGGCGTGCTGCTCTACGGGCCTCCCGGCACCGGCAAGACGCTGCTGGCCCGCGCGGTCGCGGGTGAGGCGGGCGTGCCGTTCTTCAGCATCTCCGGCTCGGACTTCGTGGAGATGTTCGTCGGCGTGGGCGCCTCGCGCGTGCGCGACCTCTTCGAACAGGCTAAGCAGAACTCGCCCTG
>DATMIX010000028.1:0-11389 GCA_035554095.1 Gaiellaceae bacterium | reverse complement strand
CCCGAGCCCGAGCGCCTCGCCGAGCCGGAGCCCGCCGCCGACGAAGAGCCGGAGCCGGAGCCGGTTCGGCTCGAGCCGGTGCCCGAGCCGCCGCCGATGCTCCAGCCCCTGCCCGAGCAGCCTCCGCGCCTGCATCGCGTGCCGCGCGGCGAGACCGCCGCGTACCTGGCCGTGATCAAGGTCGTCGGCGTGGGTGGAGCCGGCCTGAACGCGCTCGACCGGATGATGGACGCAGGCATCGCGCAGGTCGAGTTTGTCGCCGTCAACACCGACATCCAGCAGCTGCGGATGAGCGATGCGCCGCTCAAGATCCACATCGGCCGCGAGCTGACCGAAGGGCTCGGCTCGGGTGCGGATCCGGATCTCGGACGCAGCGCTGCCGAGGAGGGCTACGACCAGATCAAGAACGCCCTGCGCGGCGCGGACATGGTGTTCGTCACGGCGGGCGAGGGCGGCGGCACCGGCTCGGGCGCCGCGCCCGTCGTCGCCCGGATCGCGCGCGAGCTCGGGGCGCTGACGGTCGGCATCGTCACGACGCCGTTCCGGTTCGAGGGCACCCGGCGCAAGTCCACCGCGGAACAGGGCGTCGACGAGCTTCGCAGGAACTGCGACACGGTGATCGTGATCCCGAACGAGCGCCTGCTCGAGGTGCTCGACAAGTCCACGTCGATGCTCGACGCGTTCCGGATCGCCGACGACGTCCTGCGTCAGGGTGTGCAGGGCATCTGCGACCTGATCACGCTGCCTGGACTGATCAACCTCGACTTCGCGGACGTCCGGACGATCATGCAGGACGCCGGCACGGCACTGATGGGAATCGGGTTCTCGACGAGCGAGAACCGGGCACGCGAGGCCGCCGAGCGTGCGCTCCGCTCGCCGCTGATCGACCAGCAGATCATTGGCGCGAGGGGAATCCTCCTCTCGATCGCGGGCGGCGACGACCTCTCGCTCTACGAGGTCAACGAGGCCGCCGAGGTAATCCGCCAGGCGTCGACGGACGAGACGAACATCATCTTCGGAGCCACGGTGGACGAGCGGCTCACGGGCCAGGTCTGGGTGACCGTGGTCGCTACCGGCTTCGGGACTCAGGGCATGCGGGCGCGCGTCTTCGGCGAGCGGCCGCTCAACGAGGACTCCCTCGAGCCCCCGAGCTTCCTGCAGACCTGACCGCGCCGCAGCCCAGCCCGCACGGGCCAAGCCTGGTCTAGACCAGTCCCGACGTCGGACACCGTTACCGAAGTGTGACGACGGGCGTGAAAGTCGCTGCTAACGCCGGCGTTTGCGTGGTGTCGGACGCCGGCGTGGGGCTGCCGCGGCCGCGGCCGGAGCGGTCGTGCTCTAAGGGAGGCAGGTCTGCGGCCGCCGGCCGGCGAAGGCCGCGATGGCTCGGCGTGCGTTCACATGGAACCTGAGCTGCACGTCGCCGGCCGCGGGCGCCCGCAGCAGGATCATCGAGTCGAGCCCGGGGTCGAGACAACCGGTCGAGGCCATCCAGTACGGCGAGTACCGGATCGCCAGCCGGTACGTCCCGCGGGACTCCACCCGCACGGTCACGCGAGTCTGCGTCAGCTCGACCACGCGTGCCGGGGCCGGGCCTGTGATCAGCGGCCGAGGCGAGGGCACGGAGTAGATCGTCACGTGCTCGGTCCGGAAGACTGGTTTCAGGCCCGACCGGCCGCTGCGCAGGAGCTTCGCCTCCTTGCGCGCGCTGTAGTCGAGCGGGGCATCCGTGAGGACGACGTAGCGGACGCCGACGGAGTGCAGCCAGCCGAGGTAGACGCGTTTGCCGAGTCGCTCGTCGTCGTAAAGGACCCGGTTCTGGGGGAAGTCGTTCTGCCTGAACCAACCTCGTGCCAGCGGGATCCCAGCCCGCGGGAGGTAGACCGCGTCCCAGTGGCCGGCGGTGTCGACCGCCTCGACGCGGTACGAGCGGCTCAGGTGGTGCTGCAGGTACTTGATCGCCGGCAGCCAGTACGTGCGTGACGACGCCGGGTCGGCCTCGCTCTTGGCAAAGCTGAAAGCGAGCGGGGTGACGTTCCACGAGAGCGCCAGCACGAGCGTCGCGAAGGCGACCGGGAACGGGCGCCAGCGCCTGAGCGAGAAGGCGAGCACCATGACCGGCAGGGCCAGGAAGCGGAGCCGCGCCACGTTCTCCCCGATCGCGGAGGGGACGGCAAAGGCGCCGAGGCAGCCGACGAAGTAGACGACGAACACCGAGCAGAGGACGTGCGCGCCGTCGACGCGCCATGTCAGCGCGGCCCCGGTGATGCAGAACGCGGAGACGGCGAGCAGCTCCTGCCACGAGAACGGGTAGTGCCCGTTGTCGGGAAAAAGGCGCCAGAGCGCGGCTTCGGTGGCGAGCATCGCCGCCACGAACGCGGCCGGGATGACGAATTTCCGCCGATCCCGCCAGCGCGCGAAGCCGATTCCGGCGAGGACGACCGTGAGCAGCAGGAACGCGAGCGGGCTCGCGGCCACGGTGAGGGCGGCGAGCGCACCGAAGATCCAGCGGCGGCCGTACTGGAGCGCGCAGAGCGAGAGCAGCCCGAGGGCTGCCCCGAGGACGAACGGGAAGGCCGCCGAGAGGACGATTCCGGCCCAGACGACCGCGAACGTGCGGCCCGACCAGCGTGCGGTCGATCCCCACTCGCGTCCGAGAACGAAGGAGAACGCGAACGCGGCTGCCGCCACGCTGCCCACCGCGAGAACCTTGATCCCGAGGAGGGCCGCGAGGGGGTAGTACGCGAGGCTGTAAGTGACGAAGCTGTAACGGCCCGAATACCAGAAGTTGTTCCAGAAGGCGAAGCCGTGCTGGAGGAACGCCGAGCGCTGGTAAGCGTGCGCCGCGAAATCGGCGCCGGGGGGTCCGAGCCAGAGGAGCAGCGAAGCGAAGATCGCGGCGGCACAGGCGCAAAGAGCGGCCTCGCGAGCGACCGCGGTCGGACGGGCGTCCACGGGCCTGCACCATAGCGCGGGAGTCCGGACGGGCCGATTTTCCCGGTTCGAGGGCCGGTTACCCTTGGCCGATGAGAGGTGCGATCGCAGCCGGGCATGCTCTCACTGCGGAGAGCGGTGCGGAGGTGCTCCACGCCGGCGGGAACGCCGTCGACGCCTGCATCGCGGCCGCGTTCACGTCGTGGGTCGTCGAGAGCCCGCTCACGGGGCCCGGCGGTGGGGGGTTCCTGCTCGTCCACAGGGCGCGCGACGACTCGGCGCGGCTGCTCGACTTCTTCGCGGCAATCCCGGGCCGTGGCCTGGATCGATCCGGGGTGCGCGAGATGGAGGAGGTCGACGTCGAGTTCGATCGCGACACGTCGCAGGTTTTCCGGATCGGGGCCGCCTCGTGCGCCGTGCCAGGCACGGTCGCAGGCCTCTCCTTCGCGCACGCGGCGTACGGCACGGTGCCCTGGCGGCGGCTCCTGGAGCCGGCGATCGCGCTCGCCCGTGAGGGCTTCGAGCTCACCCGGCAGCAGGCGTACCTGCACGCGATTCTCGACTTGATCCTTCGGCACACCGCGGCCGGGCGGCAGATGTACGGGCCCGAGGGGAGGCTCGTCGCCGGCGACCGGCTCGTGCTGGCAGATCTCGCGAGCACGCTCGAGGAGCTCGCCGATCAGGGTGGCGCCGCGTTCTACGGCGGCGAGCTCGGGCGGCGGGTCTGCGAGCACGTGCTCGCGGAGGGCGGGACCCTGACGCCCGACGATCTCACCGCGTACCGCGTGATCGCCCGTCGGCCGATCAGGGTCGCCTTCGGTCGCCACGAATTCGTGACGAACCCGCCGCCCTCGTCCGGGGGCCTCCTGATCGGCTACGGCCTCCTCCTGCTGAACCGCCTCGGCTTCGATGCCCGCCCGGGCAGCGCCGAGGCGATCGCGCGGCTCGCCGAGGTCATGCGGGAGCAGACCAGAGCACGGGGAGGCAGGTTCGCGACCGACCTCTACCGTGGCGGCCTTGCGCGGAGCCTCTACGCGGAAGGCGCCGTCGCCGACGCGGTCCAACGGATCCGCGCCCGCGAGGCCGGGCGGGTCGAGACCGCCGGAGCACCGGGCACCACGCACATCTCCGCCGTGGACGCTGCCGGCAACGCCGCATCGCTGACGGCCTCGAACGGCTCCGGCTCGGGTGTCGTCGTTCCGGGCACCGGCGTCCACCTGAACAACATGCTGGGCGAGTACGACCTGAATCCGGTGCGGCGGAGCTCCGGCTCAGGGACCGGCAGGCGGCTGACGAGCATGATGGCGCCATCGCTCGTGCTGGACGGCGAGCGGCCACGGCTCGTCGTCGGCAGCGCGGGCTCGGTACGGCTGCGGGGGGCGATCCTGCAGATCGTCGTCAACGTCGCCGTCCACGGCATGTCCGTCGCGGAGGCACTGGAGCAGCCGCGCGTGCACGTCGAAGAGCCACACGTGCACTGCGAGGGAGGCTCGGATCCCGCGGAGCTCGACCGGCTCGAGGAATGGGGCTACGAGCTCGTCCGCTGGCGGCGGCGGAACCTGTACTTCGGCGGGGCCTCCGCCGTCGAGCTCGCTGAGGACGGCTCGCTCGCCGCGGCGGGAGACCCGCGGCGCGGCGGCCACGGCGTGGTCGTTTGACCGGCGTGGTCGTGAGGCGCGCGACGCCGGCAGACGCAGCCGCGCTGGTCGCGCTCGGCCGGGAGGTGGGCGCCGAGCCGGAGGGTTGGCTGATCACGGACGGCGACTGGCGCGACGTCGGTGACGAGCGGCGCTACCTCCGCGCGATCCGCCGCACGCCGCACGCCGCCGTCTTCGTCGCGGAGGCCGATGACCGGATCGTCGGACGGCTCTCGCTGGCCCGCGACTCGCATCCGGCCTGCGCGCACGTCGCGGACCTCGGCCTGATGGTCGACGCCGCGCACAGGCGGCAGGGCATCGGCAGCGCCCTGCTCGAGCAGGCGGTCGAGTGGGCCCGCGGAGCGGGTGTCGAGAAGATCGAGCTGCACGTCTTTCCGCACAACGAGGCAGCGATCCGACTGTACGAGCGCTTCGGGTTCGAGCGCGAGGGGATCCGCCGCCGCCACTACCGGCGCCGAAACGAGCGGCTCGACGCCGTGCTGATGGCCCTGCACGTCTCCTGATGGAGTCGCTCGTCCAGGACTATGGGCTCGTCCTGCTCTTCCTGCTGATCGGGATGGAGTCCGCGGGGATCCCGCTGCCGGGTGAGACCGCGCTCGTCGCCGCCGGCGTCTTGGCCTCGCGCGGCAAGTTCGACATCGTGGCGGTGCTCGTCGTCGCGGCGGCCGCGGCGATCATCGGCGACAACGTCGGCTACTGGATCGGCCGAATCGGCGGCCGCAAGCTGCTGGCTCGATGGGCTTGGCTCGAACGGCACGCCTCGCGCGTCCTGCCGTGGTCGGAGCGGTTCTTCATGCGGCACGGGCCCAAGACGATCTTCCTCGGCCGCTTCGTGGCCGTTCTGCGCGTGACCGCGGCCTGGCTGGCCGGGGTGAGCAAGATGCACTGGTGGCGGTTCTTCCTCTGGAACGCCGCCGGCGGCATCTGCTGGGCGCTTCTCGTCGGCCTGATCGCCTACTACCTGGGCCACGCGGCCGCCGATGCGGTCAACCGCTATGGGCTGATCGGCGGAGGGCTCGTCATCGGGCTGCTGCTCACCGGAGCCCTCACATTGCACTTCTGGCGGCGCCGTTTCTTCGAGGCCGAGGGCGAGGGCTAAAGAGGGTTTCGGGCATCCGGCTTGAACTCTGTCGGCCGTGGCCATGCTGGCGGGGTTGTGCGAAGCGGTGGACGCTCGTCCGTACATGCGGGGGCACGGCGCACGGGTCAGCGCCCTCGCCGAGGCGGTCGCGCTGCGCCTCGGGTGGGGGACGGCGCGGCTGCAGCGCTTGCGCGTCGGCGCGCGGCTCCACGACCTCGGCAAGCTCTCGGTCGCGGACACGATCTGGCACAAGCCCGGCCGCCTGACCGACCGTGAGTACGAGGAGATCCAGCGCCATCCTGCCGCCGGCGCGAGGATGCTGGCGCGGCTGCCGGAGTTTCGCTTCACGATCCCGTACGTGCTGTTCCACCACGAGCGCTGGGACGGCCAGGGCTATCCGTCCGGCAAGGCCGGGCACGCGATTCCGCTCGAAGCGCGAGTGCTCGCGGTCGCGGACGCTTTCGACGCGATGACATCCCCGCGCGCGTACTGCGGCCCGATCGGCCACGAGGACGCGCTCGCAGAGATCGACCGCTGCGCAGGAACCCAGTTCGACCCGGTCGTCGCCGGCGTCTTCGTGGAGCTCGTGCAGGAGCGCTCGCCGCGGTTGATGGCCGCCGACGGCTAACCCTCCTAGTAACAGTCTGTTACTAGGTCGGTTCAGAGCGCGGACCAGACCTCGAGCTTCTGGCGGGTACGGCGGATGACCTCGTCGGTGAACTCGGTCGTGCCGGCGTGGCCGCCCAGGTCGGCCGTGCGGGTACCGTCCGCCACCGCCTCCAGGCAGGCCTCGCGGATCGCCCGCGACGCGGTTTGCGCGCGCTCGTCGCCGTAGCCCAGCAGCGCGGCGCCCGCGAGGATCATCGCCATCGGGTTCGCGACGTCCTTCCCTTTGAGCGAGGGCGCGGTGCCGTGGGCCGCCTCCGCCATCACGGTGCGCGGCTCGAGCTGGTCGTCGAGCGCGATCAGCATCGATTCCGAGCCCGCGATCGAGCCGAACAGCGGGAGGACGAGGTCGGAGAGGATGTCGCCGTCCCGGTTCAACGAGGGGATCACGAGGGGATCGCCGCTGGCCGAGAGCAGGAGCGCGAACGTCGCGTCGATCAGCTGTGGCTCGTAGCTAACGTCGGGGTGACGCCCGGCCGCGGCGTCCATCTCCTCCTTCAACATGCCTTCGTAGACGGGGCTGACGGTGTACTTGGGCCCTCCGAACACCTTCGCATCGGTCCGCTCGGCGAGCTGGAACGCGAACTCGGCGACGTCGCGGCAGACCGACCGCTCGATCCGCTCCGTCCGAAAGGCGACCTCGTCTGCGCCCTCTCCCTCACGCCACTCCTTCGCCCCGTAGGCGTCGCCGACGGCCATTCGGACGACGGAGATCGGCGCGTGCACACCCCCGATCGGCGCGACGCCGGGAATGCGGCGACCGGTGCGGACGATCACCCTGCCGTCGATCTCCTCACGCAGGATCCGGTTCGGCGAGCCGACGTCGTCGGCGCCCTCCGGCGTGATCGTCGCGGCCTTGAGGCCGAGCCCCTCCTTCTTCAGCGCGGCGGCAGCCTCGTGCACGACGGCGTTCTTGGAGGAGCGCCGCGACTCGAGCGAGAGATCGAAGCGGGGAAACTCGAGCTCGACGCCGGTCAGGTCGGCCGCGAGCACCCGAAGCGCCTGCTCGAGCAGCTCCTGGCCCGTCTCGTCACCTTCGAGGACGACGATCGTGTTCGCATCCATGGGTGCGCGATTCTCCCAAAGGGGATTACCGCGCGCTTCGGGGGGCACACCGGCAGCGTGGCCAGACAAGGAGGATGGACGCGCGCCGGGTCGCGCCGGAGCTTTCGCTACCTGGACGGGCGCGGGCGGCGGATCACCGACGAGGCGAAGCTCGAGCGGATCGAAGCACTCCGGATCCCGCCGGCGTGGCGAGACGTCTGGATCTCGCCCCGGCCGACCGCGAAGCTCCAGGCGACGGGCATCGATGCCGCCGGCAGGCGCCAATACCTGTACCACGCGGATTATCGGGCCGCGCAAGAGCAAGCGAAATTCGACGGGCTGATCCGGTTTGCAGAGGCGCTGCCGGCATTTCGCGAGGCGATGGCGGAACACATCGAGCTCGACGAGCTCGCGCCGGAATGGACATGTTCCATCGCGGTGCGGCTGATCAATCTCGGCTGGTTTCGCGTCGGGGAAGAGCGGTATGCGAAGCGTCACAAGACATTTGGCATCACGACTCTCCGAAAGAGCCACGTCTCTGTGCGCGGAAGCCGGATCGCTTTTCGCTTTCGCGGCAAACACCGCGTCTGGGTGCGCACCGCGCTGGTCGACACCGAGCTGGCCGACGCGATGAAGGTTCTCCTCAAAGCGCCCGGTGGCAGAAGGCTTTTCCGCTACCGGCTGGACAACGAGATCTACAACCTGACCGGACGCCGGTTGAACGAGTACATCGGCGAATTCATGGGCGAGGAGTTCACGGCCAAGGACTTTCGCACGTGGGGCGGGACTCTGATCGCGGCGATCGCGCTTGCCGAGAAGGGCCCGGCCGATACCGAGGCCGAGGCAAAGCGCGTGCTGGCAGGCGTCATGCGCACGGTGGGGGAAAGGCTCGGAAACACGGCGGCGGTCGCCCGTTCTTCATACGTGAGCCCGGCCGTCGTCGAGCAGTACCTCGACGGGCGGACGATCGACGATTTCCGTCCACGGCATCTGCGTGTCGTCGGCGCACACGACTTGGGGCTCGATCTCGAGGAACAAGCTTTGGTGAGCCTGCTCCGTTCGTGGCGAATTCGCCGGGCGCGCAAAGCTGCGTAGAATTCGTCTCTCATTTCCCTTAAGCTTTTCGCCTCCCCTACGTAAAGGAGACTCGAAGATGGCTCGCAAGACGGTACTGGTCTGCGATAACTGCGGTAAGGAAGTCGAAGAAGGTAAAGGCGCGACGATGCGCGTCAACTATTCCGACGCGCGCCGCGGCTCGAAACAGGCCGATCTCTGCGATGCGTGTGCGGGCGGCATGCCCGGTCACGCCGCCGCGCGCCGCGGCCGGCGCCCGAAGTCCGTCGCGGCCTAGTCCGAAAAGCGCTTCACGCTCTTTCCGAACGGGCTCGGCGAGCGTAAGCGATCCCGTCTTGTGACGGGACTACGATGGGCCGATGGCCCTGACGCTCCTCGCCGGGCCCGCCAACGCGGGCAAGGTCGCCCTCCTCTTGCAGCGCTACTCGGCCGCGCTCTCGCAAGAGCCGGTTCTGATCGTGCCGAACCGGTCGGACGTCGACCGGGTGGAGCGCGAGCTGCTCGCGAGATGCGGCGCCCTCATGGGCGGCGACATCGGGACGTTCGACACGCTGTTCGAGCGCCTTTCCCGCGCCGACGCCGGCGGCCACCGGCGGGTCGCAACCGACGCCCAGCGCGCCCTGATCGTGCGGCGCGTGATCGCCAACGCGACGTTGAACGGCTGGACCCGCTCCGCGCGCTTCGGCGGGTTCGCGGACTCCCTCGCCTCGACGCTCGGCGAGCTCGAATCGGCGCTCGTCGGGCCGTCGGAGCTCGACGATGACCTCGCCGGGCTCTACGAGAGCTACCGCGCCGAGCTCGAGCGGCTCGAGCTCTGGGATCGCGACCTCGAGCGTCGCCACGCCGCGGAGCGCTTGGCGAGCGACCTCGGCGCGTGGGACGGCCGGCCGGTGTTCGCGTACGGCTTCGAGGATCTGACCGGCGCGCAGTGGTCGCTCCTCGAGGCACTCGCGGGACGCGCGGATGTCACGGTGTCGCTGCCGTACGAGCCCGGGCGCCCCGCTTTCGCCTCGCTCGAGCGGACCGCCGCCGACCTCTCCGAGCTCGCCCGACCGCGGATCGAAGAGCTCCCCGCGCGCCCCGACGTTCGGCCGCCGGCCCTGGCGCACCTCGAGCGCGCGCTGTTCTCCGAGCGCGAAGCGGCAGCAGCCCCTGAGCTCGACGGGACGATCCGCTTCCTCGAGGCCGCCGGCCGCCGCGGCGCCCTGGAGCTCGTGGGCGACGAGCTCCTGGACCTGATCCGCGCGGGCACGGCGCCCGAGGAGATCGCCGTCGTCTGCCCGAGCGTGGAGCGTTTTCGGGCGCCGCTCGAAACGGCCTTCGGGTCGCTCGGCATTCCCTACGCGGTCGACGGCCGCATCCGGCTCGACCAGACCGCTTTCGGGCGGGCCCTGCTGGCGCTGCTGCGCTTCGCCTGGCAGGGGGGCACCCGCACCGACCTCTACGGCTTCCTCCGCTCGCCGTACTCCGGGATCTCGCGCGCGAGCGTCGACTGGATCGAGGGGCGCCTGCGCGGTCGCGCGGTCGACGAGGGCGGGCGTGCGGAGGAGGAGACGATGCGCCTCCGCGACGGCCATCCGCTCCCAGCGCTCGAGCTGCTCAGGAAGGCTCCGACCCCGCTCACCGCCCTGCGCGACCTCGGACGGTTCATGCTTCGAGCCTCCTACGGACTCGAGGCTCCGCCCGTCGGCGAGGAGTCGCGCCAGGACTTGCGCGCGTACGAGGCGGTGAGCCGTCTGGTCGAGGAGCTCGAGGGCTGGGTGGCGCTCGGCGGCTCGCTCACCTTCGACGAAATTGCCTCCGCACTGGAGCGGGTCCCGGTACGCGCCGGGGGAGCCGGTGAGCCCGGCCGGGTAGACGTCGTCGACCTCCTGCGCGCGCGGACGCGTCGCTACGAGGTGGTCTTCGCGCTCGGTCTCGAGGAGGGGGTGTTGCCGCGCCGCTCGCAAGCCTCGCCGTTCCTCGACGAGGAGGCGCGGCGCGAGCTCGATGCGCGGGCCCGCCGTGCCAGGCTTGCCGGCCCGGACTCCGTCGAGCGCGACCGCTACCTCTTCTACACGGCCTGCACGCGTGCCACACGGAGGCTGTATCTCGTCCGCGAGGCCGCGAACGACGAAGGGGGCCCGCGGGAGCCGAGTCCGTTCTGGGACGAAATCCGCGGCCTCTACGCGGCCGACGATGTCCGGCGCTCGACGACGCGCCGTCCGCTCTCAGCGCTGACGTGGCCGGTCGAGCGCGCACCAACCGAGCGGGAGCGCCTGCGCGGGCTCGCCGCGCTCGCGCCCGCCGATGCCGAGGCGGCCCGCGCGCTCGCCGAGGCCAACGGCTGGGAGCGACGGCTCGACCGCGCGCTGACGGCCTTTTCGCGCCCCACCAGGCTGACGCACCCACTCGTCCTCGAGGAGCTCGCGGCAAAGGCCAACTTCGGCGTCACCGAGCTCGAGTCGTTCGCCGACTGCTCGTCGATCTGGTTCGTCGACCGGGTGATCTCGCCCCGCACGATCGACCAGCAGGTCGATCCGCGCCTTCGCGGCCAGGTGGCACATTCGGCGCTGCACAAGTTCTTCGCCGGCGTTCCGAAGCGGCTCGGAGTCGAGAAGCTGGCGCCGCAGGACCTCGACGAGGCCCTGGCCTTTCTCCGCGAGTGCCTGAACGAGGCGCTGGAGGGCGTTCGGATGGAGCTGACCGAGCTCCAGAGAAGAGAGCTCGAGCAAGGACTCCTGCGCGACCTCGAGCAGTTCGTGCGGGACGAGGCGTCGTCCGAGCTGCAGCTCGTCCCGCGCCGCTTCGAGGTCTCGTTCGGCTCGGAGCGCTCGCCGCAGGAGTTGCAACGCGGTCTCGACCTCGGCGGCTTCACGCTGTCGGGCAAGATCGACCGGATCGATCTCGACCCGTTCAGCGCGCGGGGGATCGTGCAGGACTACAAGTCCGG